>JAQUVE010000032.1 GCA_028693565.1 Sulfurospirillaceae bacterium | reverse complement strand
GGAAGTATTAAAGCACTCATATGTTCAATAACAATCATATGTACTTTTGAAGGAGGTATATTTTGTATTAATTCTATCACTTGTAGATAAATATTATCCATGCCTTCACGAATCGAAAAAGGAGGATCAAAATAAAAATAAGCTTTTTGTGTTAGTTTTTCAATGAGTTTAGGTAATTCATTAAAGCTATCTCCTAGCAAACAATGTGCTTGAGACGGAGAAATAGTATTGCAGTTTTTTTCTAATATTAAAAAAGCTGCTCTATTTTTTTCAATAAAATAAGCCTCTTTTGCTCCTCTACTAATAGCTTCAAGTCCCATGGAGCCACTCCCTCCAAATACTTCAACAAAAATTTCATCAATAATATTTGATTGAAGCGTATCAAACAAAGACTCTTTGGTGATAGATTTTGTACTGCGTGTACTATCAAGTGAAGGTAAAAGGAGCTTTTTACCTTTATGTTTTCCCGCGCTGATACTTGTAAATAAAGCTTTATGAGCCACAGTAATCTCTGATTGTTTTAATGAGATCTTTACGAAAATTTTCTGTTAATTCAGTAATTTTTTCTTCCAATAAAATATTAGGATGAAGAGTGTAGTTTTCTGATGTTGGTAATGCATTTAAACGTTGCCAGAATTTATCAAGCTCGATCATTAAAGAAGATTTTGAAAAAGGGATGAGAAGATCACCTTCTATTGAAGATACAAAAAATATAGGCTTATCAAGCTCAATTTTTTTATCGCTAATCACAAAATCAGACTTTTTATAAGGAACAACATTGTCTCCTAAAAAGCTTTTTAATGCTCGACTAAGCAATAAAGATTGGCAAACTAAAGCTATTTTCATTCATAACCTTTTATAATGTATTAACGAAATAGTAACACAGAAAATCTTAATAGTTAAACAAAATTTATCTTATGCCGATGTGGTTTCTAGAAAATAAAAAAAGTAAGGAGAATATGATGGATATATTTAGCACGACCAGTAAACAAGTCGAAACTGCTACAGCCCCGAAGGTTCATCCACAAGCCCCTATACGTCAAGTTGAGCAGTCAAATGAAATTACAAAAAGTGTCAAAGACAGCCAACACGACCAAAACAATATTTCAGAAAAACTGAATAATACCGTCAAAGAACTCAATCAACAAATGGAATCACTTGACACCAATGTGACATTTGGGTTTAATGACAAAATTGATACTATGTTTGTAAGTGTCATTGAGCGAAGTACAGGTAAAATGATTCGTAAAATTCCTACTGAAGAAGCGATGAGTTTGGCTGAAAAAATGAAAGAAATTGTAGGTATGATTTTTGATAAAAAAGGATAGACAATGGCTAGTTCTATAAGTTCTTTAGGCCTTGGTAGTAGTGGCGTATTATCTGCTGATGTTTTGGATCAATTAAGAGCAGTCGATGAATCGGCTGAAATTAAACCTATTGAAGCGAAAATAACTACAAATTCATCAAGACAAAGTGACTTATCAATTTTAACAACGTTAACAGCTACATTAAAGTCCTCTACAAGCTCTTTAGCTGATGAGCTAAGTTACCTACAAAGAACAGCTACCACATCCAATACAGCTGTTTCCGTTACGGCAGCAGCAGGTACATCTGTTCAAGATTTTAGTGTCCATGTCAATAACCTTGCACAACGTGATATTTATCAAACTACAAGCTTTGCACTTGAAACATCAACTTTTTCAAATGCAACAACAACGACACCTGCTGGCACGGTAGTAGCTCCAGCTGTCGCTACCACTGATGGTTCTCTTGGTACAACAGAATCTTCAACACTTTCATTCGATTCAGCCAATATGTCACTAGGCGATACCCTTACGATTGGTGGCTTAACACTTACTGCTACTGGAACAATTACACAAGCTGAAGCACTTGCTGCATTTGCCAATCTTACCTCAGGTGCAACCAGTGGCAATGCTGTCACCAATGGAACTTGGTCAGGAACACTTACAGATTTCGACTCAGGCGCTGTTTCTGGCACATCTTTAACATTTACAAGTATAACGCCCGATACCAATGTAACTGATCTAAGTGTCTCAGCTACACAACAAGCAGAAGTCCTTGATACAGTACCTAGTACCTATACGCTTTCTATTACTATTGGTGATAAAACCTATGATCTTGATATGACAGTTGGCACAACTCTAGCAGAATTAAAAGATAAAATAAATGATAAAACTGAAGGAAAAGCCACTGCATCTATTTTAAATGTAGGGGGTAGCAATCCTTATAAATTAATTATTAAAGCAACAGATACAGGTGCTGACAATACTATCTCTTTTTCATCAACATCAAATGCTGCATTAAAAAATCTTGGATTAGACGCTACGAGCCTTGAGACAAATAATAATCATTTGCAAACAGCATCTGATGCCTCATTTACGTTTAATGGTGTCACAATTACACGTTCTACCAATACCGTTAGCGATCTTATATCAGGCCTTACTCTCACGTTAAATGAGAAACAAACTGAAGCATCAACACTAACAAATATTTCGGTAAAACAAGATTTGAGTGGTATTAAAACAAATTTAACATCGCTTGTTTCAGCTTATAATTCTCTTGTTTCTAATCTGAATGAGTCAACTAAATATGATACTGATACAAAAGTTGCTGGTACCTTTCAAAGCGTTAGTCAAGTTAAGTCTCTTAGCAATCAGTTACGAAAACAGATACTATCTACAGATGAATTTGGACGAAGCCTCATGGACTATGGTATTTCACTCAATAGCTCAGGTATACTCGAATTTGATTCAACTGTCTTTGATACTAAAACTTCTGGTGACGTAAAAGATGTTGAAGATTTTTTTAGAGGCTCTACAACGATTAATGCCACAACATTTACGGGTACATCAATGACCAGTGATGCTTTAAACTTTGCGAGTGGAGATTTCGCAATAAATGGTGTTAATATTATTTTTGATACTGTTGGTGGAGATGCACTTAGTAATGCCTTAGCACTTCAACAAGCTATCAATAATGCTGGAATTACAGGAGTCCAAGCTACCTTAGGAAACAATAATACCATTGTACTCAAAAGTAATGATGGATATGATATTGCTATTACAGGTGACAGTACAAAATTGGCATCTATTGGTTTTACAGCTAGTTCAAAATCTGGTCAAAGTACATCACGTGATGGTTTTTTTACTGATTTTAATAATATGTTAGCCTCCTATATTACAGGTACTGACAGTATTTTTACACTGTACCAAACCAATCTGACAACAGAAGCAACAGCGCTAGCTAAAAATAAAACGG
This sequence comes from Sulfurospirillaceae bacterium, assembly GCA_028693565.1. GTDB lineage: Bacteria > Campylobacterota > Campylobacteria > Campylobacterales > Sulfurospirillaceae > Sulfurospirillum. Next base: position 19,492 of record JAQUVE010000032.1, on the reverse strand, counting down.
ATACAACAGCAAGGCTTGATAGTAAATATAATATTTTATCAGCAAAGTTTGCTGCATACGACAGTATTATTAGTAAATTAAACAATCAATTTAGCTCTCTTTCATTAATGATTAATCAATCAATTAATGGAAATTAACAAAAAGGAATTTAAATGCAATCAAATTTAGCATACTCTGCTTATTCACATAATAACGTCTCTATTGAATCATCTGAAAAACTCATAAAAATGCTCTATGAAGGCATTTTAAAGTTTGTTTCACTGGCAAAACGTTCAATGGAAGATGGTAATGTTGAGAAAAAAACCTATTGGATTAATCGTACTACTGCAATTTTTTCAGAGCTTATTAACTCACTCAATTATGATGGTGGGCAAATAGCTTATTACTTGAGTGGTTTATACATTCAACAAATCAAGCTTCTTGCAGAGGCAAATTTAACCAATAATAGTGCTAAACTTGACGAAGTTCTTAACGTTACAAAAGAGTTGCTACAAGTTTGGAAAGATGAAACAGACTATGTCATGGATTGATAACTTCCAAATTGCCATTATTGAAGAAAATTATGAGCAAATAGGAAAACTTATACAAGATGTACCGACCTTTACTGATATCGAGACAGCCCAATACGTTTTAGCACTCGTTCAAGAGGCTATTATTTTAGTTGATAACGAAAAAGCGAAAACAGCAAAAATCATGCAAATGATTAAACAGACTAAAGAATTTTTGTTATCTTCTTCTGAAAATCAACACTACAATTCAAGCTTTTAGCATTGTGACACCTTATCAAAGGTGCCACATTACATTATTTTAATCCTCAAAACACTTTTGAATTAAACTCTCTTCTTCAGGTTTACTCATTAAAGAGACAATAATTGCGGTTGCAATTGAAAGTGGAAGCGCAATGAGCATCGCATCTACAAAAATAATTTTACCAGTTAATAGTGAATTCGTACCAAAGAGTAACTTACACATTCCTAACTGCTTTGCTTCTTGAAAGTGTACAAACAAAAGCCAAAATGTCGTGACAACAGTTCCCACGATCATTGATGCTATGGCACCTTTGCGTGTCATACGCTTCCAAAAAAGGCCACCAAAATAGGTAGGTAAAAAGATACTAGCACAGAGTGCAAAAAAGATGGATGTACTTCTCGCAATAATAGCTGGTTGTTTGTCAAAGAAATAAGCCAAAGTAACTGATACTATAATCATCAAGACAACACCTATGCGAGTTACAAGAATAGAATTGTATTTTTTGCTTCCAATTTGCTCAAAAATATCTCTACCAATGGCTGTACCCATCGTATGGAATTGACTGGAAAGTGTACTCATAGCAGCTGAGATAAGTGCAAATAAGAAGATAAAAGCAAACCACTTTGGCATAGCTAAATTGATAAAATGAGGAATGACCTGCCCTACTCCCCCTGCACTTTGTAATGCATTTTTTCCATTATTAAACTCAAAATACCAAACATTACTGAGTGAACCAACCATAAATACAATACCTGTCATGGCAATGATAAAAATACCACCAATCAAAACAGCCCGATTCAACTCATTTTTACTCTTAACTGTCATAAAACGCACTACCAATTGAGGTTGAGCTAGAACACCGATACCAACACCCATTGTAATAGTTGTAATTACAAACAACCATCCCTCTGAGAAAAATTGTGGCATTTTGTTCCATCCTTGAAAACCCCATGCTGTTGAGAGTTTCATCATAAAATCTGCACTACCTGGTTTGAGTTCTTTCATGCTTACAGTAGATAGTGTTGCAACCGTTTTATCCCAAACCATATCTAACTTAGAAAAACCTGCATCAATGCCACCAACAGCGCTAAACACCATAATCAATAAAACAATCATAGCTATAAACATAATAGTTCCTTGCAATGCGTCTGTCAGCATTACTCCTTTAAGTCCACCTGCTAATACATAGCCCGTAATGATAATGGAAAAAACCAATAAAGCCATATGATAATCTGTGTGAAAATAAGCCACTAAAAACTGCGTTCCCCCAATCAAAACAGCGGAAGCATAGAGTGGCATAAAACATGCGATTAAAATACCACCAAAGATTTGAATAAATTTTGAATTAAAACGTTTACCTAAGAGCTCAGGAAATGTATGTGCATTTAAGCGTATCCCCATTTTACGTGTAGGATTACCTAAAAAAACAAATGCTATAAACACACCTACAAAGATATTACAAAATGTAAGCCAAAGCAAGGAGTTACCTAGCCATGCTGCCACACCACCAAAGCCTACGATAGCAGCGGTTGATATAAAAGTCGCACCATAACTTAATGCCATAACAAAAGGATGCGTATTGCCTCCAGCAATCATATAATCAGCAGAATTTTTTGTCTGTTTATACCCAATAAAACCAAGATAACCCAGTGTTGCTAAATATAAAATTATGATGATATTTTCAAAAATACTCATTATAACTCCTCATTTATTTTAGCTTCATCACTCTCCCATGAAGAGGTATCCAAGGCTTTTTCTTCCTTATCTTTATTCCAATAGATAAGTCCATAAGCCACGCACAATAATGCACTAGCGCACATCAACCAAAACGCTAAACCGACTCCTAAATCAAATGAACCCATTATCTCTCCTTTTTTTATTTTTACAACAGCTTTCAAGCAAAGCTCAAAAGCCTACGCTAGCCGCTGTGGCACTGAAGTTTATTCGTTAAAACATAAGGCTATGTGTTTATCATCTTCTGGCTTGGTTGCTAAGGATACAACGATAGCCGCTATGGCTGAAAGAGGTAATGCGATGACTAAAGCATCAACAAAGATGATTTTTCCACTCAATAGTGAGTTGGTGCCAAACACAAACTTACAGACGCCTAATGCTTTCGCCTCTTGAAAATGAACAAACAACAACCAAAAACTAGAAGCAATAGCTCCCACAATCATTGAGGCAATTGCCCCTTTTGCACTCATGCGCTTCCAAAATAACGCCCCAATATAGCTTGGTAAAAACATACTGGCACACAGCGCAAAAAAGACAGCTGTACTGCGTGCTATGATGGCAGGTTGGTCATCAAAAATATAGGCTAAAGAGACAGAGATTACAATCATCAAAATAACACCAGCCCGTGTTACAAGCATAGAATTGTGCTGTTTTGTACTGATTTGTTCAAAAACATCCCGCCCAAAAGCTGTACCCATCGTATGAAATTGACTTGAAAGTGTACTCATCGCTGCGGATATTAATGCAAATAAAAACACAAAAGAAAACCATTTTGGCATTGATGCCGTAATAAAGTGTGGAATGATTTTACCGATGCTGCCAGCACTTTGAAGAGCATTTTTACCATCATTAAACTCAAAATACCACACATTAGTCAATGCCCCAATGACATAAGCAACACCCATCGTAATGAAAATAAAAATTCCCCCAATTAACACCGCTCGATTGATCTCATTTTTACTTTTAACTGTCATGAAGCGTACAACCAGTTGTGGCTGAGCCAATACACCAATACCTACACCCATAGTAATAGTCGTCACCATAAACAACCATCCTTCTGAGAGGAAGATAGGCATTTTATTCCATCCTTGAAAGCCCCAATTCATTGAAAGTTTCATCAAAAAATCTGCACTTCCAGGCTTGAGCTCTTTTAAATTACTATTCACTAAAGAAGCAACCGTTTGATCCCACACGGTATCAAACTTTGAAAAAGCACTCTCAACACCCCCTAAAGCCCAAAAAGTCATGACCAGTAGCAATGCCATAGCCACAAACATAATAACCCCTTGAAGCGCATCCGTCAGCATGACGCCCTTAAGTCCTCCTGCTAGAACATACCCTGTGATAATGATGGAAAAAACCAACAATGCCATATGATAATCCGTATGAAAATAGGCAACAATAAACTGTGTACCCCCAATCAAAACAGCAGAAGCATACAGTGGCATAAAGAGTATAATCAATAGTCCACCACACACTTGTATTGCTTTTGAGCGATAGCGTTTACCTAAAAATTCGGGAAAAGTATGAGCATTAAGCTTCAACCCCATTTTACGTGTCGGATTACCTAAAAAAACAAAAGCGATAAAAATTCCGATAAAAATATTCGCTCCTGCTAACCACAAAATAGAATTCCCAAGCCATGCCGCCACACCCCCAAAACCAACAATGGCTGCCGTTGAAATAAAGGTTGCACCATAACTCATAGCCATCACAAAAGGATGAGTATCGCGCCCTGCAATCAAATAATCCGTTGATGTTTTCGTCTGCTTATACCCTACAAAACCTAGGTAACCTAACAAGGCAAGATAAACAATAATGATGATATTTTCAAACATTCCCATATATTACCTTTTTCTTAAAATGTTGCATTATAACTTAAGATTTGATGCAAATTTAAATTTAAAGAGAATTTTTTAGACAATAACGCTGTATGTTTCTTTTCTTCTCATATCTATCTAAATTTTTAAAGTTTATAGACTCTCTAAAGCTTTATTTTAGGAAAATAAGCGCTTTGTAATGATTTTTTAACTACGCTTTAACGCATTAATACTAAATGGGCATTGGAGTATATGACTTATGAAACAAATCCTTATGGGAAATGATGCCATCGCACTTGGACTTATACATGCAGGTGTTGATATGGTATCAGGTTATCCGGGTACACCATCAAGTGAAATTTTAGGAAACTTTCAAAAATTTAGAGATAAATTGAAACTAAATGCTTATGCACAATGGGCAACCAATGAAAAAGTTGGCTTTGAAGTGGCTTATGCAGGTGCTATTTCAGGTAAACGTACATGTGCCACCATGAAGCAAGTTGGCTTAAACGTGGCCAGTGATGCACTGATGAGTGCGTCATATATCGGCCTTAAAGGTGCTATGCTACTCATCTCTTGTGATGACCCTGGTTTTTACTCTTCACAAACCGAACAAGATAGTCGCTCGTTTGCAAAATTCGCACGTATTCCTGTACTTGATCCCGCAACGCCTCAAGAAGCTTACGATATGGTTAAACTTGGCGCTGAGATTTCCCATCATTTTGAATCTGTGGTTATGCTACGCCCTGTAATGCGTGTTAGCCATGCCAGAGAGATATGTGAAGTTGATGACGCATTACAAATAGAGCCTTTAAAAGGCAATTTTGAGCGCAACATCCCTCGTTGGGCTGCTGTTCCACCAGCGGGGAGATTTAGACAAGGGGTCGAGCAATTTGAGCGTCTTGAACACATCAAAGCATGGAATTGGACACATTTAATTGAGCCAAAAGTCAAATTACTTCAAAACAATAATATTCTTTGTCTTACCAGTGGAACAGGTGATGGTTATGTTAGAGAAGCCATTGAAGAATTAGCTCTAAAAGCAGATGTCCTTAAACTTGATATGCCTTATCCGCTTCCTAAAGAACAGATTGAACAGCTCTTTGAAAACTACGATAAAGTCATCGTTTTTGAAGAATCACATCCGTGCATTGAAGAACAATTAAGTTCACCAAAACTCTACGGAAAATTGACCAAACATCTTCATGAGATTGATGAATTTTCTAAAGATAAAGTTGTAAGTGCTTTCGCAAAAGTTGGCATTATAGCGCCTCTTGCAACTTATAAAAGTGAAAAATATACTGAAGAACTTCCAAAACGTCCACCGAACATGTGCCCAGGTTGCCCACATCGAGATGTGCACTATGCCATTACTAAAGTCTTTAAGAAGAAAAAGTCCATCTATACCTCAGACATCGGTTGCTACACACTTGGGCTTAATCAAGGTGCTATTGATACGATTTTATGCATGGGGGCTAGCATCTCCATGGCAAGTGGATTTTCACTCTCCGATCCAGACAAGGCAGTTATTGCAACCATTGGTGATAGTACGTTTACCCATTCAGGCGTTGCACCACTCATTAACGCTGTTTATCAAAATCACAAATTTGTCTTAGTCATTTTAGATAATTCTACCACCGCGATGACAGGTCGTCAAACAACACCGGAACGCACAAATCCTGGACAAGTTGATATTAAACGTATCGTTGAAGGCTGTGGCGTAGCGTGCCATGAATACATCTTTGAGCAAGATTTGAATAAAACCGTTGATTTTATAAAGTCTTTAAAAAGTGCTTATGAAACGACCACTGCTCCTGTCGTTGCAGTGGTAAGGGAGTTTTGTGTGCTGGATAAAGAGCTGGTTGAAGGCCGACTTGGAAATGCATTTGTTGCTGTTGATGAAGATAAATGTGTCGCTTGTGATTCGTGTATTACAACGTATAAATGCCCTCCTATGCACTACAATGATGCGGGTAAAATGGAAATAGACCCATTTTTATGTGCAGGCTGCTCATCCTGTTTGGATGTCGTTTGTCCAACGGATGCTTTTGTTAAAAAAGAGGAGAAATAGCATGAAATACCAAATTGTAATTGCAGGTATCGGCGGTCAAGGAGCTGTTTTTTTAGTCAAAGTGTTAAGTATTGCTTCAGCCCTAGCCAATCAAAAATGTCTAGGAACAGAAAACCACGGTATGAGTCAACGTGGTGGTTCTGTTTCGTGTTATGTTAAAATCGGCGATTTTTATGCCCCAGCGATTGATGAAGGACAAGCGGATTTACTGATTGCCTTAGAAGGCAATGAAGCGTTACGCAATATCCAATACCTTAAAACTGAAAATAGCACTATCATTGTCAATGCAAACCAACAGTTTCCAAAACTTGCTTTTAAAACCTTTTCAATTGATGCTTTTTCAAAAGCAAAGAATAAAGAATTTCCAATCGAAGCGCTTAACGTTTATATGCTAGGCGTTTGTATCGCTAAAGATGCTCATTTTCCTTTTTCATTGGAACAAATTGAACAAGCGATTACCCAAATGAATCCTAAAGTGGCAGAAAAAAATATTGCGGTATTGCACCTTGGAGTCAATGATTCAAGGAGTATTGCATGATTTGGAATACGGATGAGACACTCTCACGTGTAGAGCTTTCCAAACTTCAAACTTTACGATTAAAAGAAACGGTTGCTCGTATTTATGCCAATGTTCCCTTTTACCAACAAAAATTTAAAGAATTGGGCATTACACCTGAGGATATAAACTCCATAGATGATGTCTCAAAACTTCCTTTTACTAAAAAACAAGACCTACGTGATAACTACCCTTTTGGACTTTTTGCGGTGAAACAAGATGCTGTTGTACGCATTCACAGCTCCAGTGGAACGACAGGAAAACCAACCGTTGTTGGTTACACAAAAGCGGATTTGGATATGTGGAATGAAGTAGTTGCACGTGTTTACACAATGGCAGGCGTTACATCTTCAGATACCGCACATAATGCCTATGGTTATGGTCTATTTACGGGTGGACTTGGGCTTCATTATGGTGCGGAAACCGTCGGCGCTACGGTCGTGCCAAGTTCAGGTGGTTTTACCTCGCGCCAATTGATGCTCATGAAAGATTTTGGAGCAACCGTCCTTACCTCTACCCCTTCGTTTGCTTTGCATATGGCCGAAACTGCTTTGGCAGAGGGTTATGACATCCAAAAAGATTTTCAACTCAAATGTGGTATCTTCGGTGCAGAGCCAACCAGTCTTGGTCTCAAAGAAGAAGTGGCTCGTGTTTGGGGCATACACTATTGTGAGATTTACGGGCTCTCTGAGATTATAGGACCGGGCGTTTCCAGCAACTGTTATGAGAGTAAAGATTTGCATGTGTTTGAAGACCATTTTTATCCTGAGATTATTGACCCAAAAACGCTTGAAGTCTTACCTTATGGCGAAAAAGGCGAATTGGTGATTACCAGCCTTACAAAACAAGCCTTTCCTATTTTACGATACCGAACAGGTGACATCACGTCACTTGATCGCACCCCGTGCAAGTGTGGGCGAACCCATGTACGCATGAAAAGCGTCATGGGAAGAGTCGATGACATGCTCATAGTCAATGGTGTCAACGTTTTCCCATCGCAAGTGGAACACGTCCTCTCCAACATCGAAGGCATCACGCTTAATTATCAAATCATTGCCGATAAAAAAGGCTACCTTGATAAACTCGAAATTATGGTTGAAGTTACTGAAGATATGCCACTTGATAGTATCGGTGCATTGGAAGGTTTAAAGAAAAAAATACAACACGAACTACTCAACAACCTTTACATCAATGCTGATATTAAGTTGGTTGAGCCAAGAAGTATTGAACGTAGTGTTGGTAAAGCTGTTCGTGTTATTGATAAAAGGAGTTTATAATGAAATACAATATTAAACAATTATCCGTTTTTTTAGAAAACAAAGCAGGTGAACTAAGCGATTTTACCCACGCACTTTCAAAAAATGGCATCTCAATCAAATCAATCTTATTGGCAGATTCAACCGATTTTGGTTTGGTGCGAACGATTGTTGATAACCCCGAAAAAGCCAAAGCTATTTTAGAAGATGAAGGCTTTAGTGTCCGTTTTACCGATGTTTTTGGTGTAAAGATTGAAGATGTTGTGGGAAGTTTTGATAAAGCCGTTAGCACCCTTTCAAACGCAAATATCAATATCCTTTATACCTACAGTTTTTATGAAGCAAGTACGGGTATTTTTATTTTTAGTGTTGATAAAGAGCGTTTTGATGATGCGATTGTGGCACTTCAAGCTCAAAATATTGAGATTGTTCAAGCCAAACACTTTTACATGTAAGGCAAAACTATGACCTTTAGTAAAAACGAAAGCCTTTGTAAAGATGAACTACAAGAATGGCAACTTAAACACCTAAAAGAGACGCTCCTTCGTGTCTATCATCTAGTGCCATTTTACAAAAAAAAGTTTGATGAACATGGTGTTTTACCACAAGATATTAAAACCCTTGAAGATATAGCGAAGCTTCCTTTTACCAAAAAACACGACCTTCGTGACAACTACCCTTTTGGTATGTTCTCAGTCGATATGGACCAAATCGTGCGTATTCACAGCTCCAGTGGCACGACAGGTAAACCCACTGTTGTTGGCTATACCGAACACGATATGGACATCTGGGCAGAAGTGATGGGACGAGCGTTTACCATGGGTGGCGTGACGTGTCAAGACATCATGCAAAATTCCCATGGTTATGGACTTTTCACAGGAGGACTAGGCTTTCATAACGCAGCAGAGCGCATGAAAATCGCCGTCATCCCAAGCTCCACAGGCTTTACTTCTCGCCAATTATTATTGCTTAAAGATTTTGGCGCAACGGTTCTAACCGCAACGCCCTCTTTTGCGCTTCATATGGCAGAAGTGGCGAAGGCAGAGGGCTACGACATCGCCAAAGACTTTAAACTTAGAGTAGGATTTTTTGGTGCAGAGCCAACGAGTGAAGGGCTTAAAAACGAGATAGCGCACATCTGGGGCATCGACTACCACGAGATTTACGGACTCTCCGAGATCATCGGACCGGGCGTGGCGTGTAACTGCAAACACTCAAACCTATTGCACATTCATGAAGACCATTTCTACCCTGAGATCATAGACCCAAAATCAGGCGAAGTTTTACCAGAGGGCACACGTGGCGAGCTTGTCATCACGACGCTCACCAAACAAGGCTTGCCCATCATTCGCTACCGAACGGGCGACATTACCTCTCTTACACGCATTCCATGCCGTTGTGGCAGAACCATCGGACGCATTGAAAGCATCGTAGGGCGAAGTGACGATATGCTTCTCATCAACGGTGTCAACGTCTTTCCATCGCAAATCGAACACGTGCTTTCCAAACAAGAAGGCATCACGCTCAACTACCAAATCATCGCCGACAAAAAAGGCTACCTCGATAAACTCGAAATCGATGTGGAACTCGATGAACATCTCATCAGCGATGATGTGAGTTACCTCGGAAACCTCAAAAAAGAGCTACAACACGCCCTTTTAAATAACCTCTACATCAACGTCGAAGTTAAACTTGTCGCACCCAAATCACTTCAACGAAGCGAGGGAAAAGCGGTGAGAGTTTTAGATAAGAGACCCAAATAATTTTTTACATGTAAAGTCTTTTGGCTTTACATGTAAAATACTTTTAACGCATTATGACTTGGCTTTTTTAAGCATCTTCGCCGTTGTATCAATATACTCTATAAAATCTTGCTCGACACGTGAGAGTTCATTGTTGGTTTTTTCTTTGTATTTTTCATATTCATCGTATGCTTTTTGAATAGCTCTATCATGGCTAATTTTTCCCGCATGTTCTAGTATATCTTTACCTGTCATCTTCAAAAAATCATCCAATCTTGCTATCCAATCGCTCATATACATAGGCGTTTTACTCATCGCTTGGATTTCAGCCAGTTCGATGTACGCTGTTACCATACGATTTAAAAGGTTGAGTTCATCTTCATTCAGATAATTTTTGGCGACACCGATTTCTTGCCTCGTTGGATGAGTGCCTTTAAAATTGGTAAGCCCCATATACGGCTTTGCGCTATCTGCCCTTTCATAGACAAGTTCAGCCGCTGTGTTGCCATGAACTGCCCAGTGCATTTTATTTTGTACTGTTTGAAAAAAGAGGATGCTTTGTTCCGCCTTTGCATCATAGTCTATGCTCGTAGCATAAATATCAAGCACCTTACGCCAAAAAATCTTCTCACTGCTTCGTATGTCACGAATGCGCGCTAAAAGCTCTTCAAAGTAGTTTCCACCACCTGCAAGTTTGAGTAACTCATCGTTCATCGTAAAGCCTTTGACGATGTACTCTTTGAGCCTCGCCGTTGCCCACTGACGAAACTTTGTACCTTGCAATGATTTCACACGATAGCCAACGGAGATAATGACATCAAGGTTGTAAAAATGGGTCGGTTTGGTAGAAAAATCGGAATTTCCGATTTTTCTCATACTCACTTCTTTTTCTAACTCACCCTCTTCGTAAATATTTAAAATATGTTCATTAATAGTAGAACGACTTTTTTGAAAAAGCTCCGCCATTTGGTCAATTGTAAGCCAAACCGTTTCATTTTCAAGTCTTGTTTCTATTTTCGTTTTACCCTCTTCGCTTTGGTAAATTAAGATATTGGATGTTGGTGTATCGTTGGTCATTTTAAGTTGCCTTTCTCCATTTTTTAAATTCTTTTTGTCTTTACATATTAAGATTTTATTTAATAAATATTCTACGTATCATTTAACAAAAACATAACAATTATACTCCTATAATATACCAATATTTGATAGTTTAGATTAAAAATTCTTAGCATTGAAGGTAATATATGAGTAGAAGTATTAATAATGTATTAAATCCAGATGATAAAAGAGTCTTTAAGAATGGATTAGAGGAGCTAAAAGCAAAGCTTATAGATACTTCCAGAAGAAATAAACTCATCAACTATCGTAATCCTCAAAAATCTAGAAATCTTCGTATAATAGATGAATCTCCAGACTTTATTTTTCAGCACCTCGTTAAAGATGAAAAAAAATTCAAATTCAAATTTATTCCAGAACCAGTCATAGATTTTAATGAAATTGAAAAGCTCAAAAATGAAAAAAGAACACTGGAAATAGCCATCGATAATTTAAAAAATTCTGAGCATTTTGAAAAATATTTGTATCAGATTCAAGAGTTTCAAGAACAAATCAATAAAATTGATTTTACCATCAAAGAGCTATATGATCAAAAACTTTTAACACCAGAAGAGCGGGCACAAGAGTTAAATTTAGATATTTCAAAAGAATTACCTAGACTAAATCTACAAGATGAATTACTTGAGAAAAAGCATCTAGATGACGAATTACAAACGCTACATTATCCAAGTGAAATGGAAAAAGTATTAACCAGTATAGAAAGAAATGCACGTAGTATTATTGAAGAAACTGGCTCAAATATGCTATACCTTTCTTTGGGATTTTTACACTGGAATGAAGCAAAAAATTCACAAGAATACAATAAATCTCCACTGGTCAGTATTCCTATAACGCTTACCAAATCAAAAAGTTCTAATCGTTATATTTTTTCAATCGAATATTCTCAAGAAGGAATCGATACTAATCATTCACTTGCTGAAAAACTTTCAAATGATTATGGAATTATTTTCCCTGAATTAAATGAAGAGCAAAATTATGATGAATACATTAATCAAGTAAACGATGTTATTTCAAATCAGCCAAATTGGATCATTAAGCATGAAATTTTTCTAGATTTCCTACATTTTGGAAAAATTTTAATGTATCAAGATCTCAAAGAAGAAAATTGGCTAAATGATAATGCATTAATCAATAATTCGATATTGCAAGATATTTTTATTGGTCGAGAAATGGCATTTGATTCAACTTTTGCTGCAGATTATGAAATAGATAAGCATGAAGATGCCAATACTATACCATTGGTTATGGATGCTGATAGTTCTCAGCATAGTGCTATTATTGATGTATTAGCAGGAAAAAATGTTATTATTGAAGGTCCTCCCGGTACTGGGAAATCACAAACAATTGCGAATATGATTGCAGGGCTGATTTCAAAAGGCAAGTCAGTTTTATTTGTTTCTGAAAAACTTGCTGCATTAGAAGTGGTGCATAAGCGTTTGAATCACGTTGGATTATCGGATTTTTGTTTAGAGCTTCATAGTCATAAATCTCAAAAGAGTGTTATTCTTAAAAGTATAGAACAAAGATTAGAAGCATTTTATCCAGATATAAAAACACTAGAAACTATTATTAATGATATTAATTACACAAAAACAATATTACAAAATTATAGTGATTTAATTTATCGAGAATTTGGAAGTTTTAAAAAAACAATATATGACATTTTGTGGATTATTGAAAAGAATTCCCATATTTCGAAGCATCTTTCTTTTACTATTGAAGGAATTGATGAGCATTCAAATGAGACATTTGAATTAATGCTCAAAAAACTTGAAGCATATTCTCAAATCACCAGTAACTATAATTTTGAAGAATGCTATTGGAAAGGGTTTAAAACTCATGATTTAAAATTTATTGATATTGATGATTTTATGCAAAACCTTTCATTAATGTGCCAAACATTAAGCGAAGTGGATAGAAACCTAAGATTTTTACCAGTAGAACTTGAAGATGAGTATTCACATATTTATAGTATTAATAGTTTCATGCAAAATATACCAGAGACCAATGATTTTCATTCATTAATCAAGGTTGTCTGTCAGAATAAAAATTCTTTTCATGATTATTTACAGTTATACACAAAGCTGGAAAATACCACACATCATTTATTGGAGGATATAAGAAATTTATACACTTATAGTCAATTTAATGCAAGTTTCAAAAAATCACTACTCCGTGCGGCACATAATATTAAAACATTGAATAAAGAGACAAATATACCTGCTAATGGAGATATTGACTATCTTAAAGTTCTACTTCAAGCCATAGCCAGTCTAAATTCTGTTGATAAAAGTATTTATATTTATTTAACAATTGAATATGGTGGAATGCACTTTGAAAATCTATTAACTCAAGCGATACAAGAGTTTCAAGCAATTAAAGCTCAGAAAGAAGAACTTGCACTATTTTGTAAAATTGAGGCTATAGAGTTAAAAACTATTGATCAAATTATGGATTTAGAAAAAATTCTTCAAGAGAAAAAAGACTCATTTTTTAACTTTTTATCAAAAGATTTTAAGAATGCTAAATCTGTTCTATCTTCATTGCTTAAAATAGACCTACCGAGTAATAAAACATTATGGATTGAGTACCTTCAAAAGATTAAACACTATCAAAGTAAACAAGAACGATACAATAACAATACATTATATAAAACCTCTTTCAAACAGCTATTTCAAGGTGAAAATACACATTGGAAGGATATTGAAACACTCCATCATTGGGCATCAAGGATTCGAAAAGAGATTAAAAATAGTGATTTACAGACAGTTTTACTCCATGGAGATGAATATATTTATGATACGTTAATTCAAGTTCATGAATCTTTAAAAGAGACTATATACGAAATAGAAAATAATATTGAGCAATCATATAGCATCTATGGACAACGTAATACTAAAAAACTCTATGTATCTAAAGACAATATTAATATTTTTGAATTGCTCAAAAATATTGAAGCATTTGATGAAAATATTGAACAAACTATTAAAGAGTTTAACAAAAATTGTGATCCTAATGAAAAGTTACTTAATAATTTTACTATGAATGATATTAATCAAATTGATATTGAAGAATTCTATACTCATGCATCATTATTCTTTTTGGGATTTAATGATCTTATGCTAAATGCTCAAAATATAATTGAATGCACAACACAACTTAATGCTATTATTAATCGGCTTAACAAAGTATCAGAATATCCTTTAGGTATAACCATGGAATCCAATTATGCCATTGAAAAAGTACTGGAGTTACATGGATACATTATAAAATCAAGTTTGCCACAAGAATTAAAAGATTGTTTATTCGATGATTATAAAAAAAGTCTTAGTGCCTTGATAGAAATTCATAAAAGCATTAAAAAATTTATTGAATATAAAAATAAAAATGAATGTTATGGAACAATGGATATATCTTTCCTTGGGGATAAACCGCTTTCAATATCTCAATGCGTTGTAAAACTCCAAGAAGCTCATAATCACAAAAATATGCTATCTATTTGGAGTGAATTTCAAAATATCACCAAATCACTAATTGATTTAGGCTTGGCTCCCATAGTGTATAAATTTGAACATAATGAATTGCCGCATACGCTATTAATTCCAGCATTACACTATAATTTTTTTCATACCCTTACTAAGGCAATATTTCGGAAGTACCCTGAAATGAATACTTTTAGTAGATTGTCTCATGAACAAGTGATACAAAAATTTAAAGTATTAGATCTTCAATTAATTGAAAAGAATAGAGAACAAGTAGCTTTTCTTGCTACTAAGAATGATGTACCTCATGGATATAGAGGAGGTACCATAAAAGAACTCAGCCAGCTAAATTTGATCTTACATGAAATCAAAAAAAAGAAAAAACATATCCCAATTCGGCAACTTGTAAAAAGAGCGGGGGCTGCTTTAAAAGGATTAAAACCATGTTTTATGATGAGTCCATTATCTGTATCTCAGTATTTACCACCTAATGAAGTTAATTTTGATGTACTTGTGATAGATGAAGCTTCACAACTGAAGCCTGAAGAAGCAATTGGTACTATTGCAAGAGTCAAACAAATTGTTATTGTAGGCGACCCTAAACAGTTACCACCTACTTCCTTTTTTGATTCACTCGACAAATCTAGTGATGATAATGAAAGTGTGATTAGTGAAAGTGAATCTATTTTAGATTTTTGTTTAAATTTATATCAACCAGTAAGACAACTAAAATGGCACTATAGGTCTCAACACGAAACCTTAATAGATTTTTCAAATAAGCAATTTTACGATTCAAACTTAATTGTATTTCCATCCCCAACTAAAGCTAGCAATGATGAACTAGGAGTTAAATATCATTATATAAAAGAAGCTCAATATCAGGACAGGAAAAACAAGCTTGAAGCAAAATATATTGTTGAATTTTTGGAAAAACAAATGAGACAATACCCTGATAGATCAATTGGAGTAGGAACATTTAATACTGAACAGCGAGATCTTATCCAAAGCATTATGGATGAGAGAGAAAAAAGCTCTACAATTATTTCAAATTTTATAACAAAATGGGATAAAACCAATGAACCATTTTTTATAAAGAATTTGGAAAATTTACAAGGAGATGAACGAGATGTAATTTGTATTTCTACAACATTTGGGAAAGATAAAGAAACACACAAAGTTTATCAACGCTTTGGACCCATTAATTCTGATGTTGGTTGGCGAAGACTTAACGTTTTATTTACACGAGCAAAACAAAAAATGGAAGTATTTACTTCAATGCTTAGTAGCGATATTATTATTAGTTCTTCAAGTTCACGTGGCGTTATTGCATTAAAAGCATTTTTGACTTATATCGAAACTGGTACGATGAGTGGTACTCTTACAAATACTCAAAGGGATTTTGATTCAGAATTTGAAATCTCAGTTAATAATCTTCTTTTCAATTGTGGCTATACTGTTGTTCCGCAAGTGGGAGTAGCAGGATATTTTATAGATTTAGCTGTTGTTTCAAAATCAAACCCAAATGAATATATTTTAGGTATAGAATGTGATGGAGCAACATACCATTCTTCAAAATCAGCAAGAGATAGAGATAGACTAAAGCAAGAAGTTTTAGAAAAGCTAGGGTGGAAGATTTATCGTATTTGGTCTGTTGATTGGTTCAAAAACAGAGACAATGAAATTAAGAAACTAATTGAAGCTGTACAAAATGAAAATCAAAAGAAAACTTCATCGTTATTTAATATAATTCACGAGCATACAATATCTTCAAATCCAGAAAAAAATAATGAAAATATTATTGTGAATAAAGTTGAAAATCTTCAGCCTCAAGTTGCAAAAGAACATATCTTTTCATCAGACAATACTGTTAAAAATGAATTGATTAAATTACGAGATACACTTATTGTAAAAGATTTTAAGATAGATAAAACATGCGTTCTTTCACCACTGATGATAGATTTATTTTTAAAGCATAAACCTCTTGATATGGATGATTTTAGAAGAGAAATACCTTTGAAAATACGTCAAAGTCTAGATAGTGAGCAGTTGGTGTTTATGAATGCCATATTTGACATATTAGAAAAAGCAGATGAGTGAGGATAAATTTGTCTTTTATTACCTTCTCAATTAATATATATTTTCTATAATTACTTAGGATGTGCATTTAGAGCTATTTTAAGTATTATAACAGTTTTCCCAATAAGCCAAAGGCACTAGCTAGCTTTTTCAAAAGGACGACCATGCTCAAAATCGCCGTTTCTGCCTGTTTACTAGGCGAGCCTATACGTTATGATAAAACCGCTCAACGAGACCGATTTATCACCGATAAGCTGGGCAAATACGCTTCATTTGTGCCTTTTTGTCCTGAACATTTGGCGTTTGGTACGCCTCGTGAGACGATACGCATCGTGCTTGAAGATGAACGCAAAAAAGTCATCACGGTCTTTTCAAAAGACGATGTCACTGAGGCGATAAATGAAGCGGTGGCGCATGAATTGCACAAGATTCAAAACGAGCCGATTTGTGGCATTATCCTCAAGTCAAAGTCGCCTAGTTTCGGGCTTGGGAGTACCAAATATTATCATGAACAGATGAGTGAAGGAAAGAAAGATGGGCTGTTTGCGCTTACATGTAAAGCGCACTTTGTGGACTTTCCCATCGAAGAAGAGGCACGCTTAATTGATCCATGGCTACGAGAAAACTTTATCATGCAACTTTTTGCCTATCATGAAAGTATGAACCTTGAAAAGTCAATCCACAAAGTGAGTGAGCTTATCGCTTTTCATACCGCTTATAAATTTCTATTACAATCCAAACATGAAAAAAACTATCGTCTTTTGGGAAATATCGTTGCAAACCATGAACAAAAGCCTTTTTCTGAAGTTATCCAAGCATATCTTGCTCTCTTTCGAAAAACCATTGCACTTAAAAGTAAAATTTCAAAAACAGTCAATGTTCTAGAGCATATGGTGGGTTTTTTGAAAAACCACTTAGATACTGAAGAGAAAAAAACGTTACATCAATTTATTAAAGAGTTTCAAGAAGAGAGCGTACCGCTCATTGCTGTTATGAATACCATAGAATTTTTAGCTAAAAAATACACTGTTCATTACTTATTGGAGCAAAGGTTTTTAAACCCCTACCCCAAAGATCTTGCCCTTCGCTCAAGTATACAGGTCGGAAAATAGTTTACGTTTTAAAGGTTGATAACGTTGCATTGAGATTTTGAGTCATCTCACTTAAATGCTCACTTGCTACAACGATCTCTTCAACGCTTTTTGCATTGTCCAAAGAAAGCTGGTTGATACTTTCAACTTTACTGACAATCACATCGATATTTTTTTCCGTTTTTATGTAGTCGCTGACGGTTTTATCACTCATTTGCGTTGCCATTTCCATAATGTGTGTTGTCTCTTTAATCTTTTCTTCGACTAATTGTGCTTTATGTGTTAACGCTTGCACTTGCTCCGAGTTTGCATTCATCTGTTCGCCCGAATCCACAATCGCTTGAACGATAACATTAATCGTCGCATTAATCTCCGACAAGCTTTTTTGTGTCCGCTCCGCTAATTTCCTCACTTCATCCGCAACAACAGCAAAACCACGTCCATGCTCACCTGCTCGTGCCGCTTCGATGGCAGCATTCAAAGCCAAGAGATTTGTTTGATCTGCTATATCACTGATAACCACCAAGACTTCTTTCACTTGATTGGCATCTGTGCTTAATTGTCGCATTCGTAAAGCAAGTTCCATCTCTGTTTGCGCACTTCTTTGCACTTCTTTTCCCAAATCGATGATTTCAATAGAGGCATTTTTAAGATTTTCATTGGCTTTTTCGACTTCAACTTTAGAACGCTTTGCTTCAGTCACAGAGCTTTCTATCTCAGCTCTTACTTCTTGCGACAACGTCGTGGTATCATCAATGATACGGGTTGAGCTATCAACCCTTTGACTCATTTGATGAGATGTTTCAGAAAGTTTGTGCGAAAGTGAGGCATTGTCAAGGCTTGCCTTTTTAGCAGAAGCGATGGTATGATGCACTTTTTCAATAAAAAGATTGATTTGTGTAGCTGCTTTGCCAATCTCATCTTGCCCATTCACATCAAGCTTGCAGGTAAGATCCCCCTCGCCTTTTGCCAAATCTGCAGCTTTTTGGGTTAGCGAATCAAGAGGTCGGTTGACAATGCGACCAAGCATCCAATAGATCACGGCAAAAATAACCAAAACCATAGCAATGCCTGAGAGAACAAGCTCAAAGATGAGACTTCCGATATCGCTATCCATTTTGCCTTGTTGTGTTGCAATATTGTTTTCAACATTTTGCAAGTATATGTTGGAAACGATGATCCAATCCCACTCTTTATAGTACTTCGCATAGACCATCTTACGTTCAACTTTTCCATTGGAAGGGTTTTTGTAATGATACATTACAAAAGCGCCATCTTGCTCGTGTGCCTTACTTTCATCTACAATCTGTTTACGATATAAAACACCTTTTTCATCAGCATGATTCAAATCAAAAGGCTGATTTTTAAGTTTGTCATCTGCTCCATGAAAAACATAACTATAACCATCTTTGACTTTTTTAATCGCAAAAAAATAACCATCACTACCGTATTTTAAATTGGAAAGTGTGTCAATTGCCATCTCTTGGTGAAACTCTTTAATACGAGACATATACTCACCCGTACCGATGATGATATTAAGCGGTTTAAAGTAAAAGTTATAGGATATCTTCCCTTCTATTTCACCAGTTTTTGGATTTTTATTGTAATAGCGTGCGGTATTATCGCCACCTGGTTGAACCGATTGGATGATGGATCGAACCGTGTAGTTTCCTTTGATATCTTTTCTATCGATTAAATTCTTACCGATTAAATTCACACTATCGTGCGCCACATTGATTCCCTCAGGGGTATAGGCAAAAAAGTATCCTGTACCTTTATTGTAACGATACCCTTGTAT
>JAQUVE010000031.1 GCA_028693565.1 Sulfurospirillaceae bacterium | reverse complement strand
CATCTCTTTTGGTTTGGCTAAACACGCTAGAGAGTATTTAAACTCTGTTTTCTTACACCATTGTGTTGAAGCTGGGCTGAGTATGGCGATTGTCAATGTTAAAAATACCTTACCAATGCATAAAATTAGCGATATTGATAAAAAAATCTGTGAAGATTTACTGTTTAACTACCGAGAAGAGGGCGACCCACTCTTTAAATTCATAGGACATTTTGAGGGTGTGGTAGAGAATAAAGATGAGAGTGATGCTGCCTACCTTGCCATGGATACTAAGGAAAAAATTTCGACATTGCTGATTGATGGCGATAAAGAACGTATGTTAACCCTTTTGCCAACAGCGAAAGAAGAGATAGCCTCAGAGGTGATTGTCAATGAAATCTTAATTGATGCGATGAAAGTGGTAGGAGATCTTTTTGGTAGCGGAAAGATGCAGTTACCGTTTGTATTGCAGTCTGCTGAAGTGATGAAAGCGGCAGTAGATTATTTGCAACCGTATTTACCTAAGACGGAAAAAAATACAACTACAACACTTATCATCGGAACGGTCAAAGGTGATGTCCATGATGTTGGCAAAAATTTAGTTGACATCATCTTAAGTAATAATGGTTTTCGAGTCATTAATATTGGTATTAAGGCAGATTTGGAGACGTTTTTAGAAGCCCTTAAAGAGCATCAAGCCGATGCTCTTGGAATGAGCGGACTTTTGGTGAAATCGACCAATGTCATGAAAGAAAACTTGGAAACAATGCAGAAGATGGGTATAAAAATCCCTGTTATTTTAGGAGGAGCGGCACTTACCGACAGTTTTGTGGAAGATTTTTGCCGTCCGATTTACGATGGACCTATTTTTTACTGTAAAGATGCATTTGAAGGTATCGAAGCGATGAGTCGCATTGAAGCTAAAAATTACGATACATCATTTGGTCGCAAAGTGGTTGAAAACAGCATTTCTAAAGCTCATAAAGAACTCAAAGAGATGCCTCATTTTGATACGATTAAAATGCCAAGTCGAGATATTGCTATCCCAACGCCTCCTTTTTGGGGTAGACGTGTGTTGAATACTGATGTGAAAGAGTTGGCTTATGCATGGATAAACCACAAAATTCTTTTTGCACAGCGTTGGGGTTACAGTGGCAAAGGTCAAAGTAAAGAGGAGAAACAAAAACAACTTGATGAGGTGTTATGGCCAACGTATGAGCGGGTAAAAGCGGATATTGAGAAGTTAGGGTTGTTTGAGCCAACGGTAATCTACGGTTATTATCCTGCACGTTCACATCAAAACAAGCTTTATCTTTTTGATGAGAGTGAAGGGTACTTTAGCGAAGAGCAAGCCAATACTGAAAATATTGATATGATTTCAAAAAGAGCAATAAAAGTATTTGACTTTCCTCGTCAAAATAGAGCACCGTATCGTTCTTTAAGTGATTTTATAAATCCTTATCGCCATGATGTTTTAGCTCTTACATGTGTGAGTGCGGGAGCAAAGTTTTCTGCTTATGAAAAAGAGCTTTACGATGCAGGCAATTTTACTGAATACTTTTTTGTGCATGGGCTTGGTGTTGAATTAGCTGAAGCATTGGCGGAGATTGTGCATAAACAGATACGGCTTGATTTAGGAATTGCTGATAAAGAGGGGCATAGCCTTCGAGATGTGCAGATGAAGCGGTATCACGGGTGTCGTTACTCTTTTGGCTATCCTGCATGTCCTGCTTTAGAAGACACCAAAGTGATATTTGATTTGTTAAAACCAGAGGAGTTTGGCATCGAACTGAGTGAGACATTTCAAATTCATCCTGAACAAAGCACCACAGCAATTGTGATGCACCACAAAGAGGCTTTATATTTTAATGTATAATGCGTCATTAAAGGATAGATAATGAAAAAAACAATCGGAGGATTATCGGTTTTACTGGAAGGTAATAATAAACATAAAGCAATCATTTTTATACATGGATTTCCATATGATCATAGTATGTGGCAAGCACAAATTGATGCATTTAGTGAAGCGTATTATTGTATTGCGTATGATGTGAGAGGGCTTGGAAACTCTTCCGTTGGTGATGGCCAATTTACCATGGAATCATTTGTGGATGACCTTGAGCGAATCATTGATGAGTTGCAATTGGAAACACCAATAATATGTGGTTTTTCCATGGGAGGGTATATTACTTTGCGAGCGCTTGAACGTATGGAAGCAAAATTTTCAGCGGTTATTTTATGCGACACTGCTTCACATGCTGATAACAATGAAGGCAAAATCAATCGTTCAGAAATCATACAACGCATTAATGCAAGAGGTTTCCCTTCTTTTGCAAAAAACTTTATTGCGCGATGCTATGGTGATGTCTATAAAAAAGCGCATAAAGAAGAGGTTGCTAAACGAATCGCAAAATCTATCAAGTATAATTCTATTGGTGTTAAAGGGTGTATTTTAGCGATGATAAGCCGAAATGATACAACAGCATACCTTAGCTCAATTAACATTCCAACGTTAGTTCTTTGCGGTGAAAACGATACTATTACGCCACCTGATACAATGAGAGCTATGGCTGAAAAAATAAAAGGGGCAACGTTTGTTTTGCTTAAAGATAGTGCCCATATGAGCGTTGTCGAAAACAGTACCGATGCCAATGAGGCCATCAAAGCGTTTTTAGCTAAACTCTAAGGAATAATCATGGCGAAAGTCGTTATATTTAGTGGTGCTGGCATCAGTGCGGAAAGTGGACTCTCCACTTTTCGTGATACGGGAGGACTTTGGGAAAAATACCGCATTGAAGAGATTTGTACTGCTGGATGTTTGTCATGGAATCGTGAAAACACCCTAAGCTTTTATGATGCAAGGCGTGCACAGCTTGCATCTGTCACTCCCAATAGGGCTCATGAAGCGATTGCTAAACTGCAAGAACACTATCCAAAAGATGTTGCTATTATTACTCAAAATGTTGATGATTTGTTTGAGCGAGCAGGCTGCAAAAATGTTTTACATCTACATGGGTTTCTTTCCAATATTCGTTGTGAAAAATGTTCTTTTACCTATGCCATCGGCTATACGAAGCAAAACAGAGACCTTATATGTAGTGCTTGTGGCGGAAACTTACGCCCTGACATCGTCTTTTTCGGCGAAAGTGCTCCGATGTACGAACACTTATGCGTTGCGATGGAAGATTGTGAGTTTCTAGTCATCATCGGTTCCAGTGGCAATGTCGTTGCTATGGATCATTTTGCACGTCAGATGAAGTACTCCATCCTCAACAATTTAGAGCGAAGTGATGCGATAAATGAGTATGTTTATACGAAAGTGCTGTACAAAAAAGCCACAGAAGCGGTAGATGAAATAGTGGCAGATGTGGAGCAATTCTTACGCAAGTAATATCTTTTCTACAATGCTAAAAAGTTAGAAGTTTATAGTCTCAATTTTAAAGTTTCATCATGCAAAGTAGTTATAAAATCGTGAAAATTATTTCGTATTAATATGGCTGTCATATCTAAACTCCCCCTACAAAAGCGTCATAGTATTAAGGAGAGGGAACTTTCACCATATACCCAATACCTCTGATATTAAGGATGAAATCTTCTTTAAAATGATTTTTGAGGCGATTGATTTCTGCTCTTATTGTTGCGTCATCAACATATAAGTCGCTCCAGACATTATCTCTAAACATATCATAGCTACAAACGAATCCTCGATTATGAGTAAGTAGTTCTATTATTTGAAGTTGTCGTTTGGACAAAACTTGTGGTTCTTTATGAAAAAAAAGCGTCATCGTATCGCAATCGAAGCTATAAGAAGCAGAGAGTCTTTTATGGTGCATATCTTTTTTAGCACATTTTGAAATTCTGTCAATTCTGAGGTTAAGCTCTTTGAGATGAAATGGTTTTTTCAAATAATCAAGACAACCCAATTCAAAAGCTCTTGAAATATCCTCAATATCAATAAGGGTAGAGATAAAAATAACGGGTGTTATGTTTTTTTGCGTGTGCAACGTCTCCAAAATGCTCAATCCATCTATATTAGGAACATTGATATCAAAGATCAGTAGGTCAAACTTTTCTTTTTTTAGTACCTCTAAACATACATTGCCATCTCTCACAGAAGTAATGGCATGACCGATGTTTGTGAGGTATTTTGTAATAGATTCATTAAGCAGAATCTCATCTTCTAAGAGTAATATTTTCATGTATTATCTACTTTAAATTGGTATGAAAAAGATGTTATATCTTCATCTGAATGCAGTGTTATTTTCACGTTTTCTTCCTTACAGATTCTTTTAACAAGGTTAAGCCCTAAACCAAAACCCTCTTGCGATACCTCTTCTCGGTAGTATTCTTCAAAAATTTTTTCGGGTTTTTGAATTTTTCGTGAATGCGATGCAATACTAAAATGACAGTAATCTTGCTCTTGGTACAGTGTGACAACAATCTTTTTATTTTCAAATGTATATTTGATAGCATTGGTTAAGTTGTTGTCGACGATACGCTGCAATTTGGTATCATTAAATAAAATATAGATATCACTATAATTGGTTTCAAAAACAAACATAGATTTTGCTTTGTCCGCAACTTGGGCAAAAAAATCGATACGGCTACGAACATAATCGACTAAATTAATCTTGCGTCTAGTATAGTGGATATGATCTTTTCTTACCAAATAGCTTAAATCATCATACATTGAAAAAATACTTTTTGCGGCAACTTCAATATTTTCCAAGTAAACACTTTTTTCAAATTCCATCTCATGCAACTCTATGTTACTCATAATAATACTCAATGGAGAATTCATCTCATGAACAGTGTATTGCAAAAACTGTCTATGGGATGCCAAAAGATTGTTGGAATAATTTATTTGCTTTTCTAAACGTTTGGACTGCTTATCATAATCACTTGCGCTTTGTTCAATCAAATGGGTTAAAGATTCAATTGTTTTAGCATATAGAGTATGTTTTCTCTTTTTTTCTTTGCCAGTGTTTTTTATAGGAAGGGTGTCTTTGTGCGATTCACTCAAC
This sequence comes from Sulfurospirillaceae bacterium, assembly GCA_028693565.1. Taxonomy (GTDB): domain Bacteria; phylum Campylobacterota; class Campylobacteria; order Campylobacterales; family Sulfurospirillaceae; genus Sulfurospirillum. The sequence goes on along the minus strand of JAQUVE010000031.1, from coordinate 17,894 downwards.
GCAACCACGGTGAGTGTTTGATTGAGAAGTTTATGGTGTTCATTTTGATGGTAAAATTCAGAATAGGTAAAAAAACCTGAAGTAGGAGCTGTTTTTGAAAACGACCCAATGCCTAGTTTGATTAAGAAAGGCATAAACCGTCTTCGCGCCATACATGAAAAGATAAAAAAAGTTTCGACATTAATAGATTGTAAGTTTTCTAAGACTTCTATAGGGTCTCTCATTAAAGATTGAGCATCGCCAAAGCCGATTCTGACTTGATCTCCTTCGCTTAAATTTCCACTATAACTAAGACTTCCATCTTCATGTTTTCCGATGACGGCTCGTGCCATAGTGATACCATTTTTTTCAAGGATAAGGGGGAATTCTGTTTGTGAAAAATTGCTGCCGAGGTATTTATCATAAAAATATGTAGCTTTCATATCATCTATTTGGTAAACTCTATTGTTCTGAACTTTTGTAATGGTATGTTTAAGTCCTATGGGTTTCCAATCAAATTTATAATCAGTCGTAACTTTAAGAACATCAGAATTTAAAGACACACCAACTACGCCTTGATTTAAAAGAGTGTTTTGTGATGAAATATAGGTCTGTACAAAGTTTCCGTTATCTCCTGCCATCCCTCCACAAATAGGTACGGTTGCATTAAAAGATTCGACACCCTTTAAAAACTCTTCGGCATTCATATGTGTGCCATCTGAAAAAAGAATGAGTAGTTTCGTATTGGGCGTTATCAAATCAGATGCAATCTTTACACCGCATTGAAAAGGGTCATCGTTGTTGACATAAGCTGTTTTGATGTGTGTACGTTTAAAAATACTAATAGAAATAACTGTCCGCAATGTTGTGATAGACTCACCATATATTTCTCCATCCGTTGTTGTTCCAATACAAATGGCATGTGGAAGATAGCTTAGGATAGTTTCACTGATGTACTTGAGTACTTTTTTATCTTGACCACAAAATATTTGGACTAAGATATTTTGCTTGTGCGTAAAGAGCGTAAAATCTATAACGCTTTGTAATGGACCTATTTCATAACAAAAGTTGTATGTTTTCATAAAACGTGCTCTCCATTTTGAGGTTAGAGTAAGGATGACAAACAGCAATGTGCATCAATCTAGTGAATTTCAAAGCCAAACCGTTGAGATTTTATCTGTAACTATATCACACAAAAGTATATTCTTTTATGATGAGTGTTTGAAGAGACTGCCTTTGCTATACCCATGCTATCTTTGTGCTATATAATTGCTAGTAACAGTTGAAAAAGAAAAAAATACATATGCTACGGGAGGCTAAAAAAGATTCTATAAAACATGAATGCGTAACGCAAGATGTGTAGGTGGTTTTAAATTGGTGAGTTTTTAGATAATGCGTATTGGCAATATGCAAAAAATGCATATTGCTGTATTAAATGATGCGTTTAACTAAAAACTTATGTATAGGAATATGCTTTTTTGACATATTCCTATACATATAAGACTTGACAAACAATACTATATAAGGGGTCAAACATGTTCAAGAGAACGTTAATCATCAATGGTGCGAAAGTAACATTGGTAGCTGATGCAGAAGAAAAATTATCGGATGTACTCAGAAAACAATTAAAGCTAACAGGAACTAAAGTAGGTTGTAATAGCGGTGAATGTGGTACATGTACCATTATTCATAATGGTAAAGTTGTTAGATCATGTATTTTAAAGATGAAAAAAGTTGAAGACAACGATGAGATTATCACCATTGAAGGTGTTGGTACTAAAGATAAACTTCATCCACTTCAAGTAGCTTGGATGGTTCATGGTGCTGCACAGTGCGGTTATTGTACACCAGGTTTTATTGTTTCAGCTAAAGGTTTGCTTGATCAAAATATCAACCCAACGCGTGAAGATGTAAGAGATTGGTTCCAAAAAAATAAAAATCTTTGTCGTTGTACAGGCTATCTACCTTTGGTGAATGCGGTTATGGATGCAGCGAAATTAATGCGTGGCGAAATTACTGTTAAAGATATATGGAAAGAACTTCCTGAGGGTGCTTCTTTAGTTGGTTCTGAGTTTATTCGTCCATCTGCTTTGGCTAAAGTTATGGGAACATGGGATTTTGGTGCGGATTTAGGCTTAAAACTTCCTCTTAATACACTGCATGCAAAACTTGTTCAAGCCGAAGTTTCTCATGCTAATATCATCTCAATTGATACCGAAGAAGCTAAAAAAGTTCCGGGTGTTGTGGCTGTACTTACGTATAAAGATGTCAAAGGAACAAACCGCATTAATGGTTTAGCCTTTCCAACAAACAAAGGTGATGGCCTCGATCGTCCTATTTTAAATGATACCAAAATCTTCCAATACGGTGATGCGATTGCGATTGTATTAGCTGAGAATGAAAAAGCAGCCCATGCGGGTGTTGATAAAGTTAAGGTAGAACTCGAAGTGTTACCTGCTTATATGAACGCACCTGATGCCATGGCGGATGATGCGATTGAAATCCATCCAGGTACTCCAAATGTTTACTTTAATAATCATATTAGTAAAGGGGCAGAAACCAATTCTATTATGGAAAGTGCACCTTATGTTGTTGAAGATAGTTTCTATACGCAACGTCAACCGCATTTACCTCTTGAGCCAGATGTTGGTTTTGCGTATGTTAATGATGAAGGAAAATTGATTATTCACTCTAAAAGTATCGCGCTTCACTTCCATGCGTTGATGATTGCAGAGGGTGTGGGTATGAAAGCAGAAGATGTGTTTATCGTTCAAAACAATACAGGGGCTACGTTTGGGTATAAATTTAGTCCAACGATGGAAGGCTTACTCGGTGTTGCAACGATGGCAACAGGCAGACCTGTTTATCTTGAATTTGATATGAAACAACAAATTACTTATACAGGAAAACGTTCACCATTTTGGACAACCATGAAAATGGCTGCTGATAAAAATGGCAAAATTTTAGCGTTAGAATCTGATTGGAGCGTTGATCATGGACCATATTCAGAATTTGGTGACTTATTAACGCAACGTGGTTTTCAATTTGGTGGTGCGGGTTATATGATTCCTAATATTCGTGGTAATGGACGTACTGTTTGTACCAATCATGGTTGGGGTTCAGCCTTCCGTGGATATGGCGCACCTGAAATCATGTTCCCATCTGAAGTATTGATTGATGAGTTAGCAGAAAAAGTAGGTATGGATCCATTTGAATTCCGCTATAAAAATATTTACAGAGAGGGAGATACAACTCCAACGGGATGTCAACCAGATGTGTATTGTTTAGAAGAACTCTTCCAAAAATCCAAACCGGTTTATGAATTAGCTCAAAAAACTGCCAAAGAGAAAAATGCAAAAGCAGCTGCTAATAAAAAATACGGCGTAGGTGTTTCTGTCAATATCTATGGTTGTGGTTTGGACGGTCCTGACTCTTCTGAAGCATGGGCAGAATTGACTAAAACGGGTGTAGCAGTCGGTAATTCATGGGAAGACCACGGTCAAGGTGCGGATATCGGAACATTAACTTATGCGCATGAAACCTTAAAACCGTTACACCTTAAACCAGAACAAATTGACCTTGTTCTAAACGACATGACTAAAACACCAAACAGTGGACCAGCAGGTGGTAGTCGTTCTAATCTTGTTACTGGTAACGCAACGGTTGTTGCTTGCCGCAACTTGCTTGAAGCGATGAAAAAACCAGATGGTACATACCGTACATACGATGAAATGGTTGCAGAAGGAAGAGAGCTTAAATACATGGGTAAATGGACAGCACCATGTACTGATACACCTCCAACTGACGGACAAGGAAATCCATTTGCAGGTTACATGTACGGTGTTTGTGTCGCTGAAGTTGAAGTCGATACTGCAACGGGTAAAACCAATGTTGAAAAAATGACGTTAGCATCAGATGTTGGAACGATTATCAATAAATTGGTCGTTGATGGACAAATGTACGGTGGATTAGTACAAGGTATTGGTTTGGCATTGACTGAAGATTTTGATGATTTGAAAAAACATACAACGTTGACAGGATGCGGTATTCCAAAAATCAAAGATGTTCCAGATAGCATTGATTTGATATACACTGAATACAAACGTCCTAACAACTTTTTAGGTGCGTCAGGTGCGGGTGAAATGCCTTTGGCAGCTCCACATGCGGCGATTATTAATGCGATTTACAATGCGTGTGGCGCAAGAGTAACACATTTGCCAGCACGCCCAGAGAAAGTTTTAGCAGCTTTAGCTTAATAGCTTGTTGCTACAGGAGTGAGAACGTATGTAGCTCACTCCTTCTTGTACCTTTAACGCACTACTATGAGGAGATAGGGAATGGATTTAGATAAATTATTGGAAATAGGTAATCAATGTATTCATTCAGAACCTCCTGTATGCGTAGCGTCATGCCCTGTTCATATGGATGTGATTGCTTTTGTTCACGAGATTGAAAAAGGTAATTTTGCTGGGGCATATAAGATTATGGAGCAAAAAATTCCTTTTAGCAGACTCATTGGAAAAATTTGCGACCACCCTTGTGAAACATTATGCGTCAGAAAAGGCGTTGGGGGAAGCATACGCATCAGTGAGCTTGAAAAAACGGTTATTGACCTAGGCTATACCATCCCAAAAAAACCACTACTTTTGCCAAAAAATAAGGGGAATATTGCCATTATTGGTGGAGGGTTAAGTGGGTGTGTTGCCGCGGTTGAATTAAACAAAAAAGGTTATAAAGTTACTATTTATGAAAAAACAGACCGAATCGGGGGAAGCCTTTGGGAGTATGAAGGCAAAGGACTTGAAACGGCCGTTATTAAAGAAGAGCTTTTGGTGATTGAAAAAAAAGGTATCTCTATTTGTTATAACACCGAAGTTTTAGAAGAAAATTTATACAGCTATAGGGGAAAATATGATGCTCTGTATTTAGGAGCAGGAGAGTGGAGCAAAGCGTATCGAATCAATCCTGAGACGTTTCAAGTTGAAAATTCATCACTGTTTATAGGTGGAAAAATTCAAAGCCACAATCATTCGGTGATTATGTCACTTAGTTCAGGTAAACGCGCAGCAGTCTCAATTGATCGCTATATTACTAAAACCTCTATGCTTGCTTCTAGAGAGCGTGAGGGAATTTTTGAAACGAAATTAACGTATAAAATTGATAATGTAAAACCCATTGATGTGGTGGTTAAATCATCTCATAATTATTCTGAAAATGAAGCAAAAGATGAGGCGAGCAGATGTCTTAAATGCCAATGTGATGCGTGTATTAAAGCGTGTGTTCATATGCAACGATATAACATAACTCCCGATCGTTATATTCGCAGTATTTGCCATAATGAACGTATCGTTTTAGGAAACAGAACAGCCAATACGATGATCAATTCCTGTACGGAGTGTGGTTTGTGTAAAGAGGTGTGTCCTATCGGCATTGGGATGGCAGACATTATTCATGCTACGAGAGAAAGTATGGTTGAACGAGGAAAAATGCCTCTTTCAGCCCATGATTTTGCCCTTAAAGATATGCAGTATAGTCAAAGTGACTATTTCTCATTAGTGCGTAAACAACCAAGTAAAGAAGCCTCAAAAAATCTTTTTTATTATCCAGTGATTGCTTTTTCAGCCTATGCAAGAGGTTTGTATAAGGGCTCAGGAAAAACAGGATACTTGTTTTATCCAGGGTGTCAACTTAGCTCAACACATGCTGATTATATTGGTGATATTTATAAACATCTTGTAGGTGTGATAAAAGACAAAGATGCTGACAATGATGTGGGGTTATATTTAGGCTGTTGCGGCGCACCTGCGGATTGGGCGGGAAGATTTGATTTGATGCCTGAGAGTGTGCAAAAAATACATAAGACTTGGGAAGAGATGGGTGAGCCAACGTTTATCTTGGCATGCTCAAGTTGCGCTTCTACGTTTGAAAAATACTTACCGATGATTAAAACGCTATCGCTCTGGGAAGTATTTGACACATATGGTTTACCTGAAGTAGACATCAAAAAAGGTAAACGAGAACTTTGTATTCATGATGCCTGCGCTACCAGACATAATTCCGCACTTCATGAGAGTGTTCGAAGTATTGTTAAAACCTTAGGATATAGCATCCATGAACTTGAATACTCCAAAGAGAAAGCAAAATGCTGTGGTTATGGTGGGTTGGTGTCGTGCGCTAATCCTGAACAAGCAGAGGATTTTGTAAAAGACCGTATCAGCGAGAGTGAAGCAGATGTATTGGTCTATTGTGCGATGTGCAAAGATGCCATCGTGAAAGGCAATAAAAGAGCGTATCATATTTTAGACATTATTTATGGCAATGAAATCAACCAAGATAGCCCTCAAAAAATGCCAACACTATCAGAGAGACAAAACAATCGTAAACACTTAAAACAGAGATTGCTTAAAGAGATATGGGGAGAAGAGGTGATGAATACAGAAAATATTTATAATTTTACGTTGCATATTTCAGAGGATGTTTTTGCGATTTTAGAAAAGCGATTTATCTTAGTCAGTGATATTGAAAAAGTAATAGATAATGCAATCACCAAAAAAGAGCGGTTTTTCAACCCGCAGACTTTACACTATTTAGCACGATTAAGGCTTCAAAATGTAACGTATTGGGTGAAGTATGCAGAAGAAGGAACGGATATCTTTATCAAAGATGTTTACAGCCATAGAATGGAAGTGGTGGAAGGTTAAGATGAAAGATCACATAGAGACAACAACCGCATGGGTATGCGATAAATGCGATAAAGCATTGGTATCACAAAAAGTTAAAGTGCGTTATCTTGAGGGTAATTTTGAAGTGGATCTCTTAAAATGCCCCGAGTGCAATATGGTTTTTATTGGTGAGGATTTAGCCTTGGGAAAAATACTTGAGGTTGAAAAAAGTTTGGAGGATAAGTAGCGTGAATGCTTATGAAAGTCGTTGTATGCAAGAAGCTACCGGTGAAACTTTACGACCAGGTGGATTTACGCTTACCGATAAAGCCGTTAAATTTTGCGCTTTAAACGAGCAAAATCGTGTGCTTGATTTGGGCTGTGGTATGGGTGCAACAGCGTCTTATTTATACGAAAACTATGGGATTAAAATCGTTGGCATTGATCCATCCCAAAAGCTATTAGGCATAGCAAAGGCGAAAAACGCTTTTGCGACTTTTGTAGCGGGGTCGGGAGATAGCCTCCCTTTTATGAACGAAAGTTTTGATTGCGTTTTGGCAGAGTGTACGCTGTCGCTTATGAATGATTTACCTAAAAGTTTGCAAGAAGTGTTCAGAGTTTTGAAACACAAAGGTTGGTTTGTTATCACGGATGTTCATGCTAAAAACGCTGAAGCAATCAATCAGTTAGACAACTTTTCCATCAATTCATGTATGCGAGGGCTTCATCATCTGCCTTCCTTGCAAATGGAGTTAGAAAAAATTGGTTTTGAGGTGATGCTTTTAGAAGATTGTAGCCAATTACTGAAAGAGCTTATGGTGAAAATCATCTTTTCGCATGGTTCTATGGGCGCATTTTGGAGCAAAACTATTGACGATGAAACGCCGCAAGCGTGCTGTGCATTTGAGCAAAATCTCAAAGAGTGTAAACCAGGTTATTTTATGATGATTGTAAAAAAAGGAGAAAACAATGGATGATTTATCACTACGTTTATTTCAACTCTCAAATGAGGGTTTTTGTTGTGCTCAGATTATGTATAAGCTAGCACTTGAAGATGAAGGCTCATGCAACGATGATCTTATTCGTTCGGCACAAGGGCTTTGTAGAGGTATAGCCGATACACAAAAAACATGTGGTGTCTTGACAGGCGGTATAGGTGTTCTTGGCTTATATGGCGCTAAGGGTGGAGAGAGTGAAGAGGCTAAAGAGAATTTCTCACACATGATTAAGACGTTTCATGAGTGGTTTAAAGCAGAATTTGGTACAACCAAATGTGTCACGCTTATTGGTGAGAGGGATTTTACAAGTGGTGATCAGAGTTTCAAACCAATATGTGCTGACATGATTAAAAAAGCGTATGCCAAAGCGTATGAAATTTTGCTTGAAAACGGCTACGACTATGGAAATAGAGAATAAAAACAATGGCTTTTAATCCTCTTTCCATGCCCCTTGAAAGCTTATGCCCCATTTGCTTATGCACGCTTGATGCCTATATCTATGAAAAAGGTGTGAATACCTATATGCATAAGGAGTGCTTAGAGCATGGTGTATTTACAACGATTTTGTGGCGTGGTGACTCTATGCGTGAGTGGATACGTACTAAAGAGGGAGCGCATATACCCAATCCCATCACGAAAGTAGAGAAGGGGTGTCCGTATGATTGTGGGTTATGCAGTGCTCATAGGCAACACACATGTACCGCACTCATTGAAGTAACCAAGCGTTGTAACCTAAACTGCCATTTTTGTTTTGCGGACGCATTAGATGGTAAAAGCAAAGATCCATTGTTGGAGCAAATACAGTTTCAGTATGAGAGTATTTTGAAAGTCTCAGGAAAATGCAATATTCAACTCTCTGGTGGTGAACCTACGGTGCGAGACGATCTTGCTGACATCATTCGCATAGGCAAAGAACTAGGATTTCCTTTTATTCAAGTGAATACCAATGGTATTCGTTTGGCTAAAGATGAGGATTATGTAAAAGCTTTAAAAAATGCTGGGCTCAATTCTATTTTTTTACAATTCGACGGTATTGATGATGCTATTTATAAAAAGTTACGAGGGAAGGCTTTGTTTGAACTCAAATGCAAAGCGATTGAGAATTGCCGAAAGTATGGCATTGGCGTTGTTCTCGTTCCAACAATTGTTCCCAATATTAACGTAGAGAGTATTGGTGACATTATACGTTTTGGACTCAGTCACTCTCCTTATGTTAGAGGTGTGCACTTTCAGCCCGTAAGTTATTTTGGGCGTATTCCCAAAGCACCGAGTGATGAAGATAGAATCACTTTGCCAGAAGTCATGGAGTGTATTGTTTCTCAAACGAATCATATGGTGAATTTAGAGAGTATGCAACCCCCAGGTTGTGAAAATGCGCTTTGCTCATTTAATGGTAATTATCTTATCGAAGAGGGTGTTTTAAAACCAGTGACGAAGCGCTCTTGCTGCTCAACAAACATTGAAAAAGCTGAAGTTGGGGCGAACAAAGCTAAAGCTTTTGTGGCTCGTAATTGGTCGTATGAAAAACAAGTCCAAGATGAAAAACTCTCTGATTGGGACAAAATATTAAGTGCGATACAAAACAATACTTTCAGCATTTCAGGGATGGTTTTTCAAGATGCGTGGAATGTCAATTTAGAGCGTATTAGAGATTGTTGTATTCATGTTTCTACAACGGACGGAAAGCTCATTCCTTTTTGTATGTATAACATTACCAATATGGAAGGTAAGTCTCTTTATCGAGACTAAAAAGAGGATTTATGAAAGTAACCCCGCTGGAAAACTGGATTGTAGAGCGTACCCATATAGCTCCAAAAACTCAAGAAGCTTTGAAAGAGTATCAACTCAAAGAGCTTATTAAAATACTTACGTATGCCAAAGAAAAAAGTCGATTTTATCACAAAGCACTTAATGAAATTGACGTCAGCTCTCTTGCATCATTCACTGGTTTTGAGCAAATTCCTTTTACAACTCCTGATGATATTAAACATAATGCTTATGATTTTTTATGTGTTTCAAATAAGGAAGTTGAGCGCATTGTGACTTTAAATACCTCGGGCACAACGGGTGGCGAGAAGCGCATCTTTTTTACCGCTCAAGACTTAGAAGCTACTATTGATTTTTTTACGCATGGAATGAACTGCTTAGTGGATCAATCCGATAGGGTGATGGTTCTTTTGCCTGGAAATGCGTATGGCAGTATCGGAGATTTACTTCAAAAAGCTTTAGCAGTCTCCAAGATTAAATGCAGTGTCAATGGTTTATTGAATGATGTTGAGCAAGTGGCTTCACGTATTGAAGAGGAGGGTATTACATGCCTTGTTGGTATTCCGATGCAAGTGCTTTATCTAAGTAAAATCAAACCCGAACTGTTTCAAAAGCATATTAAAAAAGTGCTACTCAGTACTGATTATGTACCCAATGTTTTGGTGGAAGCTTTAAGCAAAAAAGAGTGTCTTGTTTATAACCATTATGGGATGACAGAAATGGGATATGGCGGTGGTGTAGAGTGTGAATGTTTAAATGGCTATCACTTAAGAGAAAACCATTTGTACTTTGAAATTGTTGATCCTATCAGTGGGATGTGTGTCAAAGACGGGGAGTATGGTGAAGTCGTTTTTACGACACTTAATCGCCAAGCTATGCCTCTCATTCGCTATAAAACTGGCGATATAGCACGGTTTTCTACTAAAGCATGTGCGTGTGGCACATTTTTAAGAACCATGGAGAAAGTACGTGGACGTATGGAAAATACAGTACATATTAATCAGCATACCATTCAATTACGAGAACTTGACGAAATTCTTTTGCGATTTGATCCTGTTTTAGATTACACGTTGCGTGTGCGTGCAAAGAATGCTTTCCATATAAAGCTCATTCTTACCAATAAAAAAGCATATGAGGCACTTAAAGAAGAGATTATTCAACAGTTAAAGAAGTACTTTGTGTTTGAGTGTGACATAACACTTGATGTTGAAGAAGATGACCGTTCAATCAAAATTACCAATAGTATGATTAAAAGAAAGATAAATATAAGAGATAAAGGATAGTTGATGAGAAAGGTAACAGAATGTATCGCTAGTCATTTAGAGGCACAGCGTGATGTAGTGATTGCCACTATTTTGGAAAAAAGTGGTTCTGCTCCTAGAGAAGCGGGAACGAAGATGCTGGTTCATAAAGATATGTCTATAGAAGGTACGATTGGAGGAGGCTTACTTGAAGCTATGGCCATGAAGATGGCATCCACTGTTTTTGAAACAAAAAAATATAGGATAGAAGATTTTGAATTATCCGATACCGATGCAACACAAGCGGGAATGGTTTGTGGTGGAGAAGTACGTGTATTATTAGAGTATGTGGATGCTTTAGATATACCGTGTGTAGATATTTACCATAAAGCCCATGAACTACGTGAAGAGGGCGAAAATTTTGTGATGATTACAAAAGTTTCACCCAAATCAACGACGATCTTAGGTAAAGACAAATGGATATGTACACAAACAGATATTTATGGCATAGAGAACAAAGAAATTAGCGATATTGCACAATCCTTAAGAGAGAATTTTAATCGTACTAAATTCCATATTTTTACAGGGAAAGAACGCTATATGATCGAGCCTTGCTATTGTACTGATCGGCTTTATATCGTTGGTGCAGGGCATGTGTCACAGCAAATTGCAGTACTTACTAAAGAGATTGGAATGTATACAGCAGTCATTGATGACAGGGTGGAGTTTTCCAATCAAGAGCGTTTTCCTACGGTTGATGCAGTGTATGTTATCTCTTCGTATGATACGTTATTTCAAGAGGTGAGTATTCCTAAAAACAGTTACATTGTGATTGTCACCAGAGGACACTCATTTGATAAAGCAGTCCTTGCACAAGCGCTTCGAGCGGATGCTAAGTACATTGGTATGATTGGGAGTAAAAGCAAAAAAAACCATCTTTACGGTGAACTTTTACATGAGGGATTTACACAAAAAGATTTAGATGAGGTGCATTGCCCTATAGGGGTTTCCATCAATGCTCAAACACCTGAAGAGATAGCTATTAGTATTGTAGCAGAGCTCGTCCAGGTAAAAAGAAGTTAAGATATGTCAAAAAAAACGATTGCTGTGCTTATTATTGCAGCGGGCTACTCTTCACGAATGCATGACTTTAAACCGCTTTTGCCTTTTGGAGACAGAACTGCTATTGAGCGACTTGTTCAAACGTACCAGTCCCATGGAATAGAGCATATTTATGTGGTAACAGGGTATAGGCAAGAAGACATTATTGCAACATTGAAAAGTGACTCGATTCATGTTGTTCATAACGAGGATTATGATAAAGGTATGTTTAGTTCCATCCAAAAAGGAATTAGCGCAATGGATAAAAACATAGAGGCATTTTATATGCAACCAGTTGATCTTCCTTTGATTAAGGTACAAAGTTTAGAGCGTTTATACGAAGCATATAAGCGTGAACAAAAAGGTGTTATTTATCCGGTGTTTTTTGGGCGAAAAGGTCATCCGCCATTGATTAATATGAAGTATAAAGAGCAAATTTGCTTAAGTGATGGTGAAGGAGGGCTTAAAAGAGTACTCGAATCTTTTAGTGCTGATGCCTTATATGTGGATGTTTATGATAAAGCTGTTTTGATGGATATGGATACAAAAGAAGATTATTATAATCTTCTCGCATACGAAGCAATGCATGCGCCAACTAAAGAGGAGTGTTTAGCCATCATGATGCAAAACAAAGTCCCTCATCGTGTTATTAAACATTGTGAAGCCGTTGAAAAAATAGCATATGAATTTTATACATGGGTGGCTTCTTTTGGACTCAATATTGATATATATGCATTAAGTGCTGCGGCATTATTGCATGACATTGTACGAGAAGAAAAAGATCATGCAACTGTTGGAGCACACAAAATACGAGAAATGGGTTACGCATCTATCGGTGCTATCATAGAAACGCATATGGATATTGTAGTCGATGAAACAAAGCCTTTAAATGCAAATGAATTGCTTTATTTAGCTGATAAAGTCGTAGGCGAAGAGAGTGTATGTGGTCTTGAAAAACGTTTTGAAAAGACTCTCAAAAAATGTGAAGGCAATGAAGAAGCACTAAAATACATCCATAAGCGCCTCACATCTGCTCGTTGTATCATTCGTAAAATTGAAACGATTACTTGTAAGGCTTTTCCTTATGGTTGAAAAAATCTATCTCATCAGGCATGGACATATTAATACGGGTGGTGAAAAAAGGTATCTGGGTGTCACCGATATTCCTCTTGATGATTTAGGGATAGAGCAGGCAAAATCATTGAAGAGCTATTTTCATCCTATACCTATAGACGCTGTTTTTACAAGCCCACTACAACGGTGCTTAAAAACTTCAGCAATCCTATGTGATGGTAAAAACTTAGTAAGTGAGGTAGTGGAAAATTTTTCTGAGATTAATATGGGTGATTGGGAAAATAGGTCAATTGCAACCATAAAATCACTCTATCCTGAGGCGTATGAGCAAAGAGGAAAAGACTTAGAGCATTTTACCCCACCTCATGGGGAAAGTTTTAAAATGCTTTCCCAACGTGTCATAAAAGCTTTTAATGCAATAGTACTTAAATATTCGGGCACGATAGTAATCGTTGCGCATGCTGGGGTCAATAGAATGTTACTGACACAACTTTTAGGTAAGTCCATTAATGATATGTTTAGCATCGAACAGCCGTATGCATGCGTTGGTGAATTAATCTTTGAGCCTACAAAAGAGCAATGGCACTATCAAAGAGTGTTTTAGGCGTAGGATATACATTTAGTATAATTGTTTTAACAAATATGCTTTGGCATCACTTTTACATAATGGTTTGGCAAAAAAGTATCCCTGTGCATTTTTACAATTAATTTTTTCAAGGTATCTTAGTTGCTTTTCTGTTTCAATTCCTTCAGCTAGGGCATCTTTTTTCATTGTCGTGGCGAGAGCCAAAATGGTTTCAACTACCGCACATGCATCTTTATGCTTGGGTAAGTCTTTGATAAAAGATTGGTCTATTTTGAGTGTACTGACAGGCATTTTTCGAAGATAGGCTAAGGAAGAATACCCTGTCCCAAAATCATCAATAGCAAGACGTATCTTAAGCGCATTGAGTTTTTTTAACTGTTTTAAAGAGGACTGAGAATTACTCATCAACGAGGATTCTGTAATTTCAATTTCAAGGTAGCTTGGATTAAACTTTACCTCTTTTAAAATAGCCTCAACGCTCTGTGCAAAGTTTGGCTCATCCAGTTGTATTCCTGAAACATTGACGGCCATGACACCCTTGAACAATCCCTCTTTTCTCCACTCTTTTGCCTGCAAACATGCTGTTTTTAGAATCCATTTTCCCAAAGGAATGATAAATTTACTCTCTTCAGCGATGGGAATAAACTCAACGGGGCTGATAAGTCCTCGTGTTGGGTGATTCCATCTGATCAAAGCTTCAAAGCCTATAACTTTTTTTGTGTTAAGTTCTATTTGGGGTTGATAGTAGAGCTCAAATTGCTCTTTAACAAGCGCTTCATCCAAGAGTGTTAGAAGCTGCATCTTTTTCGTCATTGCTTGGGTGAGTTCATGCGTATAAAACTCGTATCGATTTTTTCCTGATTCTTTAGCCCTGTGCATAGCGGTATCGGCATAAGTAATGAGGTCTTGTGCATTTTTGGTATCATTGGGATAGAGGCTAATGCCAATGCTCACGCTAATTTGATGATGTTCACCGGCAATAACAAAAGGTTTTCGCATCATCTTTAAAATATGTTCGGCTAAAGTAGCGGCATCAGAGGGTTTTTTGATATGTTCAAGAACGGCGGTAAACGCATCACCACCAAATCTAGCAATCCAGCCTTTTGGCTCCACAATATCATGCAATCTTGTCGAAAATTCTCGTAAAATTTCATCGCCTATGCTATGGCCGTAGGTGTCATTGATGTATTTAAAATTATCCAAATCAATAAAACAGACTGCTATAAAAGGCTGGTGTGACTCTTGTGTATTGTCGATTAATTGTTTGAGTTTGGAAGAGAAAAAAAAGCGATTGGGGAGATTGGTGAGATTGTCATAATTTGTGAAATACTCAACTTTCTGTGAGAGATTATGTTCGTGCGTTACATCTCTAACGGTACCGATGGTACGTAGTGGCACATCCACTAAAAATTCAGTTTTACATTGCACATGAACAAAAAGCGTTTTTTGATCATTGATTATCCTATAGATACTCTCAAAAGGCTCTTTGGTTTGTAGGGATAAATTAAATGCATTGGACACATCATCTGCGTCTTCAGGATGGACGCAATTCATTAGTGGAGCTTTCGTTAATGCTACTTCTTTCTTATTGAGTCCGAGTATGTGATAGGCTTGATCTGAAAAGATAAACTTTTGTGTTTGAAAATTGTATTCCCAACTCCCAATATTGGCGACTGTTTGAGACTCTCTTAAGAGTTTTTCGCTCTGTTTGAGGCTCTCTTGTGCTTTTTTTGTCTCGGTCATATCGATAGAAAAAGCTATATTATAGACTTTTCCATTAAAATTGAGAATTTTTGCAAAAATTTCTACAGGAAACACAGTACCATCTTTTTTTATGTGTCGTGTTTCAAAATGGAGCTCTTTTTCTTCATATAGTTTTTTAGAGTGCTTGTCCCATATCGGTACTGTAAAATTTGGATCTATATGTATCACGCTCAATTGTGTGAGCTCATCAAAACTATACCCAAGACTATCACATGCCGCTTTATTGGCATAAAAGATAGAACTATCAAGATGGTTAATCCAATAAATAGGCATATTGGCATTGTCAATCGAAAATTTATTAAGCTCTAACGCTTCTAAGAGTCTTTTTCGCTCCGTAATATCGCGAGCAAGTCCTAGAACTCCGATGATATTTTTCTTTTCGTCATAAAGAGGCGATTTGAGTGTTTCACTCATCTCTTCATGATTATCTGCAAATATTAGATTTTCTTCGTTAATACAAGGCGCATTCATTTGTATAACTTTTTTATCATATTTTAGAAAAGCATCTGCTGTGTTTTTATCAAAAAAATCATAATCATTTTTACCGATAATTTCACTCTCTTTTAGCCCAACTAATGCTTCAAAACGTTTGCTACATGTTAGGTATTTCCCCTGTGTATCTTTAGCCCAAATGAGATCAGGAATGCTGTGCATGATGTTTTGTAAAATGGTTTGATTTTTATAAAAAGCTTCTTGAATATTTTTGATGGCGCTTACGTCTTGTATAATCCCAATCCCTTTTTCTATTTCGCCTAAGTTGTTTTTAATTCCAAAAAATAGACTGTAAACGTGTGAAGTTTTGTGACTAATAACGGACGTATAACTTCCTTCCATTTTTCCAAAGCTATGTTCAAGTGAATTTTTAATAGCTTGAAGAAAAACAGTATTGGTAGCACTTTTAAAGATATTAAAGCCTACAAGCTTCTCTTTTGACACACCTATTATTTGAGCGATTTGGCTGTTGCAAGCAGTTATGATGCCTTGATTGTTATAATGAATAATGCCAAGAGGAGAATTGTCAAAAATAGCATCATAGAATTTTTCTACAAATATTCCATCTTTATCCAGCATCTTATATCCTTTCTTCGTCTTATTATAACAAAATTAATACTAAAATGAAGAGAAAGAATAACAATAATATGATCGTCCATGTGTACGTCTATTTGGCAATAAGAGGCTAAAACTTAAGCATGAAATTATTAAAAAGTGACGCAAATATTACAAATTCTTCGATGCTTTCCTCTTATCACATAGATCGTCTTTATTGGAACTCACGAAAAGCGTTTTTCTTATGACTAGATGAATGATGGTAACACGTATAGACTTTGTGCGTATGAGCAAAGAGGAAAAGACTTAGAGCATTTTACCCTACCTCATGGAGAAAGTTTTAAAATGGTGAATGACAGGATACAATGGTGTTATCAAAGAGTGTTGTGAAAGCATTTAAAATAGAATAATGCACATAAGAAGCATCATTATAAATAGTATTTAAACTCTTTTACAGAGTGAGTCAAGACCTTTTAGGCTGTTTTTAATATATTACACTATAATTTACATAGACTTTAAAGAATTTTATATAAATTAGGCGCATTTCGCTATGAAAACAATCATAATTTTAGGCCATTTTTTAGTGAAATTTTTTCTTAAAATATGCATTTTTTGCATGTTTATGATAAATTCTTCTTCGCTGTATGCTTTCTCACTTCAAGAAGTCCCAGATGAAATGCCTGTTATATCTGCATCAATAGAACATCGTGATGAATCGATGCAAACGATTGTGATAGCGCATCATATTTCATCTAAAGAGGAGCTATTGCATTATGTTCATTATGTAGAAGAAGTTGTACAAGAACATAAATTTTATCCCCGCTTGGCTAAAACAATGGGACATGAAGGTCGTTGTATTTTACAATTTTCTATTAAGCGAGATGGTACGATTGATCATCCTATGGTATTAGAACCCACTTTTAGTACGCTTTTAAATCAAGCTGCTTTAGAGATTTTAGAGCGTATTGGTACGTTTAAATCTTTTCCAATGAGACTTAAAAATGATTCGGTGTTGATAAATATTCCTATACGTTATACGCTTCAAGGCTCATGATGCAATACTGTGTTGATGATAGAAATAATGCATTATATATGAAAATGAGCAACGTATGAAGTTAACGCTTTTAGGACTTTTTGTCCTTTTGATAGTGACAGCTTGTGTTTCACTCACATTGGGTAATTATCCGATTTCTTTTCAAACACTTATTGAAATTTTTTCATATGGTACAAACACGCTACCACCAGATTTACAATTACAAGCTAATATAATCGTAGACATACGCTTACCTCGTATCCTTGCCGCTATACTCATTGGAGCTTCATATGCGGTATCTGGTGCATCTTTTCAGGCTATGTTTATGAATCCACTGGTCTCTCCTGGAATATTAGGGGTTCTTTCAGGCTCTGCATTTGGGGCTGCTTTAGGGATTGTTTATTTTGACCACTGGGCAATGATTCAGATAAGCTCATTTTTCTTTGGCTGTATGGCTGTATTAATAGCTTTGATGATTAGTCATTCGTACCGTTCCTATTCAAGTCCTATTTTATTGCTTATTTTAGGGGGAATTATTAGCGGTGCACTTTTCTCAACGCTCTTATCCATTGTAAAATTTACAGCAGACCCTTACTCTAAATTACCTTCTATTGTGTATTGGCTTATGGGAAGTTTAGCATC
>JAQUVE010000162.1 GCA_028693565.1 Sulfurospirillaceae bacterium | reverse complement strand
ATGTTTTAAGCATCAACAACGTTTCACAAGCATCTGAGCACCTTCATACAATGACAGAAAACTTAAATAATGAATTGGGTAAATTTAAGTCTTAATAAACTCACTTATGGCTCAATAATTTGAGATAAACCCTCTTTACGATTCATGGTATTTTCTGGTGTTGTTTCCTCGCTAAGTTGTTCTTGTATACTTTGCAAAGAAAATAGTTTTTCTTTTCTAAGAACGCCCATCTGTATGTTTCCGCCAAGTTTACCCATTGCATAACATAGTTTTCCATTAATATCAGCACCTCCCCCTAATGCGACAATGCGAGAACATTTATCGACCCACAAAAAGGTATCTTCTGCTGTAAAATCTTTTAAATAATCAAACAATTTAGGTGTGTCAAAATATTTAAGTTTGACCTCAAAAAAAGGATTGACTTCCAATGTATCATTGATACGCAATAAAATAGGATAACGATAGAATGTTTTTCCGATTTTAAACCCTCGATTATTGCTCTCTAAAACGATATCTTGCTCAACTTTAGGGAATTCCCAAAATTTACTAATATCTTTTGTCCAAGCATCAAGCTGTTCATCAAAATCTTCAAAAGTTTGAATCAACGATTTTTCATCACTGAGTAAATTTCGACTTAATCCCACATCGGCTTTGTATCCTAAAAATGGCAACAATGTTGCACTAATATCAAGCGTTGAGCCTGTCTTGTCAATATGTACTCCATTTTTAACACGAGGATCAAGAATCATAAATTGATCTCTACGCTCACCTTTATTTAAAGTATCAATCGCTAAATTATGCATGGCAAGATGATCACTGGCTACAACAATAATTGTATTCTTACCGTAAGGTGATGCTTGAATTTGCTTAATAAATTTGGCGATCAACTCATCCGAACAATAAACAGCATTGAGCATACTATTGCTTCCATCTTTGTAACTTCTCTGCTCACAGCTTTTGGATACATGCCCTGAGGGATGGTGTGTATCCATCGTCGAAACAAACAATGCAAACTTGCGCTTGGAGGTTGATAACTTTTTAAAATCATTGAAAGCAATCTCAAATAACGTGTCGTCATACAATCCCCATGGCGTTTGATAATTAGGATTTTTAAGAGTTGATTTTAATTCATCAATACCTTTAATATCATCAAATTGATGTGTTCGATACAATTTATCAGTACCTGCAAACTTCAATGATGCACCTCTACGACTCACCATCTTATAACCCTCTTTATGTAACAAATCACTCATACATGTCGCGCCTGAATAAAAAGAATCCATTTTAGACATTGAATTGCCCTGAGATGTCTTTGAACTAGAAGATGGCGTAACCAATGGCAACCCACATATGACCGCTGTTGCACCTGCTATCGTCCAACTCGTCCCTTTGACTTGGCGAATATCTGTAAAATTGATACTTTGCTCTCTAAATTGGCGTAATTGTGTTACTAAAGAGGGAAAAAGCATTTCATCAAAATAGGTTGTTTCAAAACTTTCTGCAAAAATATAAACTAAATTGGGATGCTCTTCACTAATACTTTGGATTGTAGGTGTTTTATAATAGTCTGCAAAATTATTTTGAATACTCAGTTCATTTTCAATACCAACAACTTCAGAAACATCAGCATAAAATGTCACTAATGTGGGATGTGAAAAAATAGAAACCAACAAAAATAGCGTCGATATAATTCTTTGCAGGCGCTTCTCTTTTGGGAAAAAATCATTTTTTAACAAACGATAATAAAAATATGCGACAATAAAACTAGCCAATAAAAATCCAAAACCTATCATAATGATTAAATAATAATCACCAAAACCTGAGCCTTCTAATCCATAACGTAGATGATAAATCACAGCATCGTTAATGCCTTCACCCGTGAAGTAATCTGAAACAATGTATGCACCTGTCAATAAAATATACATATAGATGATAAAGGCGCCAAAAAAGAGACTATATTTGTTTCGTGTACGGTTTCGAGAAGTAAAAAGAGCTACGATAAAAAGAAAAATTGAAAGCCATAAGTAGCTATTCATAGTCATATTTTTTCCTATATAATGAAAGTAAAGCGAATTATAGCTCTTTGTTGTCTCTTTGCAGAAAAAATCATATTTAATCTAAACTGATTAAATTTTAACCATAATAATGCATATAATCAAATCCGACTAGTGATACAATTTCAACAGTTTAAAACATTAGGAGGATTCAATGAGAAAAAAACTACTCGCACTCGCAACATTGTTGCCAGTATCAATCTTTGCAGCTGAAGAAGCTGCTGCTGAGGCTGCCGAAAAGGTCTTAACATTGGACGTGGGAAATACAGCATGGGTATTAACAGCAACAGCGCTTGTTATGTTCATGACACCAGCTGGTTTAGCACTTTTTTACGGCGGTATGTCACGCTCTAAAAACCTACTTAACACCATTGCTATGAGTGTTATGGGGTATATCATTGCGAGTATCGTTTGGGTAATCGCTGGTTACACATTGGCATTTGGTACCGATATCGGTGGTATTATTGGTTTTGATAGTTTATTTATGGGTGGCATCAAAGTAACTGATATTTGGGCGACTGGTAACATTCCTGTCCTTCTTTTTGCTGCGTTTCAGATGACTTTTGCTGGTATTACTGTTGCATTGGCCAGTGGTGCTATTATTGAACGTTTAAAATTCTCTACATGGATGATATTCACGGCTATTTGGGTTATTGTTGTTTATGCACCAATTGCTCACTGGGTATGGGGTGGTGGTTTCCTATCAGCACTTGGCGTTCTTGACTTTGCTGGTGGTACAGTTGTTCACATCAATGCAGGTGTTGCTGGTCTTGTCATGACACTTATGTTAGGCAAACGTGCAGATTTTGGAAAAGCAATGTTCCCATCATCTGTAACATTAACAGTCCTTGGCGCAAGTATGCTTTGGTTCGGATGGTTTGGATTTAACGCAGGTAGTGAGCTTGGAGCTGATGGTATTGCTGCAAGTGCATTCTTGGTCACTAATACAGCAGCAGCTGTTGCAGCCGTTTCTTGGATGTTAATTGAATATGTAACGTATAAAAAGTTTACATTACTTGGAATTGCTTCAGGTATCGTAGCAGGTCTTGTTGCTATTACTCCAGCAGCAGGTTTTGTTGATACGGCAGGTGCTCTTATCATCGGTATCGTTGCGGGTGTTGTTGCATTCTATGGTGTCAATGGTCTTAAAAAAGCGCTCAAATATGATGATTCTCTTGATGCTTTCGGTATTCACGGAGTCGCTGGTATCTGGGGTGCGATTGCAACTGGTATTTTTGCAAACCCTGAAGTCAATGAGCTTGGAAAAGGACTTCTTTACGGAAATCCTGATCAAGTAATCATTCAAATTGAAGGTGTACTTGTAACGATTGTTTATACAGCTATTGCAACAGCTATAGTATTTAAAATTGCTTCTATCCTCACAGCTGGCGCTAGAGTTGGAACAGATGAAGAGTCTCAAGGTTTAGATGAAGTCGCACACGGCGAAAAAGCTTTTAATTTAAGATAAGCAGAGCAAAGGATAACAGATGAAAAAAATCGAATCAATTATCAAGCCATTTAAGCTAGAAGATGTTAAAGACGCTTTAGCTGAACTTGATATCACAGGTATGACCGTTAGCGAAGTTAAAGGTTACGGAAGACAACAAGGACACTCTGAACTTTACAGAGGGGCTGAATATGTTGTTGACTTCTTACCAAAAATTAAAATTGAAGTTGTTGTCGTTGATGACCTTGTTGACAAAGTGATTGATGTTATTGTCAAAAGTGCACGCACTGGAAAAATTGGTGATGGAAAGATTTTTGTCACTGATGTTGAAAAAAGTGTTCGTATTAGAACAGGTGAGATGGATAACGAAGCTATCTAAGCCTACACGTTCGAGCAGGGATTCATCCCTGCTCTATTTCTACTCTAAGTTTTTGCTCTTCTTTTATCCGATAAGTCATCACCAGATTAAAACAGAGCTCACTCAGCATCATTAAATCCCACATCGTTAATATCTCTAAAAAAGGCATACCTTCTTCTAGATTTTCAAAGTCAATATGACACGTAAAGGTATAAGCATCATTGGGAGCACCTATCTCAGGTAGATTCAGCGCATATTGAAAAGCAAAAGTGACATTACTATCTCTTTGCATACGTCTAATGCGTTTTAAAGTACCATCAAAGTCCTTAGCACTTAAGCGAATTTCAGAATGAATATTGTGTGAGAGTACATTACGCACAAAAGAGATAATATCAAAGAAATTTTCATATTGTTCACCAAAAAGACTTTGCATATAGGTTTTAAAAGGACTTTCAAAACGCAAACTCTCTACTGTTGCCATACAAATCCCACGAAAAGCATTAAACTCAACAAAATATTCAAATAACGAGATATCTTCATTTCTTGTTTTTTGAGCATTATGCAAAAGCTCTTCAATAATCTCTGCATTAAAATAATACGCTTTGTCATTTTCATATTTTTTAACTACAAAAAGACTTCTATCGGTAAAGTCCTCTGTTTTAGAAAGCTTCCCAAAAAACTCTCCCATATGCAAAAAATAAAAGTTTTGCTCTACCAACAATAAGGCATCATCCAATAAAACTTCCGTATCAGTCATCTAGCCTCTTTTAAGTTGAACTTTTATCTCTTGGTATATAGCGCAACTGCCTTCTTGACTGATTTTAAAAGGCGTTAGACGATTGGCATTTTGTGCGCCACTGTACAACATAAGGCAATCATCTCTGAGCCTACTTGTTGGCATAACCTTAAACTCACAACTTCCATTTTCATTTGACAATGTCACAACAT
>JAQUVE010000161.1 GCA_028693565.1 Sulfurospirillaceae bacterium | reverse complement strand
TGCCAAGTTTAGAACATGCGTTTATCAGCTCGTCTGTGGTGCGCTCTATCTTAAAACACGGTGGCAATGTTAGTCATCTTGTACCTCATGTGATTCAGCCTTTGCTTCGAAAAAGTATGCCATGTATGTAATTTTTGAAGGAATTGACACAACAGGGAAAAGCACGCAAGTAGAGCTTTTTGCACAAAAACACTGTGATGTTCTTGCAACCAAAGAACCAGGTGGTACACCAACAGGTCAAAAATTACGTCATATTTTACTTGAAGGAGAAGAGCTTCATTCGTTTAATGCGGAGTTGTTTCTTTTTTTAGCTGACCGTGCTTTACACTATGATACGGTCGTTAAAACAAAGCGACAAACGCATACGGTGATTAGCGATAGAGGGTTTCTTTCAGGGATATCCTATGCAGTAGCAAATCATCCAACTATTGATATAGATTTTTTACTGCGCCTAAACCGATTTGCTTTAAGTGAAGAGTTACCTGATAAGATAGTACTTTTTTTAACGCATGAAACATTGATAACATCAAGATTGGGTGTCAAAGAGCATGACAGTATTGAAAAAAGAGGTGTAAGTTATTTGTTACAGATACAAGCTATAATGCGCGAAATTATTCAAACACTTCCTATCGCTGTTTTAGAGGTGGATGCAGGATTGGATAAAGAGACAATATACAGACAAATTGAGGAATTTTTATATGATTAATGCTTTACGAGGAATGAAGGACACGATAAGCCCAACCAGTGAAATCTATTTGCATATCATTGAGACTTGTACTAAAATCGCCCAAAATTATGGATTTTCATTTATAGAAACCCCTATTCTTGAAGAGACAGCTTTATTTAAGCGAAGCGTTGGTGAGAGTAGTGATATTGTAGGTAAAGAGATGTATCAGTTTATTGATAAAGGTGAAAACGATGTCTGCTTACGTCCCGAAGGAACAGCAGGTGTTGTGCGAGCTTTCATACAACAAAAGTATGATAAAGCGGGTGGAGTACGACGTTTTTTCTATCATGGACCGATGTTTCGTTATGAACGTCCACAAAAAGGACGCTTGAGACAATTTCACCAATTTGGTGCAGAAACTTTTGGTGAGGCTAATGTTAGAGAAGATGCAACGATTATTTTAATGCTCTGTGAAATGTTCAAGACACTAGGTATAGGCTTTACATTAGAGATTAATTCCTTAGGTTGCCCTACTTGTATGCCTCCGTACCGTACACAGTTGGTTCGTTTTTTAGATCAAACTGAAGGGTTGTGTGAGGATTGTGAGAGACGTAAATTGACTAATCCTATCCGTGTATTGGATTGTAAAAATGAACATTGTCGCTCTTTATTATCTAAGGCACCAATACTTCTGGATAATCTATGTCAAGAATGCTCCACTGACTTTACTGTTCTGAAATCGATTTTGGATAGTTTTGGTATTGCTTATAGTATCAACCCAAAATTGGTTAGAGGGCTTGATTATTACTCCAAAACAGCTTTTGAGTTTGTAAGTTCAGAAATTGGCGCACAAAGTGCCATTGCAGGTGGCGGGCGCTATGATCGTTTAGTCGAATTTTTAGAGGGTAAGCCCACTCCTGGTGTTGGCTTTGCCATGGGAATTGAGCGTTTAATGGAATTGGTCAAGATGCCAGAAACAACACGTCAGGGTTATTACATTGGGGCTTTATGTGATGAAGCACTCGAACGTGTGTATCGTTTGAGTATTGCTAAACGCAGTGAAGCCATAGTTCATACCCTTTATGAAGCAAAATCACTCAAAACACATCTTAAAAATGCAGATAAAAATTATGTAAAATTTTGTGTATGTATCGGCGAAGATGAGCTTTTAGATGGAACTGTATGGATCAAAGATTTGGAAAGTAAAGAAGAAAAACGTATAAAATTAGAGAATTTTTAAGGAGCATGACATTGGATTATGGCATAAAAACATGGGGGAATGATAATTTTTTTATTGAAGATGGAAAGGTTAAAGTCAATACAGGATGTGAACCTTCATTGATGGAAATTATCCAAGAGATACGCAAAGATGGCATTCGTGGTCCCATATTATTAAGATTTCCACACCTTATTCATAAACAAATTCGTATGATTTACAAAAGTTTTTCCGATGCTAAAAAAGAGTTTGGCTATGAGGGAAACTTTAATGCTGTCTATCCTTTAAAAGTAAATCAATTTCCAAATTTTGTGAAAAATCTTGTTTCTTTAGGACAGAAATATAACTATGGATTGGAAGCAGGAAGTAAAGCAGAGCTTATTTTAGCGATGGCATACAATAATCCGCAAGCACACATTACAGTTAATGGTTTTAAAGATAATGAGATGATTTCTTTAGGATTTATTGCAGCGGAGATGGGACATAATATTACCCTAACAATAGAAGGACTCAATGAACTTGAGAGTATCATCTCCATTGCCAAAGATCGTTTTGGTTGTGTTCCAAACATTGGTCTTCGCATTCGTCTTCACAGTTCAGGTATTGGTATTTGGGCAAAAAGTGGTGGTATTAACTCCAAGTTTGGTTTAACTTCCACTGAGCTTTTAGAAGCGGTTAATATGATAAAAGATGCCAATTTACTTGATAAATTTACGATGATTCATTTTCATATTGGCTCACAGATTACTGATATTGCTCCTTTAAAAAAGGCACTTCGTGAGGCAGGTAATATTTATGCTGAACTTTGTCGCATGGGCGCGACGCATCTTCGTGCTATTAATTTAGGTGGCGGTTTAGCAGTGGAGTACTCACAGCACAAAACAACATTGCATAAAAACTATACACTGAGTGAGTATGCCAATGACGTAGTCTATCTTCTAAAAGATATTGCCACCCAAAAAGGGGTTCATGAGCCTGATATTTTTATCGAATCAGGTCGTTTTGTAGCAGCGCATCATGCCGTATTAGTCGCCCCTGTGTTGGAGCTTTTTTCACAAGAGTATACTGACCAGAAATTAAGACTTAAAGCAATCAATCCTCCTCTCGTTCAAGAATTGTATGATCTTTTAGGAACGATCAATCGTAAAAATGCACTGGAATTTTTACATGATAGTATTGATCACATGGAGTCCTTGCTGACACTTTTTGATTTGGGTTATATTGATCTTCAAGACCGATCCAATACTGAGATTTTAGTCAATTTGATTATTAAAAAAGCTGTTGGGCTAGTTGCTGATAAAAAACTGAGTGAAATTTTAGATATTCAAGATCGAGTTCAAGAGCGCTATCTGGTGAATTTCTCGCTCTTTCAAAGCTTACCAGATTTTTGGGGAATTGGTCAAACTTTTCCTGTAATGCCATTGGACCGCTTGGATGAAGTTCCTACACGTTCCGCTTCTTTATGGGATATTACATGTGATAGTGATGGTGAGATAGGATTCAATACCGAAACACCCCTCTTTTTACATGATGTTGACATCAAAAACCGTGACTATTTTTTAGGATTTTTCTTAGTGGGTGCTTATCAAGAGGTATTAGGGATGAAACACAATCTGTTTACTCATCCTACGGAAGCTACTATTTTAATTGACGATGATGGCTATGTGATAGAGAATATGCTTGAATCACAAAGCGTGAGCGACATTTTGGAAGATTTGGATTATGATATTAAAGAAGTTCAAGAAAACCTGAATGAGCGCATTGAAAAATCGACTATTATCAGTGAAAAAGAGAAAAAACATATTTTAGGTGAAATCTATCTCTTTTTAAATGACAATGGTTACTTGAAAACCATTAATAATGAGGAAAGCATTTAATGAACGAAGTCTCTTTATGGACAAAAATCAAAGAAGATTTTTCCCAGCCTATTTTGCATGACCCTGCTATAAATTCAAAAGTTGAATTGTTTTTTAATTACCCTGGTGTTTGGGCATTAGTGAATTACCGTATTGCACATATGTTGTATGTTCATGGCTTTAAAAGAGTAGCACGCATGTTAATGGGAATTTCTCAAATTATTACCAATATTGATATTCACCCTGCATGTACAATTGGAAGACGTGTGTTTTTAGACCACGCTTTTGGTGTCGTTATTGGTGAGACAGCTATTATTGGGAATGAAGTGTTAATTTATCAAGGTGTGACTCTGGGTGGTGTTAGTTTAGAGCGCGGTATTAAGCGTCATCCAACAATTGGGCATAATACAGTTATTGGCTCAGGAGCAAAAATTTTGGGTGACATCGTCATTGGTAATAATTGCCGAATTGGTTCAAATTCAGTGGTTGTTAAAAGCATTCCTAATGATTCAACGGCAGTTGGTATTCCAGCGCGTATCATTGAAAAAGGGCGTGATAAAAATCCAATGGCACATAATAAAATTCCTGATATTAATAAAGAACTTTTTATTTATATGTTTAAGCGGCTTAAAATTTTGGAAGAAATTATTCAACATAATCACGGTGATGCTAAAACAAAAGATGACGAGCTTGAACTTATTTATAAATCGTATTTAGAGTCTGTCAAAGAATAATTTTGCACGTAAATAGTTTATTTTTTGCTATAATTGCCACGATATTTTTATAAGGGAATTTCATGCTATCAAAAAGAATTCAAGTGTTGTCGCCTTCTCTTACTATGGCTATTACTGCTTTAGCAAGAGATATGAAAGCTAGTGGTAAAGATGTCCTCAGTTTCTCCGCTGGTGAGCCTGATTTTGATACGCCACAAGTGGTTAAAGATGCAGCCATTGCTGCAATTAACAGCGGTTTTTCAAAATACACTGCTGTTGCTGTACACCTGAAGTTTTAAAAGCTATCGCTGGTAAACTCAAGCGTGAAAACAATCTTGATTATAAACCAAGTGATATTGTTGTTAATGTGGGTGCAAAACACTCTTTATTTAACATTTTTCAAGCCA
>JAQUVE010000160.1 GCA_028693565.1 Sulfurospirillaceae bacterium | reverse complement strand
GGTATTGTTTTACAGCATCATGAACTAGCCGAAGTGATTCAGAGCATGAAAGGAAAGTATGAAGGATAATGAGTTAATACAAATTGTTGCGTTGCATAAATCTTAAAGCGTCTTCATGACCTGCATTTGCAGCTTTTTGCAACCACTCTTTTGCTTTCAAGATATCGGCATCTACGCCATGTCCATAAAAATAAAAGACACCAACTTGGTACATTGCATTCACGTTATTTTTTATGGCTGCTCGAAGATACCAGTTAAAAGCGACCGAAAGGTTTTTTGTGACAATAGTGCCTTCGGTATAAAAATCACCTAATTTAGCTTCTGCATATTGACTACCATTTTCAGATGCACGTTCAAGCCAAAAAAGTGTTTTCGTGTTATCATTTGAAACGTATTCTCCTCTATAATACATCATGGCTAAATTGTACTGTGCGACAGGGTCATCTTGCCATGCAGATTCTTGAAACCAAAAAAATGCTTTGGAGAGATCATATTCTATACCATTCCCAAAATAATAGAGTTTAGCAAGATTATTCTGTGCAGTTTTATTACCATTTTTAGCAGCTTTCAAATACCAAAAAGCTGCTTGTTTCATATTTACTTCAGTAGGGTTTTTTTCAAAAAAAAGTCCCAAATTTAGTTGAGCAATTGTAAATCCACCTTGGGCAGCTTTTAGATAGCACTCTTTTGCAAGTAGAGTATCTTTTGGCGTTCCGTATCCATTTTCATACATCATTCCAAGATTATTGAGTGCTTCTACATTACCTTTTTGCGAAGACTTAGCGTACCATTCAAATGCTAAATGATTGTTTTTTTCAATACCTCTTCCGTGAAAATAGAGTAATCCAATGTTGAACATAGCATCGCTGTTCCCTTCATTTGCTTCTTTTAAGTAGGCATTGAATATTTCAGTAGGTGTTTGTTCTGCAAACAAGTTTGGTACAAAGCCAAAAGAAAGAAGCATAAATAACAAGTAAATTTTTTTCATACTTATAGTTGCAACTCTTCTTTGCTTATCGTGCACAATGGGTGTTGATAATAAAGTGTTCCTTCAAAAGAAGGAAAGCATTCAAGCCAATCTGTGCTAATGCCTAAAGCATAATCTATTCTATTCCAAAATAAACGGTATAAAAAATCATCTGCAGGCAAAGGGTGTTTTTTATCATTAATAGTCGAGAAGATTTCTAAACGTATCTCTTTTGTGTTGGTATCTGTGAGGTGTTTTGTTGTGAATACAATTTCATTGACGAGCACTTGCATATCAATATACCCTATAGTCGTTCTTGTACTTAGATGTAAGGAACTCCAATTTGTATCTATAATAGTCTCAGAATCATAATTTCTAAAGACTTTTTTAATAACATTGTAAGCCACTTGCTCATCTACCACATAGTATTGTTGTGTAGAACTATTTTGATCTTCAATTGCATATAAAGAAATATGGAACACTAAACTTAATTTAAAAAATAATAATAATATTTTTTTCATTCTATCTCCTCTAGCGACTTGTTCCATAAAATCCAAGCATTTCAAAAGCTAAATAGTCTTGCTCATTTTTTACTGAATCGCCAATAACTTTTATATTATGTGTTTCAGCAAAGAGTAGAATTTGTTTTACTATATGTTGCTTTGTGCTATCTTTTTTAAAATCTTGACAAAGATTTCTTTCAAGCCTTAAATAATTAGGTTTCAGATCATTGAGGCTTTCGATACTTAGATCGATTGGGTCGTATTGTTTGATCATCATTTCAATACCGTGCTGTGCCAACATACTGATAAGTATTTAAAACTTTCATGATTACTTGCAACACTATAACATACAGAGGCAAATACAATACTTTTCATCAGTTTATTCTCTTCAATAGTCGTTTCAAGCCAAGAGATAAAGGATCGATTGGTAATGGAAGAGATTGAGAGTACAATGCATATGCGATGAGTTAATTCGCCTAACTCTATTTGCTCTAGCGTTTTGAGGATCAACATTTTATCAAATTCTGTAATAATCCCAATTTTTTCAGCCACTGAGATAAACTTATCTTTTGGTATGCTCTCATAGGTAAAGCTATCTATGAGTAGTGGCGATACTTCTTGCATGATTAATTTAGGGGAGGAATCAAAATTAAATGTATCATGAAGGTATTGTAAAACAAAGTCATTTCTTTTAATGATATCTCTTACTGTAGTTTCGAGCTTTTCATTTAATTCGGCTTGATTTTCAGCATCTACGATAAAGTAAAATTTGGATTTCTCTTTAAAAGCTATTTCGTAGGCTTCTTGCGCACTTTGAATAATAGATTCTATCGTTCCATAATGATCAACAGGCGTCGCACCATAATAGATGGCATGATCGAAAAAGTAGTATTGTTCTGAAAGTGTTTCAGTTAAAGCAATAATTTCTTTTAAAAAAGAATTTACATTGGAAGCAATAGTATCGTATAAGAGTATTGCAAATTCGCCACCAAAAAATCTATATATTGTGCCATTTCTATTTTTGTTAGTGTTAAAATAATGTTGGATAGACTGGGCAAAGCTTTCAATTAATGAATCAACGATTTCAGGGCCATAATTTTTAGTGAATAGCCCAATTTTATGCATTTTTAGATAAATAACATAGCCACTTTTATTGGATATAAACAGATATTTCAAATCATTTTCAAATGATTTTTTATTGGGTAACCCAGTGAGTTCATCACTTCTCTCTTTTTGAAAGATAATATCTCGGCTAATACTAAGCTCATTAGAAGTATTGACAAATTTTTTAGTTAGTTCAAGCGTATTGGCATGTAATTCTTTTAATTCTTTAAACGTAACGGTTACGGAAGAATCTTTTACCATCTTTCCATCAAGAATACTGGTGATATATTTATTAAGCTCATTGACCGAATAGATGAGACTATTGCGGATAAAGTATCTATACACAAAGTAACTAAGGAAGGTAAATAGTCCTCCAATACAGATAAAAAATAAAAGGTAATGATAAAGTTGCTCTTTTAAAATTTCTTCATTAAGCGTTGTATCAAACGAGAGAGAAAGTGAAAAATCATTTTCATTGATCTCTTCTAAGGCAAAGTTTTGATCCGTTTTGGAGGTCGCTGAAATTGTTTTTTTGAGTTGAAGAGGTATCATAAAATCTTTGATAACACCATCCTTAATAATTTGAAATTTGATGTTGACACTTTCAGCGTTTTGACTATGTTGAGAGAGGATAAGTTCATATTTCCCATTGTTTGTAATGCGGATTTCTCCATCTAAAATATCTAAAGTAACATCACTGACCATCCAAGCTTCATGAGATAAAGAAATTTTTTTAAGAAGGGTTTTATCATCAAAAAAAAGATGTTTGATCACAAGTTGGACATCTCTTAAAATAGTAGTTTGCTGTAGTGCTTGAATAGTGCTTTGAAAAGAAGTAAAATCATTATTGACTATTGTTTCTTGCGCAAGGTGTGTTGTTGATACAGTAAGCCATTGTTTGCTAGAGTCAATTTTTTTGAAGGCACTATCTTTGATATAGTGATAGTACAAGCCAGAAGAGCTACCCAATAGCAGTATTATAAAGCTAGCAGCAAGGATAAAAGGTTTCATTGCGTATTAAACTTTTTATATAGCTCTTGTTTAGAGCCTATTTTTTCAATGACTGGCATATATTTTACATTAAGATTTCCGAGCAACTTTAACGCCTCTTTTGCTTCTTCATAGGTAGAATAAACTCCCACCATAAGCTTTACCCATTCATGCTTTTGACCAAAAAGAAAAGCAAAACTATTGTCTTCGAGATGTGCATTTTTAACTATTGCTCCTGCTGCATCCATAGAAGATAATGTTGTAAGGTTAATCGAAAAATACTCTTTAGGTGCTTCGATGAATCTTTCTTTGAAAGCTTCATTCGTTGTAAATGGTAATTCTACTTTGATTTCGCTAGCTTTAGGTTTAGCTGCTTGTATCTCTTTTGCATTAATAAATTGCAGCGCAGAAAAATCTCTAAAATCTTTTTGTACTTTTCCTACGCGTTCGACAATAAGCTGAGTTGGTTTGAGAGCCTTAAGCGTTGAATATAAAGTTTTATTGGCATCATCAATAGTTTCAAAAATTTCATAAGCTATATTTGTTAGAATTTTTTTATCTTTATAGTATTCATAAATAAAAGCATTTTTCTCAATATGCAATTGCGCAATTGTTTTTAAACCATCTAAAGGGTTGTTTAGTCCAGAAATAACGATTGTATAGCGATTTTCGTTTTCCATTAAAAAACGTTCATGGAAAGATAGCATAGAATTGAGCATAGACTCATTATGATCATTTATATCTATTTTATTGTCTATTGCTTTGATGGTTGTATTATTTTCGATTTTTTTAATGGGTGATTTTTGTTGTTTATTTTCGTTTGGTGCTTTCTGCTTTTGTGTTTGTAGGGCTATTCTGTAGTTTGCTTTTGCTAAATCAAGATAATTTTCATCATTTACATCGATATGAAAGTAATGAAGTAGATCTCCAGAAAGATGAAGTATTTCAAAAAAATCTTTCATACTATCTTGTTGGTTTTGAATGAAATCTAGCTCTGCTGTGTTTAGTTGTCTTTGTGCCTGAAGAAGAACATGTAAGTCCTGTTCCCCATGTTTAAAGCTTTCCCAATAGGACTCAACCATACTTATAGAGGCATTTACTTCATTTTCTACATTACTTAAATTGCCTTGAAGTGATGAGAGAGATGTATGGAGTTTTTCGAGTCCCCATTTTATATTTCTAATTTCGGCTTCTTTATCGAATGATTTTTCCTGTATTATTGAGAAAGCTTTGAGGTATTGCTTTTGATCTTTGCCTCCGTTATAAAGATTATACGTTACCATAAGCTTTGCATAATAACT
>JAQUVE010000159.1 GCA_028693565.1 Sulfurospirillaceae bacterium | reverse complement strand
CCAATAAGCAATTAAAGCTAGGGGGAAAAACCATCACTTTTTTAACGACTCCTTATCTGCATTGGCCAGAGACGATGAGCAGTTATGTTCATGAAGATAAGCTTCTTTTTAGTGGGGATGTATTTGGTTCTCACTATTATGATAGACGTTTATATGATGATTTAGTCGGTGATTTTTCATATGCGTTTGCGTACTATTATGAGCATATCATGCGCCCTTTTAAAAGTTATGTGAATAATGCTCTAAGACTTTATGAACGCTTTGATATAACACTTATTGCCCCGCTTCATGGTCCTATTTTACGGGACAATCCACAACAATACATACAATTATACACACAGTGGAGCCAAAAAACGAAACTGCATGACACCAAAGTACTTTCTATTTTTTACCTTACTAGCTATAAAAATACGCAAGAGATGGCGCATGCGATCATGGAGGGCAGTGAAAGTATCGAAGGAATCACCACCAATATCTATGATTTGGCGTCGATTGAAGAGCCTAATATGATTAAGATACTCGAAGAGAGCGATGGCTTTTTGATAGGCACTCCCACGATTAACGCTGATGCGCCTAAGCCTGTTTGGGATTTATTGTCGTGCTTAATGTTTTTAGAAAAGACAGGTAAAACTGCCTCAGCCTTTGGCTCCTATGGCTGGAGTGGCGAAGCAGTGGATAATATCATCG
Organism: Sulfurospirillaceae bacterium; assembly: GCA_028693565.1. Classification (GTDB taxonomy): domain Bacteria; phylum Campylobacterota; class Campylobacteria; order Campylobacterales; family Sulfurospirillaceae; genus Sulfurospirillum. The sequence goes on along the minus strand of JAQUVE010000159.1, from coordinate 4,155 downwards.
CCCGACTCAAATCGCTCAAGCTCAAAGTACCACCTCTTCCGCCTTTAAAAATCAAGCTCATTCCTAGTAAGGAAGAACTGAGCCTTTGTTACGACTTTGGCGTTGAATTTGCAGAAATTCTTAATGGTAAGATGATCGAATTAGAGATGTAACCTCTTTATCTTTCAAATGTAAAAAAACAGTTTTTACCACTTTGTTTGGCTTGATACATGGCTTTATCGGCGTGTTGCACTAAGGTGTCAACATCTTCACTGTCATTGGGATAAAAAGCAACACCAATACTCGCTGAAACGCTCAAAGACATTGTATCAATGACGATAGTCTCTCTTGCCATATTCAATAATCGCTCAACAACAATCATAGCATCCTCTTTTCCTGCTAAATCAATCAACGTAGCTAAAAACTCATCACCAGAGAGTCTTGAAAGCGTATCGCCTTCGCGTATGACTGTCTTTAGGCGCTCGGTTATAGCCACTAAAAATTGATCACCTAGATGATGCCCATACGTATCATTGATATTTTTAAAACCATCTAAATCAATATAAGCAACTGCTAATATCTTACGGCGTCTAAGTGTTTGTGCCATGGCATTTTTTAGCCTATCAAAACATAACACACGATTAGGCAAATGGGTCAATGGATCATAGTGTGCCAAAAGCTCCAACTGTTTCGCATACTCTTTTTTTTCGGTAATATCAGCAATAACACCCACTAAGCCTAACTCATTATTATGTGCATCATACAGACGATTACCGGTTAAATTTCCCCAAAATTCGCTACCATTGCTACGCCAATAAGAACGTTCAAGATTAACGGAAGGAATTTTATTATTTAAAAGTTCAAGCATCTTTTGTCGCCCTATTTCACGCTCTTTTGGATGAATGAGTTCTACATATTCTTTTGTTAATAGGACATCTAAAGGATAACCAAACATTTCACACATACGCTTATTGGCCTGTACAATGTAACCTTTCAAATCCACCAAAAAAATGGCAACACTTGATGTATCCAATATCTGTTTGAGTAAAATTTCACGCTGCGCTAAAGTCTCTTCAGCAATACGTCGTTCAGTAACATCGTGAATAATGGAAAACAATACGGTTTTATTTTCGACTGGAAAAGGCGAAGAGTAGACCTCCACATCACGAACTTCACCATTAGAGAGTTTATGCTTAAAATTAAAAAAATTGCGCTCTTCTTTGAGTGCTCGCTGCTGCTCTGCGTATATTTGTTCAGAAGATAACGTATTGAGTTTTTCTAAACTAAGACCAATGAGGGATTCAAGAGGATAACCATAAAATTGAGCAGCCGAAGCATTCGCCTCAATAATAGTACTCGTAGAAGGATCAATCATGAGCATAACTGGACTGCTATGTTTAAAAAAATTCATAAAACCTTCATTGATTGACTTTTTCATAGCGCCCGCTTTCATAACTTCTTTATCATAAAATTCTATCTAAAAAACTTTTAATATGAAAACGTGTTATAATTTTGTCACATCTTAATCAAAGAGGTACTGATGTATACAGCCCAAAGACAATTGGAAATTCTATTGGAATTTGGAAAAGTCATTAATAAAACCAAAAGTTTAGACAGCGTATTGTCCTCTATGGCTGCTTATGCCCGAGATATTATCAATGCAGACCGCTGTTCCATTTTTATCTATGATTCTAAAACAGATGAGCTTATTTCAAAAGTATCACAAGACATTGCGCCGATTCGTATCAGTGCTCGCAAAGGTGTTGCAGGGTATGCGGCACTTTCTAAAGAGACACACATCGTTGTAGATGCTTATAATGACTATCGGTTTAATCCCGATGTTGATAAAAAAACAGGCTATTTGACCAAAAGTATCCTAGCCGTTCCATTGCTTGATAATAACGAAAATATCCTTGGTGTTTTTCAAGCACTCAATAAAAAAAATTCCGTTTTTACCAACCAAGATGCCGAAATTTTATTACTGATTTCAAACTATACGGCCTCAGCGATTGAAAACGCTACTTTATACGATAAACTCAGAGACACCCAAACAAAAATCATCAATAAACTCTCCAGTGCGGCAGAATTTAAAGACCAAGAGACATCCAAACATACTAAGCGTGTAGGACTTTATAGTGGATTATTGGCAGAGCAATATGGCCTTAGTAAAGAGGAAATTTATACGATTGAGCTGACAGCACCGATGCATGATGCAGGGAAAATCGGGATTGCCGATAAAATTATGCTCAAACCTGGTAAATTAGATGATGCAGAATTTGAAACGATGAAGACGCATGCGCAAATCGGTTATAATCTTTTATACGATGAAGACAATGACTACCTTAAAACGGCAGCACTGATTGCACTTGAACACCATGAAAAATATGATGGTTCAGGTTACCCCAATGGGAAAAAAGGTAAAGAAATATCTATCTTTGGTCGCATTGTGGCGATTACAGATGTTTTCGATGCGCTAACCTCAGTGCGACCCTACAAGCATGCTTGGACATTTGAAGAGGCACTTCAGTTTCTTCAAGAACAAAGTAGCAAACATTTTGACCCTCAATTGATTACGCTATTTTTACAAGAAAAAGAGTCTATTAGAGCTATTTATAATGATCTTAAAGATTAGAAATCATCGTGCTAATGAGTTAGATGGAATCGAAAAATAGTAACCTTGTAATAGATGAACGCCGCTAGATTGAAGAGCGTACACCTGTTGTTCTTTTTCAACAAACTCAGCAATCACTTCAGCATTAATCTCTTTTGAGAGTGCGACAATCGCTTGCACAACATTGTTGGAATTTTTATCTTCAATAATATTTTTAATAAGAGAACCATCAATTTTAAGATACGTTGGAGCCATTGTCAATACAAATGCAAAATTAGAGTAACCACTTCCAAAATCATCCAGCGCAAATCTCACACCATATGACTTCATTTTGTGAACAAAAGCTAAAAATTGGCTGCTAGACATAATGTCCTCTGATTCCACAAGCTCAATAATCAACTGTTGCGCTACGTTATAACGCAGCATCTGTTCTTCTAAGAATTCCATTGTTTTAGTATTTTCAATATCTAATAAAGAAATATTCATAGAAAAGGATATGGTTGTATTTGTAAATTTTTCAAAACATTTTTTTATCATGATGCGGGTTAGCTGATCATATAATCGTGTCTCTTTAGCAACATCTAAAAAAAGATTGGGACCAAAAACCTTATCTTCATCTACTAAACGCATCAAACATTCATATTTTTCTTTCGAGGGTTCAAGGGTATTGACGATTTTTTGAAAGTATGGAACGATTGTATCATTGGCTATAGCTATTTGAATTTTTTGGCGCCAATAGATATTTTGCTTATGTTGATTCATCTGCAGATTTTCTTCATCGTAAATGGCAAAAGCAATTTTTTTATTTTTTGCAAAATTCAAGGCAACATCTGCTTTTTCTAGAACAGAATTTTTGCCATGAGCAATACCACACGTTACATTGACTTGAAATTCTACAGCATCTTCATAGGCTTTAAAATGTTTCAGTGATAACTCAATACATAATTGTTTAAGAATAGACTCTGCTACATCTTGATTAAAACGTTTATCAAACAAAAGAAGAAATTCATCCGAACTAAGCCTGTATGCTTTCATCTCATGATTTTGTGCAAATTCTCTGATAAATAGTGCAAATTCAACCAATGTGATATCACCAATTTCAGTGCCATAAAAATCATTGATATGCTTAAACCCATCAATATCAATCAAAAATACTTGTGGAAAAGAGGCAAAAGCAAACTCTTTGGTAAACATATTTCGATTGGGAAGTTTTGTCAGCGTATCTATCAAATAATTTTCTTCCAGCTCTTTATTTTTGATTTCTAATGAAAAATTGAGTTTTTGAAGCTCTTTGGTTTTTTCAAAGACATTAAATTCTAACGTTTCATTTGTATGTTCTAAATGCTCTTGCTGAAGCTTGATCTCTTTAATCATCGCATTAGCGTAAAAAGATAACTCTTTAAACTCTTTGATGCCAAATTGATGAGCATCTATCTCCCTTTATCCCGTGAAGCCAGTCTAAAAAGATTACTGAGCAAACTCATATCTTGTTTTATTTTTTGAGATATAAAAAAGATAATCACACCGAGAAGAAGAAGGATGATGAGAAAAAGGGCAATTGCATA
>JAQUVE010000030.1 GCA_028693565.1 Sulfurospirillaceae bacterium | reverse complement strand
TCCCCACTCTTCCATGTACTAAAGATGAACTTGTTGGCACAACACTTATTCATGATGATGTTAATGAGTATGAATTGGAAAAATTTGTTCAAAAACTCAAACCTGATTTAGTAGCGAGCGATGTAAAAGAGAAATATGTCTTCCAAAAAATGGGCTTGCCATTTAGACAAATGCACTCTTGGGATTATAGTGGTCCGTATCATGGATACGATGCATTTGCAATTTTTGCAAAAGACATGGATTTGGCAATGAACTCACCAGTATGGGCTCACACCAAAGCGCCATGGGAATCAAACTAAGGAGAGCACAATGCAAGACGTAGAAAACATAGTAAATGGGCAGAAGCTCTTTTTAAAACCAGAGTATCAAGAAGTTTTTAAAACAAAACAACAGTTCGAAGGTCACGCAGGTGCTACAAATCCTGAAAAAGTAACAGAAATTGCTAAGTGGACAACGACATGGGAATACCGTGAGAAAAACTTGGCACGTGAACATATCACCATCAACCCAGCTAAAGCGTGTCAACCTTTAGGTGCGGTTATGGCAGCACTTGGCTTTGAAAACACAATGCCTTATGTTCATGGAAGTCATGGTTGTGTGGCTTATTTTAGAAGTTATTTTACAAGACACTTTAAAGAACCAACACCTTGTGTATCTGATTCTATGAGTGAGAGTGCGGCGGTATTTGGTGGTCTTTCAAATATGAAAGAGGGTCTGCGAAACTGTAAAGCTCTTTACAAACCTGATATGATCGCTGTGTCTACAACATGTATGGCAGAAGTTATTGGGGACGACTTAAATGCATTTATTTTAGGTGCACGTAAAGAAGCTGAGGGTGAACTTGATGGTACACCAATCCCAGCGGCACATACACCTTCATTTGCTGGTAGTCACATCACAGGATATGACAATATGATGAACTCTATCCTACAAGAGCTTAATCCTGTTGAAGACCGTGAAATTGTAAAAGACGAAGAGCGCATTAATATTATTCCAGGGTTTGAGCCATACCTTGGAAGTTTAAAAGAAATTAAAAAAATAGCAGCAATGTTTAGCGATAAAATCGTTATGATTGGTGATCATGAAGAGCAATGGAATACCCCTGCTGGTGAGTACAAACTCTATGCTGGTGGTACACCAATTGAAGTGGCTAAAACAGCAAGCAGTGCAAAAGCAACAATCTCTTTACAGAGATATTCAACAGTAGCAACTGCTAAAATGATCAAAGGTAACTGGAAACAAAACTATATCACGTGTAATCCAATCGGTTTAGGTGGAACAGATGCATTTGTTATGAAACTCAGTGAGCTTACAGGTAAGCCAGTTCCAAAAGAACTCACTACACTTAGAGGTCAGTTGGTTGATGCAATGCAAGATAGCTACCCGTATATGCACGGTAAAAAGTTTGCTATTTGGGGTGATCCTGATTTCTTATTAGGTCTGGTTTCTTTCTTGGTTGAAATGGGCGCAATTCCTACACATATTGTTTGCCATAATGCACCACGTAAAAACTGGGAAAAAGAGATGCAAGAGATTATCAATAAATCTCAATGGAAAGAAGAGTGTAATATTTGGGCGGCTAAAGATCTTTGGGCGCTTAGAAGTTTACTTTTCACAGAACCCGTTGATTTTATGATCGGTAACGTGTATGGTAAAGAGTTGTATCGTGATACAAAAATACCACTTATTCGTATCGGTTTCCCAATTTTTGATAGACACCACCTCCACAGATACTCTATCAGTGGCTACGAAGGTGCACTCAATCTTTTAACTTGGATTACAAATGCTGTGTTAGACGCATTGGATGAAGAGACAAAAGATATTGGTAAAACTGACTTTTTCTTTGACTGTGTAAGATAATAAGTTGAGAGCTTCGGCTCTTAACTTATTTTCCACCTCCATTACCATTGCCTCCTCCTCGTCCATTGCCACCACCATGTCCACCACTACCACTACCACTACCACTACCACTACCGCCGCTGGAGTTGCTATGCGCATTTGATGACGCATTATTGCCTCCATTGTACCCAGTAAGAGCATTGATATGTTCATTAGCAATCATTTCTTTGTTTTTTTTCTCTAACGATTGCATAGTAAGTTTGCGTTTTTCCTGATTTTCATACATACTTCGTTCTTTGATGGCTTGAATGTGGCGATGGCGATACTGTTTAGGCGCTTGGTTCATTTGCCTTGTTAGCTCATCGATACTTTGCGCTTCTTTAATGTTTTGGTCAATTTGCTCATTTGCACTAAGAAAAACACTGAGCATTACAGTGTAAAAAAAGTATTTCATAGTAAAGCCCTTAATGGGAATGTTAAAGTGAATGTCGTACCTTCTTTTGGTCGACTTTCAAGCTGGATGTGGATTTCTAAAAGAGTGCAGAGGGTTTGAACAATATTGAGACCTAAGCCTAACCCTTTTGTATGTTCTTTATAGTAACGCTCAAACACACGTTTAGTGTCAGAAATGCCCATACCAGTATCGCCAATGATGACGACGTTATCATGATTGGTAAGTGTAACCGTACCATTTTTTATATTGTACTTGCATGCATTAGAAATAAGATTGTCAAAAATGCGTGCAACAGCATCTTCATCGCTGATGAGCTTATAAGCGTGTGTGTTAAAAACGAATGTAAGTTTTGGAAAAAGTTTTTGGTAAAGTTTTGCTCTAGTATGCAACAGTGTTTCTAGATCAATTTCATTTTTTTTAGGAAGAAACCCTTGTTGTAGTGATTCAAGATTTCGATAAAGTGATGCAATGGTTTGCGCGGCAAGTTCAATACGATCTAAAGCCTCACTTGTATGTGTTTTTGCTAAAGATTTTGTATTGAGTAAAATAGAGGTAATAGGTGTGTTTAGGTCATGGATAACATCTTTTAAAAATCCTTCAAGTAGATTTAATGCTTTTTTGAGAGGATACAGTGCATAAAAAGAGTAAAAAAGCGCAAATAAGAAAATGGCTGATAATACGAGTATATAAATAAAAAAGACTTTATAGAGGATCATTTTTTCTTGTTCATCGTATTGCTCAGAAGGCAAGATAACTTTAAACATGGAAAGTGTGCTACTAGGGATTGTAAAATAACCACATTTCCCTTCTGTACACGGTACTAAATTGAGTTGGTCAACCGTTGCGTCATAGGGTACAACATCTAAGCCAAAAGGCTTTTCGTGAAAACTGTAAGTATATTCACGCATTTGTGCAAAAATTAACTCATCAAGAATATGCTTTTGTTCTTTATAGTAAAAGTATGAGACAATACTACTAAAGAGCATAAGTGAAAGAAAAAAAATACTAAAGGTTTTTAAAAAAGCCTCTTTTTCATATTTTTTCAAGGCGGTATCCTATCCCTTTGACATTAGTCAGGTTGAGCGAGAAACGTTGCTTAAGCTTAGTAAGATGAACTCGCAAAGCAACGTCACTTGGTTTTTCCATGACGTCAAAAAAATCTTCTTTAGCAATAGTTTGGCATAGATTACGCATAAGAAGATCGAAAATTGCTTTTTCAACATACCCTAAATCAATCTCTTTATCCCCACAAAAAATACGCTTTGTTAAAAGGTCATACTGTGTATCACCATATGTCATGAGCGGATTTTGTTTATGAATATGTGCTTTGATGCGTACTATAAGCTCATCAAAATCAAAAGGTTTTTTAATATAATCATCACATGCACTATCAAATGCTTTCGTAATAGTTTGAATATCTTTGTAGGCACTAATAAAAAAAGCAGGTGTCTTATCGTGATTATCACGCAATAGCTTTAGTAGATCAATACCACTGATAAAAGGGACATTAATGTCAAATAGGTAAAGGTCAAATGAAGACTCATAACTAAACGATAAAGCTTCTTCCCCATCTTGTGCGTGAACAACATCAAAGCCGGCTTCTTCTAGAAGAGTCATTAATGTCTGGCTTAAAAGATAGTCATCTTCGAGTAACAAAATTTTGGACATGCAATTCTCCTTGTTTTAAGCATATCATATCTGTGTTAATGAAGTGTTAAAGTAAAAATGGTTTAGCCTTAACGTTTAGATAACACTTTAAGTATAGAATTTGATTATAAATTTTCTCAAAAGGAGTTATGATGAAAAAAAGTTTTTTAGCACTTTGTGTGCTTGGTATGAGTCTTTTCGCTGTGGATTATTCGGCCATGAGTGCCACTGAACTTGCCGCTATGCGCGGAACAGTTGCTGCAGAAGATAGAGCAGCTTTTCAAGCGGCTATGCAAGCAAAAATGCAAACGCTAACCCAAGAAGAGCGACAAACATTGACACAAGCTCGTACAGCAAATCCAACCACTGGAAATATGGGGACAAGTAATGGTAGTGGAGCAGGTAACCGTGGAAATAGTGGCTCAGGAAGTGGTGCTGGGAATGGCTCAGGCGGAGGACATGGTCGTGGTGGGCATTAAATCAAGAGAGCTTTAGCTCTCTTGATCCTCCGTTTAACTTCAAAACCATCAATCTAAATTGTCATACGATGATGCAATATTTCCATAATCTTGGCTTACCCTAGTGCTCATGAAGAGAGTATTTTATCAAACAGTTGATAGGTTCGAGAAAATAGAATTTGAGACTTTTTTAAGACTTGTGTATGATAAAATTGTTAAAAAACTAGGTATTGCGTTATGTCTCTTGCACCAACAAATACACATTTGAAAATTCCTCCATATACGTTAAATGCCGAAGAGCCAGTTCCATTTAATGTTTATCGTAAAGATGATGATGGAGAAGAGTATTTTTTAATTGTTGAAAATGGGGATGTTTTTCCTAAAAGCCATAGTACTTTATTAAACACTTCAGATGATCTTTATATTCAGAGTATAGATGAGCTTGTCTATTATTACTATTTAGAAAAATACTTAGGAGATATTTGCCAAAATAAGCATATCTCACTTATCGATAAGTCAAAATTGATTTATGATACTTCTTCCAATATTATCCATAATCTTTTGGAAAAACCTGAGTCAAAAGAGGCCATTAAACGGACAAAATCTTTAGTGGACAATACAATTAATATTATTTTGAGTCATGATACAGCGATAAAAAGTATGATGGAGATAGGCTCTCATGACTATTATACCTATACACACTCCGTAGATGTTGCCGTCTTTTCCATTGGTTTTGCAAATTATTTAAAATTTTCCTATAACGATATTTTGAATGTGGGCAATGCTGCAATGTTGCATGATATAGGTAAAAGTAAAATTCCTAATGAAGTGATTAATAAAAAGGGTAAATTAAATCAAAAAGAGTTTAATATCATCAAACAACATCCATTGTACAGCTATGAAATCTTGCAATTTCATGGTGAAAACAATGATGATATATTAAAACCAGCACGAAATCATCATGAAAAAGTACAAGGACAAGGTTATCCTGATAATTTAATGGGACATCAAATTCATGATTTTGCCAAGATTATTGCCATCGCTGATATTTTCAGTGCATTAACCACTGAGCGATCTTACAAAGAGGCATACCATTCATTTGAAGCTTTACAGTTAATGAAAACGGCGATGATGGAAGAGGTTGATAAAAAATTATTGATTGAATTTATAAAATTTATGAGTTTAAGTTGCCGATAGATAGGTTATCATGTCATCAACATTTTGTATGTAAAGGAAGAAGATGCCAACGAGAGAAGATGCTTATAACTTATTGAAAGAATATAATGGTGCGGCTTTGATAACCCATGGTTTAGCAGTAGAAGGTGCGATGCGTTATTTTGCCCAAAAAGCTGGAGAAGATGTGCAGATGTGGGGTATTGTAGGTTTACTGCATGATTTGGATTATGAAAAATATCCTGAACAACATTGTCATAAGACAGCAGAAATTATGCGAGAACATGGGTATTCTGAAGAAATTATCCGAGCAATCATGTCGCATGGCTTTGGAATTTGCACTGACATTGAGCCTCTATCAAAAATGGAAAAAACGCTTTATGCTGTTGATGAACTTACGGGACTCATTACGGCGTGTGCACTTGTAAGACCAAGTGGCTCAGTGATGGATTTGGAACTCTCATCGGTTAAAAAGAAATATAAAACTCGTTCTTTTGCCGCAGGGGCAAGTAGAGAAGTGATGCAACAAGGAGCTGATATGTTAGGTGTCAGTATCGAAGAGCTCATTGTTGATGTGATTGCTGCAATGCGTGCTATTGCTCCGTCTCTAGGTTTAGAGATGAAAGGCTGATGTATGTTCTTTAAAATTCTCATGTTAGCAGTATGGGCTAATATGGCTTTTTGTGCTGCACCAAATTTTGGCTCATTTGACGGTACCGCTGTCATTTTGGATATAAATAGCTCACAAGAGGAAGTCTATGGAACATTTGCTAATGAACGTTTAAATCCTTGCTCTACGTTTAAAATTTTAAATAGTCTTATTGCGTTGGATACGCATGTTATCAAAGATGAAAATGAGATAATCCCATGGGATAAGCAAATTCGTATGTATGATTTTTGGAATAAAGATCACTCAATGCGTTCAGCCATCGCCGTTTCAACCGTTTGGTTTTATCAAGAATTAGCGCGTCGCATTGGGTCAGAACGTATGCAAAAGATGGTTGAAAAGGCTAATTATGGCAATCATGACACCTCTAAAACCTTAATAAATTTTTGGTTAACGGATGGAAGTTTAAAAATATCTCCGCAAGAACAAGCTCTTTTCATGGCGAAATTAATGGAAAATTCTCTACCTTTTTCACAACGTGCGATGGCTATTGTGAAAGATATTCTTATGCTTGAGAAGAATGAAAAATCGACTTTTGCTGGCAAAACAGGCAGCTGTGGTGGTGTCGGTTGGTTTGTAGGTTTCATCGAAGAGCCGCAAAGTACACGTGTTTTTGCTTTTACTCTTAAAGGTGATGGGGCGAGTGGTGCCGAGGCAAAACAAATTGCAAAAGACTATTTTCAGAAGTAAAAACGCTAAGTCTTAGTTGGAAACCCTCCATAGATAAGAAGAGAATATTGCTGTAATGATTATGGCAATACATCCTTGTAAAAAGAGGGTTTCAGCCGCACCGATATAATGTGAGATAGTTCCAATTAAAAGTGCACCAAGAGGTTGCATTCCAAAAAAAGCCATTGCAAAATAACTAATCACGCGACCTCGCATTTCACTTGAAGAAGTTGTTTGCAGTAAAGTGTTGATAATGGTGATATGTAACATCATCCCAAATCCTGCAATACCTGAAAACAGTAGTGCTAGGATGAGTGTATGCGTGAGGGATAATAACAAAATGCCCACTGCCAAAATAGTTGTTGCGATCAGTAAAACTTTTTGAAGATTGATACTATTTTGTAATGAGGCAAGTGCTATGGCTGCTATAAAAGCACCTATTCCTATAAAACTGTTAAGATAACCATAGGTTCGAGCAGTTCCTCCAAGTGTTTCCTTAGCGATCATGGGAAGCAGCGTCGCATAGGGAAGTACACAAAAGCTAATAAAACAGAGTAGTAAAACTAAAGCACCCAAGGATGGGGTTGATTTTAAATAATGAAGTCCATCTTTGAGATCTTCAAGCATTTTTTTAGTATGAACCATTGGCATATAAACAGGCAATTTCATCATCAATAATGAACCAATGACAGCGATAAAACTCAAGGCATTAAGCATAAAGCAGATACCAGCACCCCATGTTTCAAGAACAATACCTGCAACCGCAGGACCAATAAGTCGAGCAAGATTGACCATCGAAGAGTTAAGAGCGATGGCATTGCCAATGTCTTCTTTGTTATTGACCATAAAATGCACTAAAGATTGACGGGCAGGAACATCAAATGCGTTAATCATTCCTAAAATAGTACTAAGAATGAGTATTTCAGCGATAGAATAACGTGTAAACATAATGACCAAAGTGAGGATAGCCGCTTGTACCATAGACGCTATTTGTGTGACTAAAAGAACCTTATAGCGGTTATAGCGATCCGCAATGGTTCCTCCTAAAAGTGAAAATAAAAAAGAGGGGAACTGTGTAGCAAATGCCGTTAATCCTAGCATAAATGCTGAATGTGTTTGCATATAAACAACCCAAAGAATCGCCGTTCGCTGCATCCATGTGCCCATAAGCGAGATAGATTGCCCTGCAAAAAAAAGTCGATAATTTTGGCTTTGAAAAGCCCTAAACGTGCTGATGTTCATGGCAATAACAGTTTTAATCTCCTAGAAAGTTTGTTATCCATTTTGCTATCACCATGTTTAATTTTTAGCGTGCGTGTTCTTCTTTAATCTCTTTTGCGGTTGCTTTTCTCACTTCTAAAACTTTGGCTTTAAAGATAACATCGATACCCGCTAATGGGTGGTTGCCATCAAGTGTAACAGTTTCTTGTGTGATCTCTTTAATGGTGTAGGATATTTTTTGATCCTCTGCTTCATCAAATTCATCTTCAATAATTTCAACAAACTGCTCACCTACAAAAATCTGGTCATCAAATTCACCACGTTCTTCAATGCTCACGAGGGACTCATCGTATTCGCCAAAGGATTCTTTTGGGCTTAAAGCTACTTCGATGCTATCGCCCACTTTTTTGCCATCTAGCTCTTTTTCGATTTTAGCAAAAATATCGTTATACCCACCATGAAGGTAGATAAGTGGGTCAGCACCCGAATCAAGTAGATGCCCTTGCGTGTCTTTGATGGTGTATTCAAGCGTTACAACGCTGTTTTTTGTAATATTCATTGTTTGTCCTTTTGTGATAAATAGCTTTTAAGGCGCTTAATGCCTTCTCTCATATGTTCAATATTGCGTGTATAAGCAAAACGAAGGTAGTGTTCTGTGCCATTACGGCCAAAGTCAATACCCGGTGTTGTGGCAACGTGGATATTTTCTAATAATTCCTTGGCAAAAGCAAAACTGTCATTTGAATATTTGGAGATATTTGCCCAGATGTAAAACGCCCCCTCAGGCTTGGCATCTATCTCAAAAATATCTAAAAGTTCTGCATATAAAAAGTCGCGCCTTTGTTTAAATTCTTCTTTAATCATAGCTAAATAAGGCTCATCAAATGCTTCAAGCGCGCCGTATTGCGAAAGGGTAGGAGCAGAGATAAAAAGATTTTGTGCCACCATTTCGGCGTGGCGAATTTTCTCTTTAGGCACAATGATCCATCCTAAACGCTGTCCTGGCATACAATAGTATTTTGAAAAGCCATTGATAACGTAAACGTTTTGAGAAAATTCAAGTGCAGTATGAGCATTCTCTTCGTAAGTTAGTCCATGGTATAGCTCATCAGAGATAAACGCAATACGGTGTTCTTCACAGTATTTGATGAGTGCTTTTAAGTTGTTTTTGTTATAGATATTTCCTGTTGGGTTGGCTGGTGAAGAAATTTGCAAAGCATCAAGTTGATGAGGCTCTAAATCCTTGACATGCAATTCAAAGTCATCTTCTTTTCCAATAGGCATGAACAAAGGATTAATGTCTAATAAGGAAGCAAAATTTTTATAGCACGGGTAGGAAGGATCACTCAATCCTAGTGTTGCTTCGTGTTTGAGTGTCAGTGCATAAGCGATTAAAAAAGCCCCACTTGTTCCAGGTGTTAGAAAGATTTGTTCTCTTTGAATTGTAACGCCATAAGTCTCTTGATAATGGTTAACGATCTTATCGCGTAGTGCAATGAGTCCATGACTTTGCGTATACGAGAAGCAATTGCTCTCAATGCTTGCATGCAAAGCCTCTTTAACGTTTGCAGAAGGGGGAAGGTCGGGTTGACCAATTTCAAAATGAATACAATCAGAATATTTTTCGGCTTCCTTGACAATATCCATCACGATAAATGAGCTTAAATTTTCACAACGCATCAAATGCCTTATTGTTTTTAAAAATTATAACGCACTAAGGATAAATTAGACTTGTATTTAATTGAGAAGTCTCAAAGAGGAAGTTGTATACTAACGTGTAATCCTTTTTCGGGTCTATTGTGAATTGATATCGTTCCATCGTGTGCTTGAACGATTTGGTGTACGATGGAAAGGCCAAGTCCAAAGCCTTTGATGTTTTTTGAGCGAGAATCATCACTACGATAAAATCTATCAAAAACAAATACTATTTTTTCTTCGTCAATTCCAAATCCTTCATCTTCAACGCTGAAAATTGCTTTATGGTGAGCGTTGCGCAACGCAATATAAACCGTGGTATTTTCAGGACTATATTTGATAGCATTTTCAATAACATTGATAAAAATAGTTTTTATTAGTACATTGTCACAACGCATCTCGATTGTGTCAAGGTGTAATATTTCTAAAGTGATTTTATGGCGATTGGCTATAAGCATTAAATCTTCAATGGTGTTTAAAACAATATCATCTAAAGAGTGTTGTAAAAAAGTACTTTTAAGAGGCTTTTTTTCAAGATATGTAAGCATCAAAAGATTTTTGACGATGGATTGTAATTTATCGACTTCTTCCAGTGAAGAAGTTAAGACACGCCGATACTCTTCATCGCTTCTTGGTTCGAGCAAAGCGACTTCCATTTCTCCTTTCATGGCGGTGAGGGGCGTTTTAAGTTCATGGGAAACATCAGAAGAAAAACGTTTAATTTGTTTAAGGGATTTGCGCAATTTTAAATCTGCTTCATCACTAAAAATTTGTAGGGCTCTTATCGAGCAAATAGTAATCACCAGAGCACAAATAGCTCTGAAAAATTGAACGGGAATATTGAAAACATCTAAAAACCATTCAGTATTAATAAGATTACCAGGAAAATAGAGTGTAGGCGTTACGGCTATTCCTGCTAAGAGCGCATAGATGATAAAGGCAATGCCTGGAATTTTAAAATAGAGTTTTAATCTATCGATATATTCAATTTTTTTGAGAGAATCGCCGTAAAAATATAAACCAAGACCAAGGAAAAACGAGCCAAAAAAACCATAGGTATAGCGAATAGCAGCAATCGTATCATCAACAGAGGGATGAATTAAAATCAGTATTAAAAGGCTAGAGAGACTGATGATATAAATAACAGGTGCGGCGTAAAGTATGTGAAGAAAATGTAGTTTTGATGTTTTTTTGCGGAAGCTTTCCCTAACGATAAAACGTGAAAACTCAAATAAAAAGAGGTACGAGCTCAAAAGAAGAATTAACTTGACAGGAATTAAAAATCTCTCTGTTTCAGGGTAGAGATACATGTATAAAAACACCCATTCCACACAAGCGTGCAAGATGGCAAAAGCATCCAGTAGCCATATTTTTTTGGCAAAGAAAAAATCACTCTCTTTTGTTTTGACAAAGAGGACTAAAACGCCAAGTACAAAAAAAGAAAGACCATAAATAAATAAGATTATTTCCATTAAACGTTCATTTTATAGCCAGAGCCACGAACGGTATGAATCAATGGTTTTTCATCTTGTGTATCAATTTTATGCCTTAAATGGTGGATAAAAACATTGATAACATTGCTAGAAGTACATTCATTGATTCCCCATAATTTCTCTTGCAATTGGGTGTGCGTGATAATACAGTCTTGATTCAATAACATATAGACTAAGATATCAAACTCTTTTGCAGTCAATACGATAGGTTTTGATGAACGTGTAACAAGTCGTTTTGTAATATTGACTTCAAGAGAATCCAGTTTAAGCGTTTCTATAAATTGATAGGATGAACGCCTAAGTAATGATTTTACTCTGGCTACCAGTTCTAAAAATACAAAAGGCTTGCCTAAATAATCATCAGCACCACATTCAAGACCTGCGATGCGATCTTCCACACTATTTTTAGCCGTTAGCATTAATATAGGTGTGACGATTTTTTTCTCTCTTAATGAATTACAAACTTGTCTACCATTAAGCTTTGGTAACATCCAATCAAGAAGGATAAGGTCATATTTGTATTGTTCACAAAGGTATAATCCTTCTTCCCCATCCTGTGCGGTATCAACAATAAAGCCCTCTTCATTTAGACCTTTTTTAATAAAAGATGCGATTTTTAAATCGTCTTCAATAATAAGTATTTTCATTTGATAATAGTATCTATACTTGTTTAAAATAAATATTAAAAAAAATTAATACAGAATTAATATTGGCGAAATAAAAAGATGACATACTGCTTGCATAATTTCAAAAAGGAGTTCTATATGAAAAACTTTACACAAAAAGTTTCTTTAGCGGGTTTATCCATTGTTGTGGCAAGTACGATGCTTTTAAGTACCAGTGCTATGGCATCAGATTTTAAGTTAGAAAGCATAAAGGTCTCAGCCCCTGTTTCTATGGATGCAGGTGATGTAGCTTGGGCAAAAGCAAAAGAGATCAATGTTCCTCTCACTGAAACACCCTATAAACCTGAAGGTTTTACAGGTATAACAAAAAGTAATGCAGTTCTAAAATCTTTGTATGATGATAAAAATCTTTATATTAAATTGCAGTATGATGACCCAACAATGAGCACAGTACGTTTTCCATGGGTAAAGCAAGCGGATGGTTCATGGAAAAGAATGGTTACAAAAGATTCCACGGGACATGAAAATAATTACTACGAAGATAAAATGGCAATGTTTTGGAATATCAATACAAAAGGTTTTGAGAAAAAAGGATGTGCCATTGCATGTCACATAACCAAAGATGGTATGAATAATGGTTTTTCAGATAATTCAGCAGGCAGAAAATATACCAATAAACCAGGTGAATTTATCGATATGTGGCATTGGAAAGGTGTTCGAACAGGTTTGCCATTTGATTTAATGCATGACCAATATGTTGATAACACTAATGATCCTAAGCTTTCTAAAGAGTGGGGTAGAAAAGGTGATGATAAGGTAGGTGGTGGTTATAAAGATAACTATAATGCCGATAAAACAGGCCCTGCTTTTATGAATAAGGATGCTAAAGATAATGTGATCGGTTCTATCAAAGACGCCAATAAAGTCCCATTTGTTGATACCTTTAAAGTAGGTGATTCTATTCCTGGTATCGTTGTTGACAAAATGAGTGGTTCGGCTGCTGATGTTGAAACAAAAGCGACATGGGCAAATGGTAAGTGGACGATGATTGTAAAAAGAGCATTAGTTACAACAGGGGCAAAAGTGGCTGAACAAGATGTTCAGTTTAATGACCTTAAAAAGCCTTACTATTTTGGTGTAGCCGTGTTTGATAATACTCAAATTAACCACGTATTTCACGATGGTAGCATTGAATTACGATTCAAATAAAAAGGATAACGTGTGTCAATCCAAAACCTGAACACACAAGCAAAAACAGCGATATCGCTGTTTTTACTCTTTGTGATAACAGCGACAATTTCTTCGGTAATTCTTTTGGGGCTTGAACTCTCTGGTCAAAAAGATGGATTAAATATTCCTACAATTTCGCAGATACAAAATAAATATACAATGCCTTCATTGGTGGCTGCTATGAAGGGGAGTATGTATAAAGAAGTAACGGCAGATGAGGATATTGAGACGGTTCATCATTGGATTAAAGAGGGAGCTAAACAAGAAGGCGAATTATACAATGATGCATGGAAAATCATCCAATCAGATTGTACTAATTGTCATAGTAAAACTTCTAAAATGAGTAAAGCCATCCCTTCTATGCCTTTTGATACGTATGAACAAGTGTTAACGCATACAGACGCTGGATATTCATGGTCAAAGATGTCGAAACAAGCCCATATTCATATGTTTGGAATATCAACGTTTTTGATTCTTATTTCATTGCTTTTTGCCTATACGACTTACAAAGAGAGTATTAGAACGGCATTTATTATTGCTTCCTTTGGTGGTGCATTTTTGGATATTTTCTCATGGTGGTTTTCAAAGTTTATACCTGAACTAGTGTATATTATCTTTACCATGGGTGGTGTTATGGTTACATCTATTCTCCTCATGAGTCTACTCGTTTTAGCCAATATTTGGAAGAAGCAAGATTAAACCCTTGCTTCTTTCTTTGACTTCTAAGGAACACTTCTTGCAATTATAGTCCTAAAAAGAGGACTCATGTATGCGACTCCCAATGCAACTTACAACTTTGCTAAACGATTTTCGCATTATAAAGATTTTTATGCTCGTTTTGATGGTTTAATAATCTCAAAATTGGGTTTTGGTACTTTTAAAAAAGAACCTTATAAAGAAGAAAATTATATTTTTAGTTATGCGCAAGCGCTTAAAACGGCTATTTTGAATGGAATAAATTTAATTGATACAGCGATAAATTATCGCTATCAGCAGAGCGAAAAAGAGATAGGCGAGGCTTTAAGTGAGCTGATTTTAAAGGGTGAAGTGAAGCGAGAAGAGCTCGTGATCTGTTCTAAAGGAGGTTTTATCCCTTTAGAGTTTCCATTTCCTGAAAATCCTTATGAGTGGATCACTAAAAATATTATTGAAAAAGAGCTTGCAACACAAGAGGAGATAGAACTAGACCAACACTGTATTAATCCTAAATTTTTGCGCTATTCGTGTGAGCAATCTTTAAAAAATTTGCAAGTAGAATGTTTAGATATCTATTTTCTGCATAATCCCGAAACACAACTGACAAAAATAGGAAAAGCTGCCTTTTTTGAGCAATTAGAATCAATATTTAGTTTGTTTGAAACTTTAGTGAATGAAGGGAAAATCAGAGCTTATGGGCTTGCTGTATGGAATGCCTTTAGTTATGAGCAGAGTAATGCAGAGCACATCAACATTGAAGAAGTGTATGATGTTGCATGCAAAGTAGGTGGAATTGGGCATCATTTTAAGTATTTACAGCTTCCTTTTAATATTGCGAAAACGCAAGCGTATAGCCTTGCAACGCAAAAAATGAGCGATGGAAATGATTATACGCCGTTACAAGTTGCACATAAATTAGGACTAGGTGTAATTGGTAGTTCATCTCTTTTGCAAATGCACCTTTTTCAAAAACCTTTTCGTCCTGAAGTTGGTTATGTTCTCGATAGTACGATGAAACTGAGCAGTGATATTCAATTAGCATTACAGTTTGTGCGCTCTACTCGAGGTTTTGTAAGCTCTTTATTTAGTTCACAGCATAGTGAACATGTAAAAAGTAATACAGAAATTTCGCAGATTCCAGCTGTCAATAGTGCAAAATACAATCTTTTATACCAAATGGAGCGTTAAATGACATACGATGTTTTAGTAATAGGCTCAGGTATCGCAGGACTCATGGCTGCTATTGAAGCTAAGAGCGAAACAAATAGTGTTGCCATTTTAACCAAAGGTAATATCTTCAAATCTAACAGTGCCATCGCTAGTGGTGGTATTAATGCTGTATTGGATCCTAAAAACAGTGAAGAGATTCAAAAACATATTGATGATACGATGCAAAGCTCTAAAGGTTTAGGCAATAAAAAAGCGATAACCTATCTGTGTAAGCAAGCCCCTCATATTATTAAAAAACTTGAAGCTTATGGTGTAGTATTTGATAGGGATGAAAATGGTGCAATATTACAACGAAGTTTTGGTGGAGGAAGTAGTAAACGCACATGTTTTGTAGGCGATAGTACAGGAGCTGCTATCACACAAGCACTTATTAAACAAGCCAGACACATTGGTGTTGATTTTTTAGTAAATCATTATGTGATGGACATTACGAAGATTGAAAATTATGCTAGTGGAGTAGTTGCATTAAAACGATTTGACTCAAGTGTTGTGGTTTATCCCGCTAAAGCCATTGTATTTGCAGCAGGAGGTTATGCTGGAATTTATCGAGGATATAGTACCAATGCACAAGACTGTACTGGTGATGCTTTAAGTGTTGCTCTTCGTGCAGGGCTTAGCCTCAAGGACATGGAGTTTGTACAGTTTCATCCAACAGGTTTTGCCAAAACAAGTTATCTTATCTCCGAGGCGGCACGTGCAGAAGGTGGATATCTGATCAACAGTGACGGAGAGCGTTTTGTGGATGAGCTTGGAACACGCGATGTACTCTCGCGTTCCATTTTCGAGCAGATGCGTAAAGGTAAAAAAGTTTATCTTGATATGCGTCATATACCCAAAGAAATTTTGTTAGCACGAGTGCCTACACTGTATAAAAATGCATACAATCAAGTGGGTGTTGACATTGCAGAAGAGCTTTTAGAAGTCAAGCCAGTGGCACATTATAGTATGGGTGGTATCAATGCAAACTTTACGTGTAGTGAGTTAAATGGACTGTTTGTGTGTGGTGAAGCAGCATCTTTAGGTGTTCATGGAGCCAATAGATTAGGGGGAAACTCCTTGTTGGAAGGTGCTGTTTTTGGAGAGTTGGCAGGTAAAAAAGCTAAAGATTATGCTTTTAATAAAGAGTTTTTGCCGATTGATTATAATGTAGTCATAAAAGCAATGGCTTTGGTACAGCGTATTTTTGATGGAGATTGTTCTAAGAATTTTAATGCGATGCGTATATCCGTAGGAAAAATTATGTTTAATAAAGCGGGTATCTTTCGTGATGAAGCTACGTTGCAAGAAGCTTTTGATTATATGAAATATTTGCGTTTAGAATCAAATACCTTGCATTGTATTGATAAAAGTAAAAATAATAATGTTGAGCTTATCTCTATTTTGGAGTTACGCAATGCACTAGAGCTGAGTGAAGCAATCATTTTAGGAGCCATGAAGCGAAAAGAGAGTCGCGGAGCGCATCATCGTGAGGATTTTCCGATGACATGTAAGGAAAACAACAAACACATTTTAATCAAGGAGTTGCAAAAAGGGTTTTTTAAAGTTGCTTATGAAGATAGCATTTTGGTTAGATGGGTTAAAAAAATATTAACGTAAAAGGAACAACAATGGCAAAAGTAATGCTAAGAGAAGATGCCGGTGTAATCTATTTTTATATCGCAAAAAAAGACATGGAAGAGACCATAACTACGATTGAGTTTGATGGTGAAGAGCAATGGGGTGGTGAAGTAGAGTTAAGTAATGGTGAAATATGGTGGATTCAACCAGGTCCTAAAAAACTTCCTAAAGAAGAGGTGTGTAAAAAGCTCAATGATTAAATTATGCGCATAATAATGAATATATAATATTCATTATTGTGTATAATTGTACTTACCTCATTATAAGGAGTGCAAGATGGTTGCACTTGATGCACGCTGTACGGACTGTTTGACAGCAAAAGAATTATTGACACTTTATGAAACAGCAATG
The DNA here is from genome assembly GCA_028693565.1 of Sulfurospirillaceae bacterium. Taxonomy (GTDB): domain Bacteria; phylum Campylobacterota; class Campylobacteria; order Campylobacterales; family Sulfurospirillaceae; genus Sulfurospirillum. Next base: position 6,576 of record JAQUVE010000030.1, on the reverse strand, counting down.
CTGGTCTCAAACTCTCAAGATTTAGTCACATCTTTGGAAAAAGCATTGTCCATTTTAAAAAATCAATTGCATTTAGAGAAATGCAGTATTCATACCCTCAATGATGGAGTCTTAAGTATTTATGCTTGTATTGATTACTCTAAACATCAAAAAGAGCTAGGAACCTATAAATTAGGTGAAGGTGCTACAGGATTTGCGGCACAAAGTAAAGAGCCCGTTGTCATTGAAAATTTGCACAATGATATGATGTTTTTAAATAAATCAGGAAATCGTGATAAAAATGGTATTTCTTATATTGCAGTGCCGATGGTAGCTGATAAGGAAGTTGTTGGTGTATTGGGTGCTCATATTACAAAAAACACAACGATTGATTTTGATAGTACCATTCGTGCATTAACGATCATGAGCTCACTTTTTGCTCAGTCTATAAGGTCGCACAATATTAATCTTCAAGAAAAAGAGCGTTTAAAAGAGCTGAAGCTTTATTATAAAATGGAGTGGGATTCTAAGGTTCATAATTTTGGTGATATTATTGGCGAAAGTAAGAAAATGAAAGCTGTTTATAATGTGGTTGAACGTATTTCAGAGAGTAATGTCACTGTTTTAGTACGTGGGGAAACGGGCACAGGTAAAGAGCTTGTCGCTGCAGCAATTCATAAACGATCCAAACGCAAAGAAGAGCCTTTTGTAAAGTTAAATTGTGCTGCTATCACAGATACACTGATTGAGAGTGAGCTTTTTGGACACGAAAAAGGAGCTTTTACCGATGCAAAAGAGGCACGAAAAGGGCGATTTGAACTTGCTGATGGTGGCACACTTTTCTTAGATGAAATAGGCGATATCTCTGCTTCAGCACAAGTAAAACTTCTAAGAGTTTTGCAAGAGAGAGAGTTTGAAAGAGTTGGCGGTTCTAAAACAATCAAAGTCAATGTTAGATTAGTGGCAGCAACAAATAGAAACCTTGAAGAGATGGTTAAAAATGGTACTTTCAGAGAGGATTTGTATTATCGTCTTAATGTTATACCCATTGATTTACCACCCCTTAGAGAGCGTGGTGAAGACATTGCTTTATTAGTCAATTTCTTTTTGCAAAAAGCAATTAATAACCATAAAAAGCACGTTATTATAACCGATGAAGCGATGGAAATTTTATGTCAATATCGCTGGCCTGGCAATGTCAGAGAGCTTGAAAATACAGTTGAACGTATCGTGTTAATGGGAAGTGAAGATGGTATCAGTGCGGACGAAATGTTATTGTTGTTGCCTGCATTTAATCAAAAACTTATGTGTCAACGACGCATCTTTAGTGAAGAAGGATAATGAGTGAAAAATGATATTGCATTAGAATTAAAAAATGGTACTCTTATTCCTTTTATCGGTATGGGTGTCTTTAAAGACACTCAAACAGAAAATGGTTCACAAATCCCTTATGATAATGATTCTATGATATTAGCACTCAATAATGGTAGAGCAATGTCTGCAAGATTAATGTATGAATACTCACGTGCGGCAATGAGCTTAGAACAACGCAAAGGGAGGCCCTATATTGAACAGATGACTAATCATATTTTTACATCTAGCTCTTATGCGTTGCCCAAAGTCTATGAATGGCTTAAAGCTATTAAGCCTCGTTATGTGATTGATCTTAATATGGATGATTCTTTATTAAAACTTTATGCAGAGGAAGAGCATTTTTTAATTACAGGGGTAAGTCGCATCATGGGCGGATATGATAGGTTTATTGTATATCTTTTTGATACAACAAAAAAAGAGTACACACGTGTTGAAAAGAGACTTTTGAGCTCTACGTTACCGATACTCTTTAAGCCCCTAGGATGTGTTGTGCCTGAGCGAAACTTTATTGTCAGCGATGCTGACTTTGTAGATTGGCTTACAGAAGCCATGGGAGGCTATGCCATAGCACCTTTTTTAAAAACTTATCGTAATGATAAGAAATATCTTTTTTTAGGCGTTGATTTTGATCGTGATACGTTTCGTATGGTTGCCAATGAGATAACATTAGGCCTTCAAAGTGGATATTTTGTTTCAGAAAAAGAGAATCTTACCAAAAAAGAAGAGAAGTTCATAAGCAGTCATAAGATAGAAAGAATACAAGAGGATTTAGATAGTTTTATACAGAGTGTTCAATAAGTTTGAACACTCTGTAAGGTTTTTATTCAACAGTTACTTCGACAGGATCACTTTCCCAAACACCATGCTTCGTACAGTAACTTTGCGCAACAAGTGTAAGTTTTTTGCTAGGAACAATAGTAAATGTTACTTCTGCTTGACCTTTTTTATCTTGTCCACCTAATGTACCAGCAATAAAATCAGCACGGGCTAATAACGTCTCACCAGTATAGAGCTGAATGTTGGCAATATAATGGTCAAAATCATCAGGATGAGTATAGGCATTACCTACTTTGACAGTTACTTTAAATGGTACATCTTTTGTTGCAGTAGATGCACAATGGATAAAGGGAGAGTGTCTATCAATATAATCTTTTTTAGCTTCTCTCTCAACACTATCTATATCAACATAACGATTAATCTTTGGCATAGTTACTCCTTAAATTTTTAATATCCTAATTTTAATAAAACCCTACAAAAACGTGACTAAATAAAGAGATTAAATTTATCTTATTTATATTTTTTTAAGATAACTTAAATCATTGTGATTGAAACTCTGTGTAGATCCAATCCTGTGCTTTTTTTATCTACAACACCAAAAGCTAATAAAAGCAATTGTGGTAAGCTTAAAACACTAAGCTCTATATCTCTTTGTGCAATTTTTTCAAGCTCTTTTTGATACAAGTCAAATATCATGAAACTACGTGCATCGCTAATGAGCACAAAATCAGCAGCATTATCAAACATATCAAGTAAAATATCAGAAGCTAATTTTTTGGCAATTTGTGGTGCATGATCAAGGATTTCATAGCCATCACTTTCATACGCTGAAGCATAACGAATACGTTTTACCCCTGCCAAATCAAGCAATTGTTCACTCAGTGTTACATCTGTAAACTTACGTGCTTGGCATACAGATGTTCCTAGATATAAGGCAACATTGAATTTTTTAAATGAGTGTTGAACCAGTGTTTTAAGTTTTTGTGCCCCAATCTCTTCGATGAGAACGTGTTCAAGCGTTACAATAGATGCATCAAGGTTTAACTCAATGCCATCATGTTTTAACTGTCTTGCAATGATACTTTTAAGATCTTCATCGTTGTTAAGAGCATCTTTAGTCATTGAAAGTGATGTAAATGAGCTATTTTCAATACATAAAATATCACGTGATTCTTTACTCGCCAATGAAATCGTAAAAGCATTGGTGTAAAAGAATTTTATGGCATTGAGACTTAGTATTTCACTGCCAATATCTGCTTTTGCTCCTTTAAAAGGGATAGCATTAATTTTTAAAAAATCAATTAATGTACGTGCTGCAATAGCTAAGGGTGCACTTTTTTGAGTGTCAATGAGAGCATCAAAGAGAAAATATTGTTTCATACAACTTCCTTATAAAGAGTCTATGCGTTGAGAGAGTTTTTCAACGTAACTGTTAATAAATGGTTTATGTCTTAAAATTTCATTTTTTAGTTTACCAATCTTTTGTTCTACTTGCGCTGCACAAGGGAAAATTTTATTACACAACTTTACATGTAAAAATGCACCATTTTGAGGATCAGCCACTACGCGCAAGATTGCGTTTCTTTGCAGAGGGTATTTTTGTATCATATCGTACGCAAAAGCCAATAAAGCATCCCCTTGAAAATTTTCTTGCAGTGTTAATACTGAAGATGCATAGTGGTAGATAATATAGTGTTTAAAAAGGGGTCTGTCATTTGAATCAACAAAGGCATCTAATAAATCAAAACGCGCATTAAAATCACCATCATCAATAATCATATCATGCACAACTCGTTTTGTACTGAGTGGCTCTAGCGTGAGCTCTTTTCCAAAATGATTTACAATGTCATCGATGGATTCTGTTGTGAAAAGTGCTTTTGAATTGATCTTAATAGCAGCATATTCATCTTTTGGATAACCAAATGAAATTTCAGTTGCTTGTATAAGTGCTAAAAGGTCATTAACCGTTTGAGAACGATCTATCTTAATAATATGTTTTTTATAATAAGGTAGAAAATCTGTTTTAGCGTCAAAACGAAAGACACTAAGTTCGAGTTTACATTCCATTGCGCAGACTCCTTTGTATATGGTAAATGATAATTCTATCGCAACTATACTTAAGTTTGTTTTTCTTTTAGCGACTGGGTATAATCACGCATTCATTTGAATGAACAATGATACACTCAAGTTGTCAACTAATATAACATTTAAGGTGGGTAATGAGTAAAGAAGCATATTTCATATCAGGTTTTTCAAGTAGCCATATTGGTGATGATGGTGCTGTGATAAGAAATAAAGTTTACTCCAAAGATCTGTTTTGTGAAGATATCCATTTTAAGCGTCAATGGATGAGTTTAGGGCAAATTGCTCAAAAAAGTATGCTCGTTAATATATCTGACGCGATTGCGATGAACGCTAAACCAACGTTAGCCTTATTAGGGATAGTGATTCCTAAAACATTTAGCCTAACACAGCTAAATGAGTTATCGTCTGGTTTTGAACGTGTTGCTAAAGATTATGGTATTTCTATTATTGGAGGAGATACAACCGCTGGGGAAAAGTTGATGATATCGGTGACGATTATCTCTGATGTGAAGAAAGCTATCGAGCGTAAAAGTGCTAAAATAGGTGATTTAGTTGCTTATACAGGTTCTTTAGGATCATCACAAAAAGAGCTGACGAGGCTGTTACGAGGTGGCAAGGTAGGTTCACAATCTCGTTTTATCAAGCCTATTTTAAAAGATAAATTTTTTTATAAAGCATCATCGTTTGTAAATGCGGGGATGGATATATCTGATGGATTATCAAAAGATTTATCAAGACTTTGTCAATCAAGTCATGTTGGGGTTAGATTTTTCAAAAAATTGAACAAACGATTGTTGTGCAGTGGCGAAGAGTATGAGCTACTTTTTACCTTCTCACCGCGTTACCAAAAGACAATTCAACGTATAGCACACAAAACACGTACTAAAATCACTCTTTTTGGGCGCATCACACGCTCAACGTATCGATGTTTTTGTAAAGAGCATCATTTTTAACGGTTTACAAACTAAAGGAAACTTATGAATCGACAATTTTTTCTAGGCCACGCTCCTGTGGACGTACTTTTTACCAAAAATGCCAGTGACTTTGTGGTCAATGAAATTCCACTTTATCCTTTTAGTGGTGAGGGTGAGCATCTGGTTTTACATGTGCGAAAAAAAGATTTAACGACGTGGGATATGGTACAGTATATCAGTGAGGTAACTGGTGCAAAAGTACGTGATATCGGTTATGCAGGGCTGAAAGACAAAGATGGCATGACAACACAATATATCTCGTTGCATAAAAGTTTTGAGCCAAAATTAGCCAATTTTTCCCATGAAAAAATCAAAATACTCGATAAAATTTATCATAACAACAAAATACGTACAGGACATTTGAAAGGAAATCGCTTTTTTATTCGTCTAAAAAAAGTCAATCCAGTGGACGCCATGAAGCTGAAAAACGGACTAAAAAAGATTAAAGAAGAGGGTTTCCCAAACTTTTTTGGATACCAGCGTTTTGGCATCACGGGTAAAAATTATGAACTTGGTAAAGAGATATTGCAAGGCAAGCGTAAAGAGCGCAATCATAAAATGCATGAGTTTTATCTGAGTGCTTATCAAAGTTATCTGTTTAACGAGTGGTTATCACGTCGTATTGAAATTAGCCGTGTCGTTGAAGACTTTGATATCAATGAGGCAGTCAATATTTTAAAGTTTCCCAAAAATGTGGTAAGTGAACTTAAAAAACAAAAACAGTTTTTTAAACTTTTACAAGGCGATGTATTGCACCATTATCCCGCGGGGAAAGCTTTTGTATGTGAAAGTTTGGAAGCTGAATTACCGCGATTTTTAGCACGTGATATTACTATTACGGGTTGGCTTGTTGGTGGAAAAAATATTCGAGCTGAACAAGAAGCGGGTGAAATTGAAGCAAAAATGTTTGCAGAAAGTGAGCCATTTTTATCCAAAATGAATGGTAGCCGTCGCTTTGCGTGGAGTTTTGCTGAAGAGATTGAGTTTACCTATAAAGAAGAAGAGGCGTGGTTTGAAATGCACTTTAGTTTACCAAAAGGCTCTTATGCAACAGTCATCATTGAAGAATTAATAAAAGATACGTTATAATCTTTACTCAAAAGGTACAGTAGGTGATTGCTTGAGAGTTCACGCTCAAGAGGAAAGTCCGGGCTGCATTTGAGACATGGTTCCGTCTAACGGACGGCTAGGGTAACCTAAGGGATTAGTGCAACAGAGAGTAAACTACCTATTTTTAGGTAAAGGTGAAACGGTGGGGTAAGAGCCCACCAGCGCTTTAAGCAATTAAAGTGGCTATGTAAACCCAACCTGCAGCAAGAAGGGATGGTTTTGGTCTCATATTAAAACCCTTCGCTAGAGCTCTATTGTAAGATAGCGCGTAGATAAA
>JAQUVE010000158.1 GCA_028693565.1 Sulfurospirillaceae bacterium | reverse complement strand
ACCTGTACCAATAGGCTTGCCATCAATTTCAATGATCGGTAAAACAAAAACAGTCGCACTTGACATAAATGCTTCATCAGCGTTCAATGCCTCTTCAAGAGTAAAGAGGCGTTCTTCGATTTTAATGCCATGCTCTTTAGTCAAACTCATAAGCACTTTACGGCGAATACCTGGAAGAATTGAATTGGAAAGTGGGCGTGTGATAATCACACCATCTTTAACAATATACGCAGATGAAGACGTACCCTCAGTGATAAAACCATCTTCGATCATCCAACCTTCATAAGCGCCTTTTTGATGTACTTCTTCTTTGGCTAAGACTTGCCCTAAAAGAGAAATTGATTTGATGTCACGACGTTTCCATCTTATATCAGCACAACTAACCACTTTAACCCCTTGTGTAGCGAGTGGGCTGTTGATAATCTCTTTTTTAAAGATAAATGCCATAAATGTAGTAGGTGTGTTCTCGGGAAAGTAAAACTCACGAGGTGCAACGCCACGTGTGACTTGCATATAAATACCACCTTCAACCAAATCATTTTTAGCAATCAAAGTATCTAAGATGGCACTAATCTCTGTTTTACAAAAAGGTGCTTTAAGACCAATTTTACTCAAGCTTCCATCAAAACGCTCAAAAAATGGCTCTTTATCGATCACTTTACCATTGATAACGGGTACCACTTCGTAGATGCCATCGCCAAAAAGATACCCACGGTCAAAAATAGATACTTTCGCATCTTCCTCTTTACAAAAATCACCGTTTAAAAAAACAATACTGCTCATTACAGACTCCAAAAAAAATAATACGACATTGTATCAAAAGGTTTCTTAGCCATCTGTGCAATAAGTAGGCATAAGTTTCTTTTAATGTAAAAAAGGAAAAAGATATAGCTTGGTTTTAAAGATAAAAGGGATATTGTTTTTGATGAGTATTGGAGTGTGTGTCAAAATGGCTTAGAGTATCGAAAGTTAAAAGTCAAGCCTTGACCCCTAAATTCCTAAATTCATTAAATAACTGAACATTTTTTATATATGTTTATTTGTCTATATCAGACTCTTTTATATATAATGTTCGTTGAATAAATAGTTAGCTTACAAAACTTGGAGAGTGTATGTCACTTACTGATAGAATTGAACAATCATTAAAACTTCCTAAAAAACACAAACCTCAAAGAGCTGTCAAGGGTACGCTTTGTAGGAGTTTTTCGTTGGATGGCAATCTATTTATAGAAAAATTTGATCTTGTTCAAGGCATTGAGTCCATGGAAAATCGTAATTTCAGAGCAAAAACAATTGTAGATTTATTAATGTCGATAGAATGCTCTTTAAAATCATTATGTATAGCTTTAAGCAAAGACAATGAAACTCCTGCCAAAGCATATAAGAAAGTAAGAAAGTATTCTCATAACCTCAATAAGCTTTATAATGAAGTTGAAAAAAGAGCTAAAAATAGATTCGCAATTCCTTCTATACATGCAATATTTGATGACCTTAAGCAATTGGGTGTAAGCTCTAGATATGCTTATGAAATTTGGCTGATAAGAATGAATAGCAATGATAAAGAGGTGTTTTTTGATGAAGACCTTATTTCTCGAACACTTGATGATGTTGCATGGGCAACAACTGTTAGGGAAGAAGCTGTAAAATTGAATGCGTTATCAGAAAAGTGTTATTCAAAATATATGGCTAAGCACTGTATATTAAGAGGAAAAAAATTTAAACAATATCATACGCATTTACAAAAATTTTTATCTGAAGTGACAAGAAGCTAACAAATCAGTGGAGCTAATAAATTACCCAACGGGCAATTTATTAGCTCATTTTAAACGTTATACAAGAAGAAGAAAAGGGGTCTGAGCTAAACTTTTAACTTTTTGTTTGGAGGGAAAAGGTGGAAACTGTCCCCATTTATGCTTTTTTTCAACAAAACGGATGGATTACGTGGCACAAAAATCAAGTGATTAAAGCCCTAAATAGGGCTTTAACTTATGTTCTAAATTGATTGAGGATGGCGTTGAGTTGTGTGGTTAGTTCATTGAGGTGCTCACTCGCCCCTGCGATTTCTTCCACACTTCTGGTATTTTGCGTTGCTAACGTATTGATCTCTTCGATTTTGGAAACGATAGTATCGATTTTTTCACCTGTTTGAATGTAGTCGTTAACCGTTTTTTCATTGAGCTTGGTTGCAACATTCATCATGGAAACAGTGTTATCCAGTTTGCTTTCCACATCCCCCGCGAGCGTGTTTAATTCTTGGATTTGTGCTGAATTCACATTCATTCTCTCTGAGCTGTCCGTGATAGCTTGAACAATGACATTAATGGTTGCGTTGATTTCAACCAAACTTTTTTGGGTGCGCTCTGCTAAGTTGCGTACTTCATCGGCAACGACTGCAAAGCCTCTTCCATGCTCTCCTGCCCGTGCAGCTTCGATGGCAGCATTGAGTGCTAGAAGGTTTGTTTGATCAGCGATATCGCCGATGACGGTAAGAACATTTTTAACTTGGTCGGCATCAGAGTTAAGTTGTTGGATTTTTTGTGCAAGTTCTTGCTCTGTTTGCGCACTCTCTTGAACACGCTCTCCCAATTTTTGAAGGAACTTACGAGCACTTTGGAGTTCATTATTTGCCTTAATGATCTCTTCTTTTGAAGCTTTTGCTTCATTGACGGAAGAAACAATTTCTTGTTTGGTCTCGCTTGACATGTGTGTGGCTTGAGAAATGATGATTGAAGAGTCTTCCACGCGTTTGCCCACTTGCAGGGTTGTCGCTGAGAGCTCATGCGCAATCGATGCATTTTCAGAACTGGTGTCTTTTGCTAATTTGATGGTTGAGTGAACTTTATCGATAAATTGGTTAATCTCATGGGAAGCATCACCAATTTCATCTTGATTTTTAATGGCTAATTTTTTGGTTAAATCACCATCACCCGTTGCCAAATCATGGGCAGTTTCTTTAAGGCTTAAAAGAGGTTTGGCAATAATACTGGTGGCAAGAAAATAGATGGCAATAATAGCCAGTAAAGCAACGATAACACCAGCGACAACTTGCAACGAAGCATTACTGTAAAGTCGATCGCTCATATGTTTATCAAGCTCCAAGGCTTTTGCCAAGATAATGTCTCGTGGTACTTGAATTAGAACAGCCCAAGGTTTACCCGTCGCTCCAAGCTGGATGGGAGCAACCGTTTCTATCATGCTACTCTCATCATTGATACGAACTAATGCTTTACCTGCTTGAATAGCTTCATAAATCTTTTCCCACCCTTTAGGCATCACTTGTTTAAAGTGACCTCCGATCATGGAAGGGTTCTCGCTTTGGGCTACCAAAAGACCATTGTCTGCAATGATGGAGACTTGTCCATGCGCTTTAAACAATTCAGCATCAACTTTTTTGGCAAGTTGCTGAACAAAATCTAAGTTATAGTCAGCTCCAGCAACGCCATAGAATTTACCATTGACAGTAATTGGTACAGACATCGTTGCTAAAAATACTTGCTTACCTTGTACGATATAAGGTAATGGTCCAAGCACACTTTCTTTATTCTGCTCACGAGGGGTAATATACCAGCCACCTTTAAGAACACCGTTAGGATGCTTATCGTAGGTGTCGTACTCTACTAACGGTTGAACGGCAATGTTGCCTTTATCATCACGTGTCCAGTAAGGAGTAAAGCGCCCAGTCGTTGGATTATTGCCGTCTTTGTCCACACGGAAGTTGGCATCAGCCCCATCAATGGCATTTGGCTCCCAACAGGAGTATGTACCATTAAAGCTCGTGTTATGTTTTAATACATTCAGAAGCACAGCATTGAGCTGATCGCGGCCAATGTCCAGAGCTTCTTTACCATCTTTATGTTTTTGTTTACTCACTTCAAAAGTGTTAGCCATCGTACGCGCAGCATTCAAAGCCAACTCCAATTCAGCCTGAATAGTACCACTTTGCTCGCCGGCTAAATTTTGCAGTCTCTCCATGTTGAGCTCAGTCAACAAAGAGGAAACCTCTTTGGAAACCACATCTTGTGTGCTTTTAGATGAAAACAACCCATACCCCACCAATAGAACAACGGCTGAAACCAAGCAAAGCCCAGCTATCACGACAATCTTAGTTTGAATTGATTTAAATATCATCGTGCATCCCCCTTTTTTTTGTTTGATTTTACATCATGTTTGTTACAAACGCGTTGTAAGGAGAAAAGATAAAGCACAAAAATTACTAGATGGAACATTATGCGTCAGTGAGTCGTATACATAGGGATAAATGGGGAAGAGGCTACTTTAATGACTGTTTTCTTTAGTGCAATCCTTAACCTCTAAGCATAACCCCCAAAAAGATGGCGATACTTCCCAAAACAATATTCAAAGGCAATAAAACATTTGGGAGCAAGCGCACGTGTTCTTTTGCACCTGCAAAATTACCTTGTTCAAAAAGCGTTTGTGCGCGTGTGCGTTTGATGTACATATAGACATAATTGAGGGTCATAATCGTCCAAAGAGTCTCTTTTATATGAACCACCACTCCCGATAAGCCTGTACCTTTTAAGATGATAAACCCACAAAGAACAATCAGGACAATAAATGGCATGACAAGGTTAAATAACCGACCTACGATGTGTAATGTTTTGCCAAGTTTTATGTTTGTCTCTTCAATACTTTGCAGTACGGGATGAACAGCAAATTTGATAGCGACCATTCCACCCACCCAAATCACGGCTGAGATAATATGTAAAAATAGAATGATTGTTTTGTAGTGTTCAAAAAGTGCCTGCACCTTTTCTCCTTTTCCATATGATATAGCGATTGATTATAACCAAAGACTTACTTAGGAATATTGACACTTTACATGTAACTATTTTACTTTATATTTGAATTTTTTTTATAAATATTTTTCTATGGAACACTATATGCAAACTAGTGTTGTGAAGATTAAAACTCAAAAGGAGCACAAGATGGCTGAACTTAGACAAATTGCTTTTTACGGCAAAGGTGGAATTGGAAAATCAACCACTTCA
>JAQUVE010000029.1 GCA_028693565.1 Sulfurospirillaceae bacterium | reverse complement strand
AAGAGGGCGTAAACCCTATCAAATCCATATACACGTAAAGCACACTTAAAACGATTATACCAACGTCTGCCATAGCGTTTCGGTAAGGGAAATACCTATTTTGAAAAAATCGGTACACGGGATTTAACATGGCATAAAGCAAAAAACTAAGCACGCCTAAATGAAATCCACTTATAGCAACTAAGTGTGCGATTCCCCATTGTTGAACGGCATCACGCATCTGTTTTGAAAGTGGCGTTGCTAAAAAAAGCGCTTGATAGAGTGAGCTCATATCGGCATCGCTGTGTTGGTTGGCTATCTTTGAAGCCAGTGTCAACGAAAGAGGCACCTCATCTTGATAAAGGGTGTACAGGTAAAATGAGGTGGCATAAAAACCCTTGAGATACTCCCAAAAAGTAAGATTTTCAACTTTAAATTTAACTTTAACCTTCTCGTTGACACTTACTTTAATAGGCTTCCATGAGACCGTGTAAAAGGTTGCGTGTGTGGGTAAAGAGAGTTTAAAGACATCGTAAACACGCCCTTTTGCGTTGCTTTTTTGATAATGATTTAAAACCCGTGCTTCGCTGATTTGGTAAGGTTCTTGGATAAGAGAATGGTAATTTCGATATTCAATTAGTAGTGAAAAGAAACTTAAAACAAGTACCGCCAATAAAGCAAAAAAAATCTCTTTTTTCTGTGTAAAAAGCGGTACTGTCATCATTTTAAAGTGGAGGCATACTTATCTTGCCCTCACGCATCTCCATGTTAGCCTCTTTATAAACAACCTCAACAGGCACTCCACCGCCATCCACAAAACGGGTACACGCTTTTTGAAAAACTAAATTGGCAACACCAACTGGTCCATTTCTATTTTTACCCACGATGACTTCCGCAAATTCTTCGGGTTTTTCAAAAAAGTTACTTTTATACTCTTTGCCCTCTGTTCTAGCTTTTTGCTCTTTCTCTTTCTCTTCTCGCATACGATACACATCATCACGGTAGACAAATAAAATCATATCCGCATCTTGTTCGATCGCACCTGATTCTCTAAGGTCGCTGAGCATTGGACGTTTATCCCCACGACTCTCAAGCCCACGGTTAAGCTGAGAAAGAGCAATGATGGGGATATTAAGCTCACGGGCTAAAAGTTTGAGTCCACGACTAATATCGCTCACTTCGATATGTCTATCACGTGTGCCACCCGATGTCATGAGCTGTAAATAATCGATAATCGCCATGGAGATTTCGGGGTGTTGTGTTTTAAGTTTGCGAAGTTTGGCTCTGACTTTATGAATATCCACCGAGCCATTGTCATCCACAAAAAATTTCTTTTTAGACATCTCATCGGCCGCATTGGTAAGCCTGCTCCACTGATCATCACTCATATCACCCACTTTGAGCTTTTGCAACGGAATAGACGTTTTAGCACTCAGCATCCTCAACATCAACTGTTCAGCAGGCATTTCAAGAGAAAATATCGCCACACCACGCCCACGGTCCAGTGCATTTTGAGCCAAGTTAAGACAAAAAGCTGTTTTTCCCATGGCTGGCCTTGCCGCAACCACAATCAAATCACCCTCTCCAAAACCTGCGGTCAAGCGATTGATCTCAGCAAATCCACTATCCACACCAACAACGCCCGAATTGCCTCTTTTTTTCATCTCATGGATGTGTGCGATGGTCGCATGCGTCATCTCAGGAGATGCTCGAAACTCTTTACTGCCATTTTCTTGAGTGATTTGATACAATTTTTGTTGCACCAAATCTACCACATCCGTGGACGGCAAATCTTTTTCAACCGCAATTTCTTTGATGTCACTGGTTAGTTGTACTAACTCCCGTTTGATGGCTTTCTCTCGTATCTCTTCCACATACGCACGTGTAGCAGGCAGAGGATTGGTAGAGAGGATTTCAAGCATTGCATCTTCATCAAAACGTCCTTGTTGAGAGAGTTTTTTCTTGATAAACTCTTCATCAATCGGCAAATCTTCCCTCTCGCACGCCTCCATGGCTTCAAAAATATAGCGATGGCTTGGCAAGTAAAAGTCTTTACCACTCACCACAGCGGCGACATCTTCGTAGGTTGCAGGATTGAACAAAATAGAGCTTAAGACAGAGCGCTCGATATTGATATTGTGTAGATTACTCACGCTTTATACTCCTTTGCAGCCAACTCGACGGCTTCTAAAAACTTATCGACCAAATCTTCTTCTTTGAGCTTTGCGATCACTTCGCCCTTCACCATCACCAGCCCTTGCCCCTTACCAAATGCGATGGCTACATCGGCATGTTTAGCTTCACCAATGGCATTAACCACACAACCCATGACCGAGATATTTAGAGGTGCGCTGATGTGTTTGGTGCGTTGTTCCACTTCGGCAACGGCTTTGACAAGATTGGCCTCTAGCCTTCCACATGTAGGGCATGAGATAATGTTAATTCCACTATTCTCAACACCACTATCCTTCAAAATTGCTCGTCCCACTTTGATCTCTTCTTCCAACTCTCCCGTGATAGAAACCCGAAGCGTATCGCCAATTCCCTCCAATAAAAGTGTCCCTAATGCGATGGAGGATTTAACCGTCGAGTGAAATAGCGTCCCCGCTTCCGTAACGCCTAAATGAAATGGGTATTCCACCATGGGGCGAAGCATACGGTACGCTTCAACGGTACGTTCTACATCACTGGCTTTGAGTGAAATTTTCATATTGGTAAAGCCCAAATCTTCTAAATATTTGATGTTGTAAAGTGCTGATTCGACCATGCCTTTGGGTGTTGGCCCATATTTTTCATCAAACTCTTTTTCCAAACTGCCACTGTTCACCCCTATGCGAATCGGGATGTTACGCTCTGTACACGCCTTAACAACCTCTTTCACACGCTCTTTAGCGCCAATATTGCCAGGATTGATACGGATACAATCCACCACTTCTGCCGCAATTAACGCCAAACGGTAATTAAAATGGATATCCGCTACCAAAGGCAAACTGCTTTGCGCTTTAATCGCTTTAAGGGCATTGGCATCTTCATAATCAGGAACTGCCACACGCACGATGTCGCACCCTGCAAAATGCAGTCGCCGTATCTGCTCTACCGTGGCTTCGACGTCATGTGTTTTGGAATATGTCATCGATTGAACAGGGATTTTGGCATCGCCTCCAACAGGGATATTGCCTACAAAAATTTGTTTGGTTGGGTATCGTTTTATCATTATTTTTCCGATGTCTAGCTATTTGATTTCTTTCAAAAATTTTATGCGAATGACTCTGCAACCGTTGGGTCAAATTTTGAAACAAAATTTGGGGAACACAACGTGTGAAGCCTTAATGAACATCAAATTTTTGAAAGAAATTAGATTATACAATGTTAAAATTTAAGAAAAAGAAAGTGGGTCGATGTCAGCTTCTACATGTAAAGGTTTTACACTGTGAGCCAACTCTAAAAGTGCTTTAGTTGAGTCGCTACGAGCGAGGAGTTCATAGCGATATTTATTGGCGATTTTGCCAATGGTTGATTTGCCAAAGCCCACAACTTCGACGCTTGTGAAGTGGCTTGCGTGCTCATTGACTTTTTCGATCAACGCTTTGGCTTTTTCCTCTTTAACATGTGTTACAATCAAACGTACTAACTTTTTAAATGGTGGGTATAAGTGTTGGCGATAAGGCAATTCATCTTTCAAAAATTGTTCAAAATCGCTCAAATAGGTTTTAAAAAAATCCATGTTTCGTGTTTGAACCAGCACTTCACCCTCACCTTTTCGCCCTGCTCGCCCTGCAATTTGTTGCACTAAAGAAAGGGCTTTTTCACGTGCTCTAAAATCACTCATGCCAAGAAGTGAGTCGATGCCTAAAATGACAGCTAAACCCACGCCATGGTAATCATGCCCTTTACTAAGCATCTGTGTACCCACTAAGATGTCAATCTCTTTCGCATTAAAACGCTCCAAAATCTCAGTCAATTTTTTCTCGGTTGTGACACTGTCTCGATCAAACTGTTGTACTACTTTATCGCTAAAATATGCACTTAAACGAGCGCTCACCTCAGCCGTTCCAATACGCGTTGCGATGATCTCTTCACACCCACATTTTGGGCAAACACTCGGTATCACTTCAGTATAATTGCAATAGTGACATTTGAGCGCATGCGCACTTTGGTGTAAACTCATCCCAACAGAACAATATGGACATTCAATATTACTTCCGCACTCTTTACATGTGACGTATTTAAAATTTGCCCGTGTAGGTAAAAAAACAACTACTTGTTGATGGCTTGCTAATGTTTTAGCGATGCGCTCCATGACAGTATTGCTTAGTTCATTATGGTTATCATCGTAAAAAAAACTATTTTGCGAGGCATGATACGTACCTTTGAGCCTGACATAAGGAATTTTATAAAAACTTGACAAGTTAGGCGTAGCACTACCTAAAAGAACTTTAACAGCTTGTTTTTTACCGATTAAAAGGGCTACATCTCGGGCATTGTATCTCGGTCTTGAACTGGACTTATAACTCTCATCATGCTCTTCATCAACTACGATAAGACCAAGATGTGCCATCGGTAAAAAAAGCGCCGAACGTGTCCCTGCAATGATAGAAATTGTTCCATTACTTAAGCCTTCAAGAATGGCACTTTTTTTCTTTGCGCTCACTTTAGAATGCCAAATAGCCACACGGAAGCCAAAATGATGTTTAAGACGATTTTTCATCTGTGGCGTTAATCCAATTTCAGGCAATAAAAAAATGGCTTGTTTACCTTCATAGATGCATTGCTCAAAAAGCTTCATATAAATTTCTGTTTTGCCACTTCCTGTATCGCCAAACAAAAGAGATGTTGGGTGTGATTGGATAAATGCAAAAGCTTTTTGCTGTTCTACCGAAAGGGTGATATCAATAGGTATATCTTGTGTTATATGTGGTGCACTCTTAAGACTTGGGATAAATAAATTAAGGGCTTCACCTAGGGAGCAGACATAATACTCTGCAATAAAACGAGCAATATCTAACGTCTCTTTGGAAAAAAAACCTTCACATTGTGCCAAAATTCGCTCACACGCAAAAACTGGCTTTGAAACATGTTCAAGGATAACACCTTGGACTTCTTTATGATTGAGTGTGACATGCACTAACGTACCAAACGCATAGCTTTCATCACTTTGATAGCTTAAAGGCTCTAAGGGGGATTTTAAAAGAGCAACGAGATAGTAAAACACACGTTTATTGGGTTAGTGATGCACAATCTTTACCAGTAAGTGCATCCGTACGATCGCAATCAAATGAACCAGTAGCTGGATTATACGTAAAAACCACACCCAACCCATTTGCTAGCTTAAAATCATAAAGAAATTGAGCTGATTTAAACCATGAACCATCTTTTGAACCAGAATAGATAGGGTATTCCAAGATATTCGTGCTATTCCCATCACTAAAATTAAAAAGTCGTTCATTATCTACTTCACCATAGTTCACCACATCATCTAGTTTTGCTGGAATTGAAGTTAGTCCTGAGAGCATATTTTTGGATTTTTGAAGCG
This sequence comes from Sulfurospirillaceae bacterium, assembly GCA_028693565.1. Lineage (GTDB taxonomy): Bacteria > Campylobacterota > Campylobacteria > Campylobacterales > Sulfurospirillaceae > Sulfurospirillum. The sequence continues at coordinate 18,882 of JAQUVE010000029.1, read as the reverse complement.
CTATACCACTGCGAATGGCCGAAACTTGCGATTTGCCTTTAACTAAAATCGCATCATCTCTGTTGGCGGCTAGTTTAGGAATAGCCACAGCGGCTAAGATACCAAGAATAACGATGACAAAAACTAATTCTATCATCGTAAAAGCAGGACGCATATCGCCCTGCTTAGAAGAATGGTTGTTTACCATTGAACTTTTTTGCCACCCATAGAAATATTTGCTTCAGCCAATGCTAGCCCAGAAGTAGACCAAAGAGTATCACAAATAGAATTTGTCGTATATGATGTAGCTCCAGTAGCCTCATTTGTCATCTTACCTTTTATAACTCTAAAGATAGGAACACCATTTGTTCTTAGCCAAACACCATTTGTTGCATTATAATCCGCATCTGCAGTTGCTGTCGAAATTTGCGTATTTGGAGTAGCTGTAATATTCATATCAACAATTGCTAAAGTAACACACTCATTCGCCCCATCAGCAGTCCAAGTAAAAATTTGTTTTGTGGTATCTGCTTGTTTCCAATTTGTTCCATCTAACTGAATTGCCTCAAGAATTCGAACATCTTTTTGACCTTGATACCAAGCAGGTACCGCCTGCATCGCAGAGCCAACATCTGTTTTAATTGACGCTAATTTTGCGTCATCTCTGGTTGCTGCCAATCTTGGAATTGCCACTGCGGCCAAAATTCCTAAAATAACAATAACGAAGATGAGTTCGATCATCGTAAAACCTTTTTTCATCATTCACTCCTTTTGTTTTTAAGCCTATACACTTATAGACCTTTGTTGAGATTCTAGTACAATCTTTTTAAAGCATCACTTAAACATCATCTAATGTATTGATTAATGTTTGTATTTGGGTTTCGAGGACAAAGTTATCGTAACATTTACCCACATAGGCAAAGAGCAACGCTTTTGGGTCAATGACACTTTTGCCATTAAATTTGGTGTTAAAATCCGCTTCAAACTGTTCAGCAAACTTGCCTTCTAGTTTGATATCGTAATCTTTACCGCCAAGTGTTACGGTTATGGTATTCATCTGCCAAGCACAGCTTCAATCTTACTGAGTAGATCATCAGACCCGATATCTTTATAAATCAAATCTTGTTCCAATTTGGCGATTTGAACATTTTTAGCTTCTGCTTCTGCTTTGGCTTTGATCACTTCTTGGCGCAACATCTCATTTTGTGCGAGCAAACTTTGATATTTTTCAATCAGCTCAAGAACTCTCTGGCTGAGTACACCTATATTTTTTTCTTCCAACATAACGACTCCTATTTTATCTAACCTGCTATAATTGTAACAAAATTATTTTAAAAGTATGAACATGAGCGAATTTAAATTAGAAAGTCCTTATCAACCCTCAGGCGATCAGCCCCAAGCCATTGAAAAACTAAGCGCTTGTATTAAAAAAGGTAGTCGTTATCAAACACTCATCGGTGTAACGGGCAGTGGAAAAACCTATACGATGGCACAAATCATTCAAAAGCTTAAGATGCCAACCCTTGTCATGACACATAATAAAACTCTGGCGGCTCAACTGTATAGTGAATTTAAAGGTTTTTTCCCTCATAACCATGTTGAATACTTCATCAGCTACTACGACTACTACCAACCTGAAGCGTATATCCCAAGAAGTGATTTATTTATCGAAAAAGATAGCTCTATTAATGAAGAGTTAGAACGTTTACGCCTTAGCGCCACTGCTTCACTGCTCAGTTACGATGATGTGATTTGTGTCGCATCCGTCTCTGCTAATTATGGCTTGGGTGATCCTAATGAATATAAGCAAATGGTCCAAATCATCGAAAAAGGGGTCTCAATCAATCAAAAAAGTCTTTTGCTTCGACTTGTAGATATGGGGTATAAACGCAATGATGTCTATTTTGATAGAGGCTCTTTTCGTGTCAATGGCGATGTGATCGACATCTATCCTGCTTATAGCGAAGAAGAGGCAATAAGGGTTGAATTTTTTGGTGACGAAGTGGAAAGCATCTACTATTTTGAAGTCTTACTTAACAAAAAGATGCAAACGCTCACTAAAGTTGTCATTTATGCCGCCAATCAATTTATCGTAGGTCATGGAAGACTTCAAAAGGCGATTAAATCTATTGAAGAAGAGCTAGAAGAACGACTAGCCTTTTTTAAGAAAGAGGATAAATTAGTTGAGTATCAGCGCCTCAAACAGCGTGTTGAATTTGATTTAGAGATGTTAGGTGCTACGGGAGCATGTAAAGGGGTAGAAAACTATGCGCGTTACCTCACGGGCATTGAACCAGGTGAAACACCTTATTCATTGTTTGACTATTTTGAAGCCATGAACAAAGAGTACCTCGTCATCGTAGATGAATCCCACGTAAGTCTTCCTCAGTTTCGTGGTATGTTTGCGGGTGATAGAAGTCGTAAAGAGGTGTTAGTCGAATATGGTTTTAGACTTCCTAGTGCTCTTGATAACCGACCTTTGATGTTTGATGAATTTATCGCTAAAGCACCTCGGTATTTATTTGTCAGTGCTACACCTAAAGAGCTAGAACTCACCCTTAGTGGTGAAAATGTTGCTGAGCAAGTGATACGCCCAACAGGTCTGCTTGACCCTGAGGTTGAAATCCTACGCAGTCACAATCAAGTCGAAACGCTGTTTGATGAGATCAAAAAAGTGATTTGTAAAGATGAAAAAGTTTTAGTCACCGTTTTAACCAAAAAAATGGCAGAGGAATTAACACGCTACTATGCGGATTTGGGTATCAAAATACGTTATATGCACTCCGATATCGATGCGATAGAACGCAATCAAATCATCAGGGCTCTTCGAGTGGGTGAATTTGACGTGCTTGTGGGCATTAACTTGCTTCGGGAGGGGCTTGATTTGCCAGAAGTCTCATTGGTCGCTATTTTAGATGCCGATAAAGAAGGTTTTTTACGCTCAGAAACCAGTCTGATTCAAACTATGGGAAGAGCCGCCCGCAATCTCAATGGAAAAGTGTTGATGTTTGCCGAGAAGATCACCGATTCGATGCAAAAAGCGATTGAAACAACCCTTAAAAGACGGGCGATTCAGCAAGCCTATAATATTGAACACAACATTATACCCATAAGTACAACACGAAAAATGGATGAAAATCTTAAACTCGAAGAACATGCAGACATCTACAATACCTATGATAAAAAAGATAAAATTCCACCATCAGAGAAGAAAAAAATCATTGCTGAACTGACAAAAGGAATGCATGAAGCTGCTAAAATCCTTGAATTTGAAAAAGCAGCACGACTCAGAGATGAAATAGAAAAAATCAAGAAGGCATAAAAAATGCTTACATATAAAGGAGTTTTGTGCTAAAATAAAGCATATTCGGAGAAATACTATGCAAATTGGTAGCTTTCTAAATGCATCTTATATTCGTATTGATACTCCTTCCACAAATAAGTTAGGGGAAAATACGTCCCCAAAAAACGAACCTACCTCTTCTCAAAAAGAGGCATTAAGCACTTCTGAAAAAGCCCTTATAACGCAACTTCAAGCAAGCGATAGTGCGGTTAAAGCGCATGAACGAGCGCATATTTCAGCAGGTGCTGGGGTTATTTTAAGTGGCGCAACCTTTGTCTATCAAGAAGGTCCCGATAAAAAACTGTATGCTATCGGCGGTGAAGTTAGCATTGATACCGCTGAAGAAAACACTCCACGTGAAACCATCGCAAAAATGCAAATTGTGCGAACCGCCGCCCTTGCTCCAAGGGATCCTAGCAGTACAGATTATCAAGTAGCAGCAACTGCTTCGATGCTTCAAATGCAAGCAAGGCTTGAAGAGAGTAGGCAAAAACAAGCCGACCTACTCGCCAATGCAAGCGAAAAATATGCCAATAATACGGATACACCATCACTTTTTTCAAATTATGCTTAAACTCGTAACTCTTTTATAACTTTTTTTTGATAATATTAATGTTTTAAACTTTTAGAATTGCGAGGAATAAGAACGTGCCTGATTTAACTGATTCTAGCTTCTACCTCAATCGTGAACTCTCATGGCTAAAATTTAATACCCGAGTATTAAGCCAATCAATGAAAAAAGAGTTGCCACTGTTTGAACGCTTGAAATTTTTAGCGATTTATATTACTAACTTAGATGAATTTTATATGATACGTGTTGCAGGTCTTAAACAACTTTTTGCCGCTGGTGTTGTTGAAACGGGAGCTGACCAAAAAACACCATTGGATCAATTACGTGAAATCAGAGCTTACCTTTCCAATGAAAAAGAGGTCATTCAAGAGAGCTTTCGTGAAGTGTTGAAAGATTTGGCGGAAGAAAATCTTTTTATCAAAGATTATGAAACACTTAGTCCTGTACTGGCAAAACTTGCGGATGATTACTTTTTTTCCAATATCTTACCGATTATTGTACCAATCGCTGTTAATGCAACGCACCCTTTTCCGCACCTTAATAATCTTAGTTTTTCATTAGCAGTAAAACTCCAAGATAGCGAAAGTGAAGAAAATAGTAATTACAAATTTGGAATGATTCGCATCCCTCGTGTTTTGCCACGCTTTTTTCAAGCAGGGGACAATACTTATGTGCCGATCGAATCCATCGTTAGAGAACATGTTGAAGAGATTTTTCCTGGGTATAAAATGATCGCATCAGCTCCTTTTAGAATTACCCGTAATGCAGATATGGTTATTGAAGAAGAAGAAGCGGATGATTTTATGATGATTATGGAGCAAGGGTTAAAACTTCGTAGAAAAGGAGCTTTTGTTCGCCTTAATATCCAAGAAGGTGCTGATGAAGATATTCTTAATTTTCTCAATTCTCATATGCAAATCTTCACTAAAGATATCTATGCCTATACTATTCCACTTAATCTTGGAGCACTATGGCAGATTGTTGGGAACAAAGATTTCTCACATCTTGGGCTACCCCCATACAATCCCAAAACATTACCACCATTTGATAATCATGAATCCGTTTTCAAAGTAATTGATAAAAATGATGTTATTCTTTTTCACCCTTATGAAAGTTTTGACCCCGTTTTACGACTTATCAAAGAGGCTTCCAAAGACCCACAAGTTGTCTCTATTCGTATGACACTCTACCGCGTTGAAAAAAATTCTCAAATCGTACAAGCACTCATTGATGCCGCCAATGAAGGTAAACAAGTCACGGCTGTTGTTGAGCTTAAAGCACGTTTTGATGAAGAAAACAATCTGCATTGGGCCAAAGCATTGGAGCAAGCAGGCGCACACGTCGTTTATGGTATCACGGGATTTAAAGTTCATGCCAAAGTAGCTCAAGTTATTCGCCAAATGGAAGATGGAAAACTTAAATTTTACATGCATTTTGGAACGGGTAACTACAATGGTGCGACGGCAAAAATATATACGGATGCAAGTTTCTTTACATGTAAAGAAGAGTTTGCCAAAGACAGTACCACCTTTTTTCACATTCTTTCAGGCTTCTCAAAAAACAAACGCTTAGAGACACTCTCTATGTCGCCGACGCAAATTAAGCCCAAAGTCATTGCACTCATCAACAATGAAGCCAATGCGGGTAGTGAAGGACGTATCATCGTTAAGATGAACTCTTTAGTCGATCAAGATGTGATTCAAGCCCTCTATAATGCTTCAATAAAAGGGGTTAAAATCGACATTATCGCACGTGGAATTTGTTGTTTACGACCGGGTGTTGAAGGTGTAAGTGAAAATATTCGTGTCAAATCCATCATCGGAAAATACCTAGAACATGCGAGAATTTTCTATTTTAAACACTCAGAGCCTACGATTTTTATCTCAAGTGCTGATTGGATGCCACGAAATTTAGAGCGAAGACTAGAACTGATGGCGCCTACTTTTGATAAAGCTTTACAGCAAAAACTGTTTGAAATCTTACAACTTCAACTCAACGATAATGTCTTAAGCTGGACGCTGGATAGTGATGGCAACTACACGGAAATGCACGCAAGCGAGGAAGAGCGAGATATCAATAACCATACCGTTTTAGAAGATTATATGAATAAAATCTATAAAGCGCAAAAGAAAGATACCACCTCACATAAAGCTGAAAAACTCGCCAAGCGTCTTTTTAAGGAGAGCTAATGATTATAAGCTTTCAAGGATTAACGCCTAACATTGGCAAGGGTGTTTTTGTAGCACCCAGCGCTGATGTCATTGGAGATGTTATTGTGGGGGAAAACAGCTCGATTTGGTTTGGCGTGGTCATTAGAGCTGATATTCATCATGTACATATTGGACAAAATACTAATATTCAAGATATGAGTATGATCCATGTCACTCACTATACGTTACCCGATAAAAGTGATGGGAATCCAACCATCATTGGAGACAATGTCACCATCGGTCATCATGTAATGCTTCATGGATGTACCATCAATAATGCGTGCTTAATAGGCATGAGCGCTACCATTTTAGATGGAGCCATTATTGGTGAGGAGTCTATCGTTGGAGCGGGCGCATTGGTAACAAAAAACAAAATTTTCCCTCCGCGCTCACTCATCATGGGCAATCCTGCCAAATGGGTGCGGGAACTCACTGAGGACGAAGTAGCTTCATTATATCAATCCGCTAACAATTACGTTACTTTTAAGTCAACGTATCTTTAGAAAACAAAGAAGGCGTTTGAAGCGGTTTTGCCATTTTTTTCTCTTTCTTTTTTTGCTGAGTTGGTTTACTAAAAGCGATAAGTGCTTCGGTGGTAATCACCTCTTGAGGTACATTTTCCAATGACCTAGCAAAAACAAGTGCAGTTGCTTTCGCATCCCACAATGCCCGGTGATGATGTTCAAAAGGAATATTAAGATGTTCCGTCAAAGCACTTAACCCGTATTTAGGAGAATTTAGTGTTTTACGCGCTAAATCAATAGTGCATAATCGACGATTAAGCAGTGGCCCAAATCCTGCTTTTTCCATAGCATAAGAGATAAAATAATAGTCAAAATTGACATTATGGGCTACAAAAACAGCATCTTGTAAAAAGAGTCTAAAATCTGCCAATACACTCTTTAAAGGAGGTGCCTTTTCAAGTTCAGCAAGGGTAATTCCCGTAAGCTGATGAATAGAATCGGGTAAAATATCTGTATACGCTAGAGAATTAAACTCCCCTATTACACGACCATTTTTAACCATCACCGCACCGATCTCAATAATCTGATGCAAGGTTGGCTTACTTCCATTGGTTTCAATATCCACAATGCAAAATTTTTGATCCACAATACTTTGTGTTGTTGTAGCTAAACTTAAAGCATGATCAGTATACTTAACAATAGGGAGTCCTAAAAGTTGCAACATCTTCAAATCTTCCACGTCGGTATATTCAAGTTCAGGGAAGCTCTCCATCTTGGCAAAAAATTCTTTATGAAAAATGGGCTTTTGCGCTATCTTTTGGATGAAATTATCTAATGGCCTCATGCTTTTGCCTTTTCGATAAAAGCTTTTACTTTTGCTTTGTCTTTGATACCATGGGATTGTTCAACCCCACTACTCACATCGACACCGTAAAAGCCTAGAGGTATTAGTTCATCTAAGTTATCTGCATTGAGTCCACCCGCTATAATAATGTGCGAGTTATCATGGTTTTCAAACCATGAAAGAGGTATACGTTTTCCTTCACCGCCATAATTTGGTACGTATGCATCTACTAATCGAAGTGTGCCTTCTTGTAAAAAAATATCATCTTGTTTTTGTGCTCGAATAACTCTCAAATAAGGAACTTCTAAAGCATTATGAAATGCTTCATTAACCTCGCCATAGATTTGAGCCATATCCAATCCAGCTTCTTGGCATATAAGATTAATTTCCGCGGCAGAACAATCCACAAATAATCCAACTTTCTTGATATGCAAAGGTAATTTTTTTACAATTTCTTTTACGTTTCGAGGTTCAATAAAACGAGGTGATTTTGGATAAAAGACAAAACCTAAAGCATCTGCACCACATAAGCACGCATGCAAAGCATCTTCAAGATTGGTTATGCCACAAATTTTAACCCACATGCCTTAAACTTTAAGTGAATCAATCGCGACTTTATAATCATTCGCACCAAAAACATAGTTGCCTGCAACAACAATGTCAACACCAGCATCTCTAAGGGCTATAATATTTTGATTATTGACCCCACCATCTACTTCGATGAGTGTTTGAGCATTTTTCTTGACAATCAACTCTTTAAGACGTGCTGCTTTTTCCAAAACACTTGGAATAAATTTTTGACCACCAAAACCAGGATTAACACTCATTAAAAGTACCATATCCAAATCTTCAAGTAAATATTCTATGGCAGAAGGCGGCGTATGAGGATTGAGTGTAATAGCAGGCGAGATACCTAAGTTTCTAATTTTTTGAATCAAACGATGAGGGTGTTTTTCCTCTTCAATATGAAAAGAGATATATCTTGGTTTCATAGGAGCAAATAAATCCACAAAAAAAGTGTTATTTTCGACCATCAAATGCACATCTAATGGCTTGGTGGATGCCTTAGCCACAGCACTAACGACCACTGGCCCGATGGTTAGATTGGGAACAAAATGGCCATCCATCACATCAACATGCACCAAATCACATCCTGCATCACAAATCGCAATAATTTCTTCACGTAATTTTCCAAAATCCGCAGAAAGAATACTAGGGGCTATTAACATTTATCAACCTTCTAAAAAAACTATGTGAAATTGTAGCAAAATTTATAAAAATTTAGATATAATCACAGGCTTTAGTCAATTAAGCGTTTATTTTGCTTCTTTGATGTATAATTCACAAAAAATTTAAGGATATTGATATGGCAAGAAAATGTGCTATTACTGGAAAAGGTCCAATGGTCGGAAACAATGTAAGCCATGCGAACAACAAAACTAAAAGAAGATTTCTTCCAAATTTAAGAACTGTTAGAGTTACTTTAGAAGATGGAACAACTCAAAAAATTAGAATTGCTGCTTCTACGCTTCGCACCATGAAGAAAAACGACTAAAATTTCTCCATATTCTTATGGGGAAATTTTATTTCCACATCCTAGTTCACCTCACAAACTTACACACTAAAATCTAAAAGGTTTTGACCATGTTTTCAATATTTCCACTCAAAAATGGTTTTGATAATGTTGCTGGTTTTTTTTGTCAAGGTATCTCCGCTGGTTTTAAGCCCAATCACAAAGAAGATGTCGCTTTTATTCGCACGAATGAGCCTTGCGATATTGCTGCTTTATTTACAACCAATGTATTTCAAGCTGCACCCATTAAACACTACCTCAAATATCCAGAAGGTTTTCAAACCAACTTTATTTTGATGAATGCTAAAAATGCTAATGCTATGACAGGAGCAGAGGGAATCAAAGATATCGAGACACTTTTTGAGCGTCTTTTAGCATATTATCCAAATTTACACAATCCTATTATGAGCTCAACAGGTGTTATTGGTTATCGTCTCAATGTTGATAAACTCGCAAATGCCTTTGAAAAATTTGATTTTAATGCCAAAAATTCACACACGACAGCATCTGCCATTATGACAACTGATAGCTTTAAAAAAGAACTCTGCTTTAAAGTTGAATTAGACAATGGTCAAGCTTTTCATATTGCTGCCATTTGCAAAGGAGCTGGCATGATCAATCCTGCAATGGCAACGATGCTCTGTTTTATTCTCACAGATGCAAACATCCCCAAAGCTGATATGGAAGAACTTCTCAAACCTGCGGTAGAACAATCTTTTAATGCCGTCAGTGTTGATGGTGATACCTCTACAAACGATACCGTTATGCTACTAGCCTCTAAGAAAAGTAACGCTTACGATAAAAAAGCTTTTCAAGAAGCGCTCAATCGCATCACTAAAGAGCTTAGTCTTATGCTCGTGCGTGATGGCGAAGGCGCAACTAAAGTAGTTGCTTTTGAAGTCAGTGGGGCAAAAAGTGTTGCTGAAGCCGAAAAAGCGGCCAAAGCCTTAAGCAATTCATTGCTGGTTAAAACTGCCATTTTTGGAGAAGACCCTAACTGGGGACGTATCGCCTCAACTATTGGTGCAAGTGGCATTACATGCAATGAAGAGACTCTTGTGATCTATTATGATGATGTACTTATTTATAATAGCGAAAAGCGCTCTTTAGATGAACTAACAGAGAAAAAAGCGGCAGCTGTTATGCAAAAAGAGTCCTATAAAATTCATTGCGACTTAGGTGTAGGAGAATACGCATTCACTGCCTATGGATGTGATTTAGGGCATGAGTATGTTAAGATCAATGCAGATTATCGTACTTAATCAAATTAGTTACAAATTAAGCACCTTTTAGATAAAATAAACTAAACACGTAAGAGGAGAAAAAATGTTACACGAATATCGAGAAATTATCTCAAAAATTAAAGTTGAGAATGCCCACTTTGCAAAAATTTTTGAAAAACACAATGAATTAGACCAAAAAATTGCAGATGTAGAAGAAGGTCGTGAACACCTTAGTGATGTGGATCTCGATACTATGAAAAAAGAGAAGCTACGCCTTAAAGATGAAGCGTATGCAATGATCATTGCTTATAAAAAAGAGAACAATCTCTAAAAAGTTTGGGCTACATTAAGCCCAGACTTTCACTTTTTACTTTTTTCCCTTGGCTATTTTCTTTACAAAACTCAACTATTTTTCCATGAAACCTGGCATATACTTCGTTTAAAGATATCTCTTTGTGATACACGCTTGCTAAATGCTTTTGATTTATAACAATGCCTTCTATCATCCACTCCTGCAGTGTATCGTACGATTCAAACTGGTATCCAAAAGACTCCATTAATCGACTTGTATATGCATCCACAACCATGACTTCTTGACAACAAGCATAACAGAGAATTGAATCGGCACTCTCAGGACCAATGCCTTTTTGTTCTAAAAGCCAATCACGACTTACATCCTCACAAAATTCTTCAAAGCTTCCAAAGGTAACTAATATATTTGAGCAGAGTGATTTTAAATTTTTAGCCTTCGTATTATAAAAACCACTGGGTTTAATGAGCATAGATAATGTATCAAGTGAACTTTCAGCTATTAATGCAAGCGAATCAAGGCCTGCTGTTTGCAAGTTGTGCATACTCTGCTCGACCTTTTCCCATTTGGTTTGTTGTGTTAAAACAGCCCCAACGATGACCCAAAAGGTACCAGAACGTGGCCACCAAAGCATATCTCGATCGGTTTTAAGATACCCACTTGTCTTCAGTGCCAAGAGTAAATCGAAACTATTCATGCAGCGCCTTTTGCACTAATATCTCCTCTTTATCATCAAAAACTCTGATTTTAAAGGCATCGATACATTTGCCCTCTTCAATTTCACAAATCACCATCTGCAAAATTTTTTTACACTTTTTGGGAATATCAAGTGATGCAGGAAGTCCCGTTAAAAAACGTTTGAGTGGAGCTGCTTTGTCCATGCCTATGACATTGTCTCTGCACCCACTGAGCCCCACATCACTCACATAACATGTACCACTTTCAACAAGTAAATCATCGGTTCCCACATGCGTATGGGTGCCAAAAATCGCACTTACATCGCCTTTAAGCATCATATGAAGTGCGCGTTTCTCTGAGGTCGCTTCCGCATGGAAATCAATCACAATCGCCTTCACACCTTGTTCTTTGAGCGCATCAACAGCTTTTTGAACCGCAATAAAAGGATTGTCCACCATCGGCATACTAAAATGCCCCATGACATTGATGACGGCTAAAGCTTTCTCTTTGACGTGTAAAATTCCCACACCACGACCTGGCACACCATCAGGGTAATTAAGGGGCCTTAAAATTGGTAAACTATCAAGGAGTGGCATAATCTCTTTTTTATCCCATGAATGATTACCTCCTGTAACCATATCAACGCCACTTTTAAAAAGCTCTTTGGCGTTATCCGCATTCAAGCCAAACCCATGGCTAGCATTTTCGCCATTAGCAATAACAACATCCAAATTATACGCTGTTTTAAGTTTCTTAAGGTGTGTCTCTAACATCACTCGCCCAGGACGACCTACAATATCTCCGATAAATCCTATCTTCATCTTTTATCCCTTAGGTGCGCTAAAACAGTCGCAATCAGATCATCATCATCCTTACTACGCGATACTAATGTTATTTTTTTCTCATTTTCGTATTTAATGGTAATATTTTGCCCATAGTTTGAAATCAAAACGATACCTTTGTGTGTTGCCAAAATCTTCATTTCAATCAGCTCTAAAAATTGCTTCGTTGGAATATCTATTTTTCCAAATCGATCCACCATCTCTGCTTCAATTTCTAAAATATCCTGTACGCTTTCACTCTTACTTAACCTTCGATATAACTCTAAACGAATACGATCTTCTGGGATATAAGCATCACTGATAAACGCACTGATAGAAAGTTTAATATCTACCTCTTTGGATGCAATAGGCGTTTTCCCTAACAATGCATTAATCGCATCTTCGAGCATTTTCAAATACAAAGAATAACCGATATTTTTGATATGCCCGCTTTGAGCTTCACCCACTAAATTACCGCCACCACGAATTTCCAAATCATGATATGCGAGAATGGAACCACTGCCTAAGAAAGAGTTTGCCTCCAAAGCAATGAGACGTTTTTTAGCAGCCTCTGAAAGTTCCTCTTTATCTTTGACTAAAAAATAACAATAACCTTGTCGTCTAGAACGCCCTACACGACCTCTTAATTGATGTAAATCCGCCATGCCAAAATAATCAGCCGCATCAATAATAATCGTATTGACATTAGGAATATGAATGCCCGACTCAATAATGGACGTACTTAAAAGCACATCATACGCTTTTTCTTCAAACTGTAACATCTCTTTTTCTGTTATCGTTGCACTAATTTCAGAATGAAGAGTGAGAATGCGCAAATGCGGCATCATTGAAAGAAGCTCTTTTTTCTTAGCCTCAATTGTTGCAATTCGGTTATGGACAAAAAAGACTTGTCCACCACGTCTTGTTTCACGTAAAATAGCCTCTTTAATGACTTTCTCATCATACTCTTTGACGAAGGTTCGTATATCTTCTCGATCATTAGGAGGCGTTAAAAGTTGAGAGTATTGTTTAATAGAGCTTAATGCCATATTGAGACTTCGAGGGATGGGTGTAGCACTCATGGAGAGAATATGCACATTCTCTCGCAAATTTTTCAACTTTTCTTTTTGCTTGACACCAAATTTGTGTTCTTCGTCCAAAACCACAAGTGCAGGATTGTGCAAAGCAACATCAAAGAGAGCGTGCGTTCCAACACACACTTTTAAAGCACCACTTTGCAAATCATTTAAGATATTGACTTTCTGTTTTGCAGGCGTAAAACGATCCAATTGCTCGACTCGAATAGCGTATTTAGCAAAGCGCTCTTTTAAGCTCTTATAGTGTTGTGAACAAAGAAGGGTTGTTGGAGCAATGAGAATCGCCTGAAAACCACTATAAACAGTCGCAAAAATAGCATTCATAGCAACTTCAGTTTTTCCAAAACCCACATCACCACTTAAGAGCCTATCCATCATTTTACCACTTGAAAAATCATGGATAATTTCTTGTACAACTTTTTTTTGATCCTCAGTGTACGTAAATCCAGCATCATTTTCAAAGGCTTCTATCACATCAAATGGAATTTTAATCTTTAAGGCATCTACCATTTCACGTTTTGCAGCAATAGCGATAATCTCACTCGCAATTTCAAGTAAGCGCTCTTTGGTTTTTGCTTTAAGCTTTTGAAAGCTTCCTTTTCCAAGTCTATCAACACTTACCATGCCGCCACTTTCACCGATATAACGCTCAATCACATGTAAGTTTTCAACCGGTAAAAGTAGTCTATCATCACCCAAATACTCAATGACCACAAAATCTTTCGTAGCCCCTAAAACGGTGGTATTTAAAAGGCCTTTAAAAATTCCAATACCATAATTTTCATGCACAACATAATCACCATTTTTAAGTTCGTCTAAGATAATACTTACTCTTCGTGGTTTCGTTTTAGCCGTTGGTTTGTTAAGTGAATAAATAATTTCATCGCTACTCATTAGATTGAGTATCAAATCGCTTTGCACATATGTATACGTCTGATTGTCTAACTCTGCAATTTTAAGTAAAACCTCATTTTTAGCCAATATCTTGACTTTTTTATGTTGGTGGACACTGAGAAAACTTTTAATATTGCTGGTTTGAATCTCTTTATAGACTTTAGCCTCTGGTAAAATAGGAAGCGATGAGAGTTTTTGAGTTTCATCAGTTTCTAAAAAATCGAGTTCTTGTATCTCTAAAGAAGCCTCTATTGAAAGATATGTTTTAAAGACATCCAAATAATTTTTGGCACTATTTCCCAATGCCCAAAGCCCAAGAGAATGAATATCTTTATTAAAGCTATCACTTTTTAAACGTAACACTTCTTTTTCAATACTCTCATATTGTGTCTGGTTGAGGGCAAAAAGTGCTGGAAAAAGTTCAATATGTTCTAACTCTTCTTGAATACTTTTTTGAGTTTGAACGTCAAAATAACGAATACTCTCAACCTCATCATCAAATAAACTAATGCGAATGGCATGAGAAGTATTGGGTGCATAAATATCAATAATATCTCCGCGAACGGATATCTCGCCAGGTGCTTGCACCACATCACTACTATGGTACCCCCAATAAAACATCTGCTCTTTAAAGGCATGCTGTACTAAGCGCATACCAAATTCAATTGTTATTGTTGCAAATAGCTCTGAGTTTGGAAGAGGCGTTAAGAGTGTACGAAGGGGAGCAATAAGTATTTTTTTAGTCGAATGGTCATCATAAAAAGCGTGAAGAGTACGCAATAACTCATGCATCTCTTCATTAAAGGAAAGAAGGTCATCTCCTATCCTTGCTCTAAGATCAGGCAACACATAACTTTTTTTTCCTAAAAATAAAGCTACTTGAGAGGCTAAAAAAGCCTCTTTGTCATTTAGAACACCTAAAAGTTGAACGGCATTATTTTTATCATTAAAGAATTCATAACAGGAAGCTTGTATCAGAAATATTCCTTTTAATTTTCATAGCTTAGAAGTTGATTGTCAACTTTTATTTTACTTTCACCCTCAAAAATAGCTTTTGCTTCGATAACTAATTCTTTTGCAACAACTTTGCCTAAAAATTTGCCACCTTCAAGGACTTCGACATTATCACAATTTGCACTACCTTCAAAGAGACCATTAATAATGAGACGTCCCGCATTAATTTCACCACTGATATGACCTTGTTTCCCAATGGTAACAATACTCTCTGAGAGAATTTTGCCAATAATCTCACCATCGACATGCAAACGTGTTTGGCAATTAAAAATGCCTTCAACTTTAGCACCACTTGCTATGATGGTAGTTTCGGAAGCGGGTATTGTGCATTGATCAGCTTTATTAAAGATTCCCATGTGACTCGTTTCTCCTTTTTGAATATTTCTGCAAAATTTGACCCTTTCCATCGAACAAAAGTTTCTGGATCGAGTGTACGCCCAATAAATTTGACTTCATAATGCAAATGTGGCCCTGTAGACATACCACTATTGCCAGAATAAGCAATCAAATCACCTTTTTTAACAAACTGTCCCTCTTTTACAACACGTCTATTTTGCAAATGTGCATAGCTACTTTCAAAACCATAATTATGACTAATAGAAACAACATTGCCATAACCACTATTTTGGTTATATTCTGTAAATTTAACAACTCCATCAGCTGGAGCTAGAATAGGCGTACCCACATTAGCTCTCAAATCAAGCCCTGTATGAAACTCTTTGCGTTTTAAAATAGGGTTTTCTCTCCAACCAAATTTTGAGGTAATCTCACTATACGCCATAACATCTCCACTCGGGATATTGTCAAAAAATGTTTTTTGCTGAAGAATAGTAAGGTCAATTTCATCCAAGCGATTATCAATTGTATCTTCTTCATTTGCTCGAAGACCCACCATCTCTTCCATACTTGTTATTTTATCTCTGATGTTTTCATACTCTTGGGCTTTTTCTGATATTTTGGTTTGTAACTCTTCATTTTGAACAATAAGTGTATTACGTTCTTTGATAGCCAACTCTTTTTTAGCATCTAACGACGAAACTTCTTTCACTAAAAAAGAGATAACCAAACTTCCTATAACGATCACAAAAATAACAAAAAGAGTAAAATATAGTAAAAACTTTTTGATTAATTGATGCAACAAAAAGTGTCTGGAACCATTGACATCCGAAATCGTAACCGTAAACTTATCTTTCACATATACCCTTTAATAAACGCTTCCACAACCGAGAACGACCCAAAAACTAAATATTCTTTGTCTTCCTCGATGTGATTAAAAGAAGATACCTTCATGGATAGTGAAGTAGCAACCTCTTTTAATTCTGCTTGATTTACTGCCCTAGGGCTATTAATAGTGATGATTTCCAATTCCAAAACAATAGGCTTTAGAATGTTTAAAATTTCTTTATAGTCCTTATCACTATAAGTATTGTAAACTAATATAACTTTCTTTTTGCCAAAGTGTTTAACAAGAGCCTCTGCCGCCATTACATTGTGTCCGACATCCAAAGTAACATTAGGTAAAAATTGCTGGCAACGCCCTTTTAAGACAGGGGCTTCAAAACTTTGCAATATGACATCATAGCCAAGAACCGTTAATGCACAAAGCGCTGTTTTAAAATTTTCTCCTAAAAAATGTGAATAACCACTGTTTAACACAAAATATGCGATCTCTTTTTCTTTTTTTGCATCAAAAAAACTCTCCACATAAAACAACTTTTTATCAATATCACATGCTTTTTGAAGAGCTAACCCATACACTTCATGTCTATATTGCTTTGCTAATACAAAATTCGTGCTAACGCTGTTTAGCTTTGTTTGCGCAATAGCTTCGATATGCTCTCCTAAGAAAGCTTGATGGTCATAACCTATGGGAGTGATAATTGAGAGAATTTTAGGGAAAACCGTTGTCGCATCATACTCTCCGCCCATACCAGCTTCCAAAATCACATAATCACACTGCTCACTAAATACAAGCATCGCTAATAACGTTGTGTATTCAAAATAAGAGAGTGATTGTGCAGATTTTAAGCCTAGTAGTGCATACAATTTTTGATGAGCCTCTTCAAGCTTTTCACAACTTACATCTTGCCCATCAACCCAAATACGCTCATTAAATTCTATAATATGTGGAGAAGTATAATGTCCTACGTGTAGCCCTTGGGATAAAAGCATCTGTGCTAAAAACCTACCTGTAGTCCCTTTCCCATTAGTACCAACGATTTGAATAACTTTCGGAATTTTGAGATGGGGCGCAATACTCATATAGACCTTTGGCATACGCTCAACATCAATTACATCATAAAAAAGTGGTTTTCCCGCTAGAAAATCAAAAAGTTTCATTAGGCTGAGGGCATTACCCGATTTCGACCAGCCTCTTTCGCTTTGTATAAAAGAGTATCAGCACCATTAACTGTTTCTTCACCGCTTTTATGCATAGCTCGCTGTGCTACACCGCAACTTACAGTGACATTGATGCGCTCGTTTTTATATAAAAACTTAAACTGTTCGACGATAGCACGTATTTTATCAGCAAAATGAACCCCTTGAGCTAAGTCAGTACTAGGTAAAATTACCAAAAATTCTTCACCACCATAGCGTCCGACAAAATCTACTTGCCTAATATATTTTCTCAAAATCTTTCCAACCGTTGAGAGGATAACATCTCCCGCTTCATGACCATAAGTATCATTGACCATTTTAAAATGATCGATGTCAATAAAGCACAAAGTATAATCAATTTTATAACGATTATAGGCATCTTCCACTCGTGTCAATTCATCTGCTAAGGCACGTTTTGTCGCAACATGGGTTAAATAATCTTCTTTAACCTCTTGTTTTGCTACTAAAAGAGCTGATTCTAATTTACTAATTCTGCTTTGGAGTTTGCCAATCGTCTCTTGATTTGCAGACATCTTTTCACTTAACGATTTTGTTTCATTTTCCAAAGAAGAAGCTATATGTATTAATTTTAAATGAACAGATTCAAAACTATCTTGTGAAAAATCTATCTTTTGTAAGTCCGCTTTAATCTCTTTGACTTGATCATGGCTTAAATTACTACTGTTAATAAGGTCAAGAATTTTTTTATTGATCTCATCTAAAATTTTATCTAGCGCAGCCACTTTTTTTTGCACTTCTGCTTTATCTAAAGAAATACGCTTTGAGATAAGTTGTTTTATTTCTTTTTGTAGACCTTGAGAATTAAGAGATTCTGGAGAGTTTCTAAGCTCGTAACTAATATTTGCAAGCTCGTCATTCATTCCTGAAGCGATTGAAGGAACAAGTGAAGCGATAATCAAAGGCGCAATAGCTTTATAAATCTCTGTGCTGTTATCTTTCGCAAGGACTTTAAGCATATCTCTTACCATCGTTTCAAGGTCTTCTTTATTAATAGCACCATAAATATCTAATTTTTTAAGATAGCTATCATCATAGTTTGAAATAAAATCAAACCATTTTTCTTTGACCAAATCAATGGATTGAAGATTTTGATGAAAATCAAGTCGCTCGATAGAAGCGTGCGCTAGGTTGCTTGCTTTACTATCATGCAAAAGGCTAATCGCTTGTAGCACTCTTTTTGAAAGTGTTACAAGTGAATTAATCATTTTGCTTGCATCACCCTCATTGGCACGATTTAACTTAGCAACAAAAAAAGAGAGTAACTCATCAAGCGTACTGACGTTAAAACGCTTCAAATCTGTTGCAATAGAGGCATCCAATTTTTTGATATATTTATCTACTTTTTGACAGTCTTCAACAATAACACCCTTTTGTTTAGCCACTTTACAAAAGATTTTTGCATAATTATCAGGTGTTAAATTAAGGTGTTCAGCCTTAACCATCTCCAAGCTATCACGAATA
>JAQUVE010000157.1 GCA_028693565.1 Sulfurospirillaceae bacterium | reverse complement strand
CAAAATCAAACGCTTCGGCTTCTTGATTATTCACATGCGGAACTCTTAAGGCATAAAAGTGTACTGCAATCAATAACAAAATAGTTAATGGGAGTAAAAGTACATGCAACATAAAGAAACGTGTTAAGGTTGCATCAGCGACTAAGAAGTCACCTCTAATCCAAATAACCAAATCAGGTCCAATTAAAGGAATACCCCCAAAAAGATTGGTAATAACTTGTGCCGCCCAATAACTCATCTGTCCCCATGGAAGCATATAACCACTAAAGGCCTCAGCGGAAAAGATACCAAACAGAGCCATACCTGTTAGCCATATCATCTCACGCCCTTTTTTATAAGAGCCATAATAGATACCGGTAAACATATGGATATAGATAATTAAGAAAATGGCAGAAGCTGCTACTCCGTGCACATGTCTCCATAACCAACCGTAAGCCACTTCTTGCATGATCGTATAATTGACACTATCAAAGGCAAGTTTGGTATCAGGTTTGTAATACATTAAAAGAAAAATACCTGAAATAATGAGTATTTTAAACAAGACTACTAATACAACACCCATGGCCCAAAGGAAGTTGATGTTTTTAGGAATCCAATACTCCGTCATCATTACTTTCATGAGTTTCTTGACTGCTAAGCGCTGATCTAACCAATCTATCACGCCTTCAGCTTTTTTAATTTCTGCCACGTCTGCCTCCTTATGCTTTAGTTGCTACAAGTTTTTGATATTCTGGGCCTTCTTCACCTAGGACTAACTTCTCACCATCAATTTTAAACGGTGGTATATCCATCGGTCGAGGAGGTGGTCCAAATGTATTGACACCACTTGCATCAAATTCGCCACCATGACAGGCGCACTTAAATTGCTTCGTAGCAGGTACCCAACTTGGAATACATCCTAAGTGAGTACATAAACCTATGATAACGGTGTAGTCCTTATTGCCCGCAACCACATCACGTTTCTCATTCTTTTTCATATCAGCTGTTTTTCTCAGTATGAAAATGGGTTTCCCCCTCCACTGTAATGTTCTCATCTCGCCTTCTGCTAATGGGGAAAGATCTACGGTGACAAATCCAGCGGATTGCACACTTGGTAGTGGATCCCAAGTTTGCTTCATTGCGCCTAGGGCTAAAACGCCACCCACTGCTGTGATACCTCCAAGGGCTAAACCTATAAAATCTCTTCTTTTTTGGCATAAAGACATGGGATACCTTTTTAGTGATTATTTTTTAGCAATAAAATTGGCTAATTCTTGAATTTGCGCATCATTTAATGGAAATGCCTGCGCTTTCATCATCGCTTTCATCTCTTTACCATATGTGCCAGCTTTATAACCTTTCATAGCGGCAATAAAAGCATCTTTACTCATATCTTTGATAATTATACTTTTATTTAAAGCTGATTTTTCACCCGCTTCACCATGACACGCAATACATTTGGTATAGAGCGGAGTAGCTTGAGCACTAAGAGCGCAGATAAACGAAAGAACGGCCATAAATTTGATAATTGTTTTCATAGAAAACTCCTTTTTGGTTGATTTGAGAGAAATAGTAATGAAAAAAAGTGGCAAAAAAATGTGAAGGAAAAATATTCGGAATTATTCTCAAAAAGATGATCAATATGCTTGTTGGTGTTTATTAGCTAAAATACCCTATTAAAATGAGGGGAAGCAACCAAACTCAATGGAACTACATTTACTTGAATTAATGCGTGAATATGGTTATGGGATACTGTTTATTTGGAGTATTTTAGAAGGAGAAAGTGGCCTTGTGATGGCGGGGCTTTTTTCACATACGGGAGATATGAATCTTTTTATGGCGATAGCGTTTGCGGGAGTGGGTGCTTTTGTGGGGGATCAGCTCTATTTTTACATTGGACGCTATAAAAAAGAGTTTGTGAAACGAAAGTTTTCCTCGCATCATCGTAAAATTGCTTTAGCCAAAGCGTTGCTCAATAAATACGGTTGGTATATTATCTTTGCACAACGTTATATCTATGGAATGCGAACGATTATCCCTTTATCGATTGGATTAACAGGGTACAGTGCAAAAAAATTTGCAATTATCAATTTTTGCTCTGCGCTGTGTTGGAGCGCTTTAATCATTACGCCTGTATGGTATTTTGGTGAGCCAATTTTAAAAATGCTCTCAGTGCTTAGAGCCCATTGGTACTATGCGTTACCTATTATTTTTCTCGTAATTGCTAGCCTTTATCTCTTTATTCGCAACCGTACTACGCCAAAAGAGTAGCGATACGTTTTATTTCATCTATTGTCAGACTAAAATCATCAAT
Organism: Sulfurospirillaceae bacterium; assembly: GCA_028693565.1. Taxonomy (GTDB): domain Bacteria; phylum Campylobacterota; class Campylobacteria; order Campylobacterales; family Sulfurospirillaceae; genus Sulfurospirillum. The sequence continues at coordinate 2,764 of JAQUVE010000157.1, read as the reverse complement.
ACATACATCTTCCGTGAGATGCTCTAGTGAAGTCGAGCCTATCAAAGGAATGATATGTGTCATCGTAAGATAGCGATACCATAATTGCGCTGGTGTCTTATGATAGTGCTGTGCTAACGTTTGAATGAGCGGATGTGCAAGCATATGAGGATTGGCTGTCAATGTCCAAAATCCTTGATAGAGTATCCCTTTACTGTGGCACCACGCTCGCAACTCTTTATCGTAATTTGTTTCACTGTAAAAACGATTTTGCACCACACTAGGTTTAAGAGTTGCGTCTTCCCAGAGATGTTTTAAAAGTTCTAAATCATAGCAGTTACTAATGCCAAGTTGTTTAACGCCACCTTCATGGTGTAATTCTTCCATACTCTTCCATGCTTTGAGAAGCTGTGAATAGGGAAAAAGAGGGGAGTGCAATAAAAAAGAGTCAATATAGGATGTTTGTAAGTTGGCTTTTGACACTTCAAACGAAGTTGCAATTTGTTGCTCGATGCTATCGTTAGGATGGTAAGGAATACGGTTAGGGTCTTGACCTCCAAGGGGAGTGAACTTAGTTTGTACAAAAAGCTCTTCTCGCTTAAAGCCTTTGGCATATAGACGTGAGAGTGCAACCCCTACTAAAGCTTCTTCATAATGCTTTGGCTGACATGCCGTATCAATGCCTCTAAAACCATTGAGCACGGCCATCTCTACCAAATCAGCAGTACGCTCTTTTTTCCAAGCCGTTCCATAAATCATATAAGGTATTTTGACATTGTGTAAGCTTTCATAATAATACATAGTTACTCCTTTTGGTGCAATGATTATAACCAATCGTCTTTACATCCACAACAATGTGCTATTTTAGAGGTTATGAAAGTTCATAATGGTAAACTCTCATCACAAAATACTATGATGAAGACTTCCCTATCGTTTATTTTGTTAGTTATAACCAACTCAATTCAGGGACCCGGTATGAAAGAAGCACTGCTTGTGCAAGATAAGCAAAAAATAGTAGCGGTGATCATGGCTCTTTTAGCGGTTTATATCGTATGGGGTAGTACGTATTTAGGTATTAAGATTGCCATAGAAACACTACCACCTTTTTTAATGGCAGGAAGTCGTTTTTTAATGGCTGGCCTTTTTCTGTATGGCATTGCATGGATGAAAGTCAAAAAACACCCTCCTTTGTATTTGTGGAAAGATACAAGTATTGTAGGTGTATTGTTACTTTTAGGTGGAAATGGACTTGTGGTGTGGGCAGAACAGAGCATCCCCTCTTCTATCGCTTCTTTGATCATTGCTACGGTGCCTTTGTGGATTATCATCATCAGTAAAATAAGTCGAAGCGAACATCAGGCCAACAAAGGCGTAGTTTTTGGTACGCTTTTAGGATTTTTGGGTGTTGCTATTTTAATGTTGCCTTTTAATACATTAAATGATGTTTCGTCGATTCATCTTGATACGGCAGGTATGATGGCTGTGATTGCCGCTGCTATATTGTGGTCTTTGGGTTCTGTTTATTCGCAACGTGCAAAGATGCCTTCCTTACTGATTTTATCAACAGCAATGCAGATGATAGCAGGAGGAATTGCTTTATTGGTGGTGTCATATATGATGCAAGAGTGGCAACAGGTGGCGTATGAAAATTTTTCTTCACGTTCATTAATAGCGTTTGTCTATTTGACACTTGTGGGTTCACTCATGGGCTATACAGCGTATCTTTGGCTTCTTAAAAATACCACTTCGTTTCTCGCTTCAACGTACGCTTTTGTCAATCCCGTTGTTGCTATTTTTCTAGGCTATATTTTTGCGGATGAAGTATTGACAAAACCGATGATTCTAGCCGCTTTGATGATCATCAGTGCTGTCATTATTATTACCGTATTTAAATCCAAAAAAACCAGCTAGCGTTGATTAGCGAACAGCGCTTTGCATATCTTGCATCTTTTGAGCACTGGCGTGTAAAGCTTCAAGCTCTTCAGGTAAGAGTTTGTAGTTGAGGATTTTACTCGCACCTTTTTTGGTAATAACCACGGGAACATTAACAACAACGTCGCTCAAGCCATACTCGCCATCAAGATACACACCCAAGGGAAGCACGGAGTGTTCATCGTTACCAATGGCTCGCAAGATGCGAAAGACACTTGCGGCAATGCCGTGGTTGGTATTGCCTTTTTTACGAAAGATATCATAACCCGCATTAATCACATCATGGTAAATTTGCGCTTTGTCTAAACGTGGCAAACCATTGAGGTCACAAAAAGTATCAACATCAAGCCCACAGATATTGCACATACTCCACGGAATAATGCTTCCTTTGCCATGTTCACCCAAGACAAATCCAAAGATATTTTTAGGGTCAATCCCCACTTTTTTACCAACGATTTTCATAAAACGAGCGGTGTCGACCAGTGTGCCTGCACTGATCAGTTTTTCCCTAGGATAATAGCCTTCTTTGTAAGCTATGTGGGTTAAAACATCCACAGGATTGGTGACAAAAATGATAATGGCATTGGGGGCATATAAGGAGAGTTCTTTCATGATCTCTTTGATAATCGTGGCATTTTCAGATAAGAGTTCATCTCTGGTTTGATGCCCTTTAAGTTGTGCTCCAGCGGTTATCACGATAGCATCACATGCGGCACAATCCACATAATCGCCGCTATGCAAGTGTGTATTGCGTTCATACGTAAACGATTCGACATGGGAAAAATCTTCGACCTCTGCCCAGCTTTTGTCATTATTGCGGTTAACTAAAACGCTTTCGGCTACACTGCCTAAA
>JAQUVE010000156.1 GCA_028693565.1 Sulfurospirillaceae bacterium | reverse complement strand
CTAGAGCTGAACGTCCTGGGCTTGCGAAAGCATTTGAGATGCTACGAAGTGAAGATGTCCTTGTTGTTTGGAAACTCGATCGTCTTGGACGAAGTGTTAAAAATCTCATCACGCTTGTTGAGGAACTCAATGCTAAGAGCATTCATTTTAAAAGTCTTACCGATTCTATTGATACCAGTACGCCCTCAGGCCGGTTCTTTTTTCATGTCATGGCAAGTTTAGCGCAGATGGAGCGAGAACTCATTGTTGAGCGTACCCGCGCAGGATTAGAAGTAGCGCGTGCGCTTGGGCGTACAGGAGGAAGAAAAAGAAGTATGACTGACTCTAAAATTGCTTCTGCTAAACGTCTTCTTGCCAGTGGTGCGCCACCTCGAGATGTCGCTAAAGATCTTGGAGTATCCCTCGCAACCCTATATCGTTGGATTCCTGCTTCAAATTAAGAAGTTCATTTCTCTTAACGTACTATATATTCCGTTTTCTCAGGGGAGCCCTTTTTACCCAAAAAGATTATTTCATTGGTTTTGGAATGGGCATATGAGCATAGAGATGAATTAATGCAAGATTGGGAATTGGCTCAGAATGGTCAAGTCCCCAATAAAATTGAGCCTTTAGTATAAGGAGATTTCAACATGATTTGGATAGAAGACGCCAAATATATCGATGGATTTCGTGTATTTGTGAAATTTAATGATGGTAAAGAATCGATGATTGATTTGAAAAACTACATCGAATCAAAACCAAATGGAACAATCTTTGAGCCGCTCAAAAAATTAGAAAACTTCCAAACTCTTAGATTTAATCCTGAAATCGACACCATAGAATGGGCAAATGGAGCAGATATTGCACCTGAGCGGTTGTATGAGTTGAGCCATTAGGCAGAGTAAAGTTAAAAGTTTAGCTCAGACCCCTATTTTTCTTTCCAACTTAAACGATAAGCCCCTCTTTACGCATCGTGTCTAATTCTTTAAAAAGCATATTGCTGGTAGTTTCCATCGTGCGCATAAGGTTCATAATATGTTCTTTGTGAGAGATGCGTTCAGAAGCTAAGGATAAATTCATTGCTTCTTTTGCAATATCGTAAGACTTTACATGTAAAGGTTGAATGTGTGTATAGCTTCGTGTCTGTCCGAAAGAGAGTTTTGCATCACCGCTGTACCATTGCCCCAGTTTAGATTTATTTGCACCATTGAGGATGCTTGGTTCTTCTCTACCATTAATAATGGCCGTATACGCATTTGTTTTAAAGGCGATATGGTCTATTTTTGAGAGGACAACCATGGCTTGATTTTGAATGTTATAGACTGACTTTGTCATGTGCTGAGCATCGTGATCGAGGGATTGCATCGTCTGACTAAATTGCTCAATGGTATGAGAAGAATCTGCTGCGATTTGATTCATTTCGCGAGAACGCTCTGTGATAATATTGGAATCTTGCTTCATGCTGTTGATAGAAATGGTAATCTCTTGTGTTGCTTTTTGCGTGCGTTCTGCTAATTTTCGTACCTCATCTGCAACTACAGCAAATCCTCGACCATGCTCACCTGCACGGGCTGCTTCAATGGCTGCATTGAGTGCCAATAAGTTTGTTTGATCCGCAATGTCTTTAATCAAACCTACGATGGATGTGATTTCAGACGTTTTGGTGTCAAGCATTTCGATAGCAGCGTGATTGTCAGAAATAAATTGACTTAAATGGGATAAACGTTGAAGGACTGCGTTGATGGCTTGAGTGCTTTGTGATGATTGTTTACTGGTTGTATCACTGCTGTGTTTCACATCGTTGAGGTTTTCAATCGTTTCAAAAATTTCATTTTGAATAATATCGAGATTCGTGCGAATATCATCAATGGAGCGAATCGCGGCACGAAATTCTATCTCTTTTTGTTTTTCATTGGCTTTTTGCATCGCATCAATACCTGTTTGCACCATATCGATTGCTTTGGCATAATCTCCTTGAAAACCTTCCTTGGAAAGTTCAAAGGAAAAATCACCTTTTGCAGCAGAAGATACAGAAACATTAATACGATGTGTCAAGTCTGAAAATTTTTGAATAAGCGATTGAACAAGGGCGGCGATGTCTCCCATCTCATCTCGACTAAACGTGCGTTTATCTGCAGTGACAGATAAGTCGCCAGCATTGACTGTTTCGATGACATTTTTAAGATGACCAATGGACCGCGTAATCACTTGAATAATCTGACGATTGAGCAGCCCCACGCAAAACAGAACGAGACCCATGCCTAAAATTTGCCAGAACATTCTCCATAAGGCAGCATGAATGGCTTGCGTAGCCTCATCGACTAATTGTTGCGCAATCGTATCTTCAACGTGTTTTAATTGATTAATTTTTTCAGTCATGGTGCTGAACCATATTTTAGGATCGACATTAAACTGTTCCATTTTTGACAACGCACTGTTTCGCATCTGTAAGGTTTTTGCAAAAGAGGGATGGTGTGCTGCTTGTTTGAAAACATTTTTCAACGTATCAGAGGCTACATTATCAAAAAGGCGGAAAAGAGCCTCTTGTTGTGAGACCACTTGAATGAATTTTGTATGCGTTACGGGCGTAAATTTATCTGCACTAAACGCATTTGAAAGCGTTGCCCTCTCAATACCCGCTTGCTCTTTTGCACTTGTGAAAAGCAATAATGCCCCTAAAATATTTCTAGAGACTTGATGTTTGGGATGCGTGGATAGTAAAGCAAGAGTATTAAGCATTTGCGTAATCTTTTGCGTATAGTAATTGGCTTCAGAAACTTCTTGTTGTGTTACTTTTCGGCGAAAATCATTTAACTCTGAAAAATGAATGGTTTGAATCATCTCATGAATTTCTCCAGAAAACGAACTTTTTTTGACGTAAGTTTCAAAAGCATGAATTTTTTCATCACTTAATTTTCTTTGGCTTATGAGTTCAGAACCAAATGTTTTTCCTTTGGAACCAAGAAACCCTGCACTTAAACCACGCTCTTTTTGAAGCTCGTGAATGAGTGAGCTCATAGAAACACTCAACTCAGCAATTTCTTTGGACTGAACACCGTCTTTATAACGATTAAGGCTTTCAAAAACAACCAAAAGACTGCAAATAGCAAGCGCAATAAAGGCAACAAAAGCACCAGTATAAAGGCGTTGTTTGATTGTTAGACGGCGTTTCATTTTACCCCTTTTATTTCTGAAATGAAATACTACAATATTTTGGAAACGATTGTACATTGAAACTATTAACGATGTGTTACTTTAATCTTAAAACTAAAATAAAGTGTAAGTTTAATCAAAATAGAAAAATATTTTTCATTTTAATTAAATAAAAATAAATATTTGCTTTTTTTAATAGACATCTTGCAAAACTCAAATAAAAGGCACTAAAAATGCTTGGCAAAAGAGATGAAAAAATATGAACAAATGCAGAAGCATAAACCCAAAGATTTTAAGCGCCATATTGGCGTTAATGAAGAGACATTTAACGCAATGATAGAGGTGTTTAGGAAATACGATGAGAATCGTAAAAAAGGATTAGGTGTGGGAGGGAGGAGATCTCTTTCCCCAGAAAATAAAGTACTTTTAATGCTTGGCTATTATCGTGAGTATCGCACCCTTGAACATATTGGATTTGATTATGGTGTGAGTGAATCGACTGCTTCAAGGATTGTATGTGAAGTAGAAGAAGTTTTGATTAAGTCTGGTAGATTTTCATTGCCAAGCAAGAGAGAGCTTTATAAAAGCAACGTTGAACTTTCCTTTGTTGTCATTGATGCGACAGAAATTCCTTGTCAAAGACCCAAAAAAAGCAAAGAGAGTACTACTCAGGCAAGAAAAAGAGTCATACCCTTAAAGGACAGATTGTGATTGATCAAGAGGAGAGGATTATTTGTGTGCATACCGCTAAAGGTACTACACATGATTTTAGATTGTTTCAAGAATCTAATCTCCCTTTGATGCCCTGTACCTGTGCTTATGTTGATTTGGGATATCTGGGTATTGCAAAAGAGCATAGCCATTGCCAAATTCCACATAAAGCCTCAAAACTTCATCCTTTGACTGATGAACAAAAAGAGGAAAACAGACAAAAAGCAAGTGCTAGAATATGCGTTGAACATGTGAATGCTAAAATCAAAACATTTCAGATGCTTACTCAAAAATACCGAAATAGAAGAAAACGATTCAATCTACGCTTTAATTTGATATGTGGATTAATCAACTTTGACCGTGGTTTTGCTGTGGAATATAAATGAGTTTTGCAAGATGTCTATTAGTATATTCTAATTATTGAAAATTTAGATTTTCAAAGTTAAATGTTTTAGATATTCTCTTATATTTGTACTCTATTGGCACTTCTTTTCCCATATTTTATCTACGCCGTATGAGAATATTGCGTAGCGGCTTCAAGTAAAAATGCTGATCGCGTTAAGTGTAATTCTTTTGCTTTTTGATCAATTATTTTTAGTTTCTCACTAGGGATGGAGATATTAATTCTTTCAAAAGTCTGCTTTTTTGGAGGAACTATTCCTTTAATCATTCCTTCCAAGCTCAGATGATAATCCAAATCTTCCCACTCAATACCTTTTTTCCCAGCTATTAATTTATAATTATTTCTACTTTTCTCATCTGCCTTATTTAGAACCTCATACCAGCTTAATGGGGTCATAATAACTCTTTTATCGACTAATTCAACACACAGCATCTCATCAGTAAAAAATACTTTTTTAATTTCCAAAGTATTCATCCCAACTCCTTCTAAAATAATCTTGATGTTCGTTGATAATATTTTTAAGACTTCTCAAGTCTTTACCTTTAAAGGTGCATTCTGTAAACTTTAAACGTTCTAAGTCAAACCTCGCATAATCCTCATTCTTTTGGATATGAATATGACGTGGTAAATGTTCGTTTGCAAAGAAATAAAACTGAAACCCCAACTCTCTTAAAATAGTTGGCATTATTTACCTTTTTTATTTTTGTGTATTATACACAAAACAATTACGAACGTCAAAATATAGAACTATGAAACTTGAGAATTGATTTTTAAATAGATGTGAGACGAGCAAATAAATTGTAAATCTAAATTTTCAATAATTAGAA
>JAQUVE010000028.1 GCA_028693565.1 Sulfurospirillaceae bacterium | reverse complement strand
AAGATTCTTGATCAGTGCTATTTCGTCGCATATCGGAAAATGTTTGCATTTAATACAGTCTGCCCAAATTTTGTGTGAAGGTAATGACTCTTTAGGAATTTCAACAAATCCAACCGCCTCAAAAAAAGCTTTTATATACGTTAGTGTAAAGACTCTTTTCACGCCAAGCTGTCTTCCTTCTTCCAACAGCGTATTCACAATACCTTTACCAATACCTTGACCTCTAATGCCATCTTTCACAACCATACTTCTAATTTCAGCCAAATCATCTGCATGAAAATGCAACGCTCCAAAGCCTACTATTTCACTATCTTCTTTAGCCAATATATAAGAGCGTATATTCGTAGCCATTTCATCAGAACTTCGAAAAATAATAATCCCTTTATCAACCTCTGATTTGACTAATGCTTGCATCAAAGCAATATCGCTTAATTTTGCCTTACAAAAATGTATCATAACGCTTCTCCAAAAAGACGATTTACAATCACTTCAAACGCTTTATCAATGCCTTTTTTTTGACTACTTGAAACTAAAAGTGCCTGAGGGTAGTTTTTTTTAATCACGCTCGCTTCGCTTTGTCCCAATTTATCAGATTTAGTAAAAATTTGTAAAATCTGTTGATCAGCTCTAACAATCGTACGTAAGTAGGCATCAACCTCTTTGTCTATTTCTAAAAAAGGGTGTCTTGAATCGATAAGATGAACAAAAAGTCTTATCGAAGCTCTTTTTTTGATATACGTTGTTAAATTTTTTTGCCACTCTTCTTTCATACTTTTTGAAACTTTGGCATAGCCAAACCCTGGTAAATCAACAAATTGACAACTCAGAGGAATTGCATCGCGCATAATATCAACATGAAAAAAATTGATCAAACGTGTTTTCCCTGGAGTTGAAGAACTCTTCGCTAATCCTTTTTTATGTGTCAGCGCATTGATAATAGAACTTTTACCAACATTACTACGACCTAGAAATGCTACTTCACTCACAATATCAGGAGTTGTTTCTTCCATATTCGATGCTGATTTAATAAAATAAGCATCTTTAATCGCTATCACTTCTTTGTATCCTCAACTTTAAAGATAAACTTTACAGGATTACCATTTTTACCATCAACAACATAGTGACCATTGAGTTGTTCTACACGAATAAAATCTCCATACACCTTTTTATCCGTTTCAAGATCATGTAAAAATGCTTTTTTTTCTAAAATATAAACACTGGTTGCAGGCTCATACGTCATTTTTTCGGCTTCACCATAATACCTTTTTTGATTCATCGTAATATTAACTTTAGCATCGCCTGTTGCTACATAACGGATGGGTTGTTTCTTCGCATCAAAATCTATCGTAACTTTATGCGCTGTTAGTTTATCGCTCTCTTTAAGTACTTTTACATTGCCATCAAAAACACTGATGCGTTTGGTCTCATCCGCAAAAAATTTATCGGCAGTCACCTCAACATTAGCAGCATAAAGCAACGATGATACAATGCATAACACTATGAAACTCAATTTTTTCATTTTTTCTTACCTACTTGAATCACAGAATATATATTATTAGCTGTTATTGTGCCTTCTTTCATCTGATAGACAAATGAAAGCCCTGCCGTACGGCTTTGCTGTTGTGAAAAAACAAAAGGTTTTTGACTACTCAATATTTTATTATTGATCTGATAAGCAATCTCTTCACCATCTAAACTGACCCCATCATTTCGTGAATAATGTGAGTTTTTCAAAAAAGTAATCACACCATTTTTTAAAATTGCTTCATCAGAGGTAATAGTATCAATCAAACCTTGCTTATTTTTATGCTCCACATTAATCAAAAAAAGCTGGTCAAACTCTTTAAAACGTGCAACCCTACTTGAAGTTACGATACTCTCAACGCCGGATTCTTTTAGTTGATAATTTTTAGCATGAAAGAGTTCAATTTCAGGTGTAACCTTCCCATCAGCGTCACTACTTTTAAGTGTATAAGGCTCTTTTACCATTAAAAACACCATCATGACAAGAAAAAATAGTGCAGAGTATGTGAGTATTTTTACACCCAAAGTTTTACGAACTCCCCACTGAGATTTTCGTGTTCCATCACAATATCAATCATTTCCCTAACGGCGGCTTTGCCACCTTCTTTACTTAAAACCACATTGACTTCATCTTTGACTTGCTTAACAGCATCGGCGGGAGCAAATGATATTCCTACGGAGCGAAGTAGCGCTAAATCATTTAAGTCATCGCCAATCGCTGCCACATTAGCAAAGGTTAGTCCTTCTTCTTCTAAGATTTTCTCTAAAACATTTTTTTTATTTTTAACGTCCTGATAGAGATGGGTAATGCCCAACTCTTTGGCACGTCTTTCAACCACACGTGAAGCACGCCCTGTGATAATAGCACTTTTTTTTCCCAACTTCATCCATGAAACGATCGCAAAACCATCTTTTACATGAAATGTTTTGAACTCTTCACTATCACTATTACCATATTGGATGCCACCATCTGTTAGGCATCCATCTACATCAAAAACCAACAATTCGATCACAAAATACCCTTTGTGCTTGGAATCCCTAAACGATCATTTTTGGCTAAACTTCGTCTTAAAGCTACTGCAAATGCTTTGAAAGCAGCTTCTAAAAGATGATGCTTGTTTTTGCCACGTTGTGCCACGATATGCGCTGTAATACCGGCATTGAGCATGACTGCTCTAAAAAACTCTTCCGCCAATTCCACATCAAAAGTACCGACTTTCCCTTCTATGTCTATATCATAGACTAAATAGGGACGATTACTCAAATCAAGAGCACACTCTACGCTCGCTTCGTCCATGACAACAATAGCATTTCCATAACGCTCTACACCCACAATGGGATAAATTGCTTCATGTAAAGCTTTCCCTAATACAATGCCAACATCTTCAACACTATGGTGGAAATCAATATGTGTATCGCCTTTACATGTAAGGCTCATATCCAACAATGAATGTTTACAAAAAGCTTCTAACATATGGTCAAAAAAACCTATTCCAGTATGAATATCCGCTTGACCACTACCTTCTAGTGTAAGTTTTAATGTTATATCTGTCTCTTTTGTCGTGCGTTGTATCTCTTTCATTACTTATTCCTTCACGATAAATGCACCTTTAAAGTGCCCTTTAGCGATAAAATCTCCTGCTTCATCTTCACTTGCAAAGCCTTTTAACCATACGCGATAAATCGGATCATTGGCAAAAGTACCTTCTTTAACGATAGCATTATAGCGATTGTTTACATTAGTATTACTTTTCGCATAGCGATAGGCACCATCTTTATTTTTAAAGGCTCCAATTTGAACAAAATAATCAGACATCTCAACACTTTGTTGTGGTGCCACTCCAGCCGGTGTTATAATACCTGAAAAACCAATCACTTCAAGACCTACTGGCCCTGTTCCTTGCGCAACTAATCCTAGGCGTGTTGCAGCATTATAAGAAAGATCGATAATACGGCTTCCCACAAAAGGGCCTCGATCATTGACACGTACAACCACGCTTTGATTATTTTTAAGATTGGTTACTTTAAGCATTGTATTCATTGGAAGTGTTTTGTGTGCAGCAGTCATATCATTCATATTATACACTTCCCCATTGGAAGTCTTCTTACCATGAAAATCTTTTCCATACCAACTCGCTACACCACTAAAATAATCTCCAACACTCACCATTGTAGGATAATATGTCTTGCCATCAATGGTGTAAGGCCGCATAGTGGCTCGGTGCATATTTGGAGAATCTATAATAGCGCCTGACTTACCCGATGTGGAGCTAACTGAGGGAGCATAATTGTAGCTATTTTTTGAAGCACAACCTGCAAACAAAAACAGTACAATACAAAACGAACAAAAGCTAGTAACTCTTTGGAATGACAATGCTTTCTCCCACTTTTACAAATGTCTCTTTTTTGTGATTTGCTTTCATGAGGGCATCCACTGAAATATTATACTGTTTGGCTACTAACTCCATCGTATCACCTGCTTTAATCTTATAGGATAAAGATGGGACAGATGGTGTGGGATGTACTGAAAGAGGGATAATAAGTTCGCTTTTAGGTTTGATATAAGAATTTTTAAGACTATTAAACTGCATGATTGCTTCGCTACTAATGCCATATTTTTTAGCTATTTTATAAAGAGAATCACCTCTTTTTGCAACATAAATATCATACTTGCCACCACTTTTGCTTCGATCAAAATTTTGTGAAAATGCTACTTGACGATCTTGCGGGATATAAAGATAGCTTTTGGCATTAATGGGAGAGGTAAAAATTTGTTTTAACTGAGGATTATAGGCTTTTAACTCTTTTAATGAAATACCAATACTATCAGAAACATCTTTTAAAAGCGTACCACTGTTGACTTCTACTTTAATAAACGTTGCATTATTCGCACGATTTAAAAGGTATTCTGATTCATGGTCAAGCATAAATCCTGTACTATTAGAGATAAAACTCATCATTAAAATTTTACGGATATAAAGCCTACTCTCTTTGGGAAGATACTTTTTATTTTCGTCCAAAAGAACATTAATATCGTCCGTCCCCGCTTTGGCAATGGCTTTTAAAACCGTTCCTTCGCCACAATTATACGCTAATGCTGCGACATACCATTTATCAAACATTCCATGCAGGCGTTTAAGATATAAAATAGCTGCTTCAGTAGATTTTACAGGATCTTTACGTTCATCAATAAAACGATTATCGACTAACCCATACAATTTGCCTGTTGAAGGTATAAACTGCCACAAGCCTGACGCACGAGCAGAAGATGAAGCATTGGGGCTAAAACCCGATTCAGTCATAGCAAGATACAAAAATTCAACAGGGATACCAGCTTCTCGCATCATTTTTTGAAGTACAGGGACAAAACGATCGCCATTTTCAAGGTCTTGCAAAAAGTGTTTTGTTTTATAAACTTCTAAATCTTCTTTCATACTAATGAAGATGGAGTCTTTTAAACAGTTTGCTGGAATATCGAAGTTTTTGAGAACTGCTAGCTGTTTTTCATAGTTATTGTCCGTGTTTAAAAAAGCGTGGAGACTTTGAAAAAGTACAAAAAGAATGATGATAATCCTTTTTAGCATGCAGCTCCTTTGAAGTAAGTTTTCTTATTGATTTATTAGATTTTACCTTAAGTTCACTTTCTCAAACCTTTAAAGAGTTTAAAAGCATTTTCAGACGTTAAATTGTGAATTTCTGTTACATCTACCGCTAAAAGCTCTGCCATCTTCTTTGCGACTAAAGCAGTATAAGCTGGCTCATTTCTTTGTCCTCGAAAAGGCATCGGGGTAAGATAGGGAGCATCTGTTTCTAAAAGCAATTTATCTTTGGGAATTAAAGGCAAAACATCCACCAAATTTTTGGCATTTTTAAAAGTAAGTACACCGCCAACACCAAAATAAAAACCTTTTTCACTTAATTCTAATAAATGTTTAGAGGCATTATAGCAATGCAAGACACCTCCTACTTCATAGGCATTATTCTCTAGCAATATTCGTTTACTGTCTTCATTTGCCTCTCTGATATGGACAATCAAAGGTTTTTTAACTTCTTTTGCAAGTGCGATATGTTGCGCGAAAATGACTTTTTGTTCCTCTTTTTCACGCAATTTTTCATCTTCATTTTCAGGCAACCGATAATAATCCAAACCACATTCGCCTACAGCAATGCATTTGTCATCCTTCAAAAATTCCCGTAAAAGCGTTTCATCATATTGTTCTTTATGATAAGGATGAACCCCTGCTGCAAAATAGATATGTTCATATTGATGGGCGATACGTTGAGCATTGATTAAATCATCACTATCCGCACCTGGAATAATAATCCTTTGTATCCCTTTGTCATAGGCACGCTGAATTACGCTATCTAAATCTTGACTGTATTGTTTATCGTCTAAATGGCAATGCGTATCAATGATCATTAAGCGACCTCAACCCTATTTTTACCATTTTTTTTCGCGCTATAAAGCGCTATATCGGCTTGTTTAAGCATCGCATCAAAACTTGTTGCATCTTCAAATGCGACCCCAATCGAAACAGAAAAATTAAATTTTTTTCCATTTTCTATAAAAAATGGCTGTTTTGAAATCGCATTAACCTGTTTAATAAAATACTCTAATGCGTGTTTTTGTGTACAATTTTTGAGAATCACACTAAACTCTTCACCACCAAACCTCGCAACTACGTCGCCACTTTTGAGGCTATTTTTTAACGTTTCCGCTAAATTTTTGAGTACTTTATCCCCAACATCATGCCCATATGTATCATTGATATTTTTAAAATCATCAATATCAATCAATGCAATGGCAAATGACTCTTTATTTTTTTTGGCTTCTTGAAAATAAGAAAATGCCTCTTCAAAAAAATATCGTCGATTATAGATACCTGTTAAAAAATCATTATGTGCCATCTCTTTAAGTTTAGCAATATATTCTAAGGCATCAAGAGAATTATTAATGCGACACGTAAGTCCCTCTTTTGTAAAAGGCTTATTGATAAAATCATTGGCACCAATTTTCAAAAATTTTGCAGCCACAAGCTCTTCGCTTGAAGCTGTCATCGCAATAATAGACAGATCATTTTTATTATATTTTTTACGTACTTCTTTGGTTAATTCTACACCATTAATGACAGGCATCGTGTAATCTGTTAATATCAATTTAATATCAGGATTATCTTCTAAAAAAACCAAAGCTTCCTCACCATGCGCTGCTACAAGTACATGAAACATATGCTGCTTTAGCATCTCTTTGATCTGTCCACGAGTTACCATAGAATCATCTACCACTAAAATCTTAATATTTCTGTTTTTATACAATCGCTCAATCAATGAAAAAATATAATTCACATCATCAACATTGCCTTTGAAAACATAATCAATAATATTTTTTTTCAAAATAGTATTGCGCACAGATTCATCCATCGTCCCTGTTAAAACTATGGAAGGAACTCTCTGCTCTATCATATAATCCACGATTTCACCATTAGGTGCATCAGGGAGATTCAAATCCAAAAGTGCGATAAAATAGTCATTTCCAGCATCCAATAATTCCTGTACCATCGCCAATGTATAAGCAACATCCACTTGAAAATGAGGGTTGGCTTCCATTTTTTTAGCAATTAATTTTGAGAGTGCTTTATTATCTTCAACAATGAGTATTTTTTCTTTTGCCATAGAGAGAATCCTTCAAAATGCAGTAAACATAAACAATTAAAAACTTTATATCTTTACAATGTTTATTAATTCTATCATAAAAAAATTGAAGGAAACGTTAGAATTGGTAGCCACATCGCTGATGGCTACCAAAGAGAATTGTGTAAAATCTTTTATCTTATGGAATCATCCATGTTAAAATATATGCTTGAGCCATTGTCATTGCACTCATTATCAATACAAGAACAATACTGTGTTTTACTGTCATTCTAAACAGATCAGACTCTTGTCCTACAAGACCTGCTGATGCACACGCAACAGAGATAGATTGAGGAGAAATCATCTTACCACAAACACCACCGGTTGTATTGGCTGCTACGTGTAATGTCTCAGAAAGTCCTAGCTGACCTGCAGTTGCTTTTTGCATACCACAGAAAAGTGCATTTGATGACGTATCTGAACCTGTTAAGAAAACACCTAACCAACCAAGGATTGGAGAGAAGAATGGGAACATAACACCCGTTCCAGCAAGTACCAATGCCATAGTTGTTGCCATGCCTGAGAAGTTCATGATATACGCAAACCCTAAAACCATACCAATTGTCATAATTGGCCATTTAAGCTCAAATAATGTTTCACCAAAAGTTTGGATTGCCATACCTGGCTTGATTTTTAAAATAAACATAGAAATGAACGCAGCCACTAAAATCGCTGTACCTGTTGCCGAAACAGAGTTAAAAGTGTAAGAAATAGCAAAATTAGTTGGCTTATCAACCACAGGAGTCATCTTATAGATTAAATTACTAATGGAAGGAAAATCAATTGTAAAGTTCGTACCAGCTAATGCTGCTCCTTTTGCAAAAAGTGCTTTAAATGGTTTAAGTGTCCAAATCGTTACCATCACAGTTAAAATAAGGAATGGTGACCATGCTTTAAAAACTTCACCTCTGGTATGCACTTTTTTAGTTTCTTCTTCAAGTTCTTTTGAAACAACACCTTTTTTGATATTTTTTGGCTTCCAAAACTTCAAAAAGAAATATAATGCAAGGATAGAAACAATAGCAGATGTAACGTCTGGTAACTCTGGTCCAATGAAGTTTGATGTAAAGAATTGAGATAAAGCAAAACTACCACCGGCTACTAAAGCTGCTGGCCATACTTCTTTAACACCTTTCCAACCATCCATGATTGCAACAATCCACATAGGAATTAAGACTGATAAGAAAGGTAGTTGACGACCTGCCATTTGTCCTACGGTAAAAGGATCAATACCGGTTACTTTACCCGCAACCAAAATAGGAATACCAAGTGCACCAAATGCAACGGGCGCTGTATTGGCAATCAAACAAAGTGCTGCCGCATAGAGTGGATTAAATCCAAGGCCAACCAAGATACCAGCGGTAATGGCAACAGGAGCACCAAATCCTGCAGCACCTTCAAGGAAAGCACCAAAAGAGAACGCAATCAAAAGAACTTGAATACGCTGATCTTCTGTAATGGTAATAATAGAATTACGAATAATACCAAACTGCCCACTTTTGACTGTTAGTTTATACAGATAAACTGAAGCCACAATAATCCAAGCAATTGGCCATAAACCAAATAAGAAACCATATCCAACAGAAGCAAACGCCATATTGGCTGGCATACCAAATGCAACGATTGCAATACCTGTAGCTAAAGCCAACGTAATGGCTCCTGCAATATGTCCCTTCATTCTAAATACGGCTAGAGCCGCAAAGAAGAAAACGATTGGAATCACTGCTACAAGTGCAGATAACCCTATACTACCACCAATTGGTGCGTAAACTTGTTGCCAAGCTTGCATAAAAACCTCCTATAATGTAAAACTCTGAGGTCATCGTAATTTAACAGTATGATATTTGTATGATTTTTAGTTGAAGAAAAAAATTGCGCTAAAAGGGTGTTACAAATCTCTACTCTTGATGAGAGATTTTGCAAATTCGACTGCCTCATCAGTAATATTTTCGCCACTTATCATACGCGCAAGCTCATATATACGAGCATTATCGTCCAATAAATGCACATTACTTTCTTGATTTATCCCTTTGGTAACGATAAAATGCATATCAGCTGTTGAAGAGAGTTGTGGTTGATGTGAAATAGCAAAAATCTGATATTTTGTTGAGAGTTGTTTAAGTACATTAGCAACACTCATGGACTCTTTGCCGCTAAGATTTGCATCAATTTCGTCCAATACTAAGATACCTCCATCAGCTTGTAAGAAGTGATTATGCGTTGCAATAAAAGCTAGACGTACACGGTTATATTCACCCGAGCTTATTTTTTTTAAATCAACTTTCCCAAGCTCAACACGTAGAATATCTACCCCTAGTAAACTCAAAGGGCCCTCTTCCATACTCAAATAAATTGAAGGCATATACAGTTGCATCAGATAATCATTAATTTTTGCCTCAAGCAGAGGAAGTGCTTCTTTTCTTCGTCGGCTTATTTGCTGGGCTTGCTCCATAATACTCACCAATTTATCTGCTACTTCTTTTGTTAATTGACCTTTCTCAAAAGCAATATTTTCATACTTATCTAATTCAAGCTGTCTTTTTTCTAGATGCTTTAGTGTCTCTTCGATAGAACCATATCGTTTTTTAAGCCCTGCTATTTTTTCGATACGATCAAGCATCGCTTCCACATCAATTTCATCCAATGCTTCAAGCTTCTCACTTTCTTTTTCAAATAGAGCTCTAAGTTCATTCATACACTCATCGAAAAAGGTACTGGATGCATCAGTTAATGACAATACATCATAAACATAAGCTTCCGCATTAAAAATAGCCGAAGCATTTTTAAGCGCAAGTTCTAATTTTTCTTTTTTTGAAAGTGATTTTTTAAAGGCTAAAAGTTCTTCATCTTCTCCTATTTTAGGGGATATTTCATTAATTTTTGCAATTTCAAACCGTGCAAATTCTTTTAATTCTTCAACTTTTTTCGCTTGAGCTTCAAGTTCATCTAACTCTTCTTTTAAAATCTTATAAGCACGATACTCTTCTTCAAATTTCAAAACTTCATCACGATGGCTAGGATTTTTGGTTACACACACGCCATCAAGCAGTACTAAAAGCTTTTCATTTTCAAATTCACTGTTATCTTTCACTGAGAGATAATTGACAAAAGTACGAGAAAGTTCCATCATCCCTCTTTTTGAGATGTTTTGTTCATTGACAAAATAACGGACGCTTTTGGTTTTAAGGTACTTAAAGATATTGGGCATTTCTTCTTCAAAACCAAATTCATTTAAACCTAGTTGTCGCTCAATTGTACATTCTATCATATCCGCCATAGGTTCACCATAACCAAAAAGTGATAATAATCCTTGCATTAGAACGGATTTACCTGCACCACTTGGTCCTGTAAAAACAATCAATCCCTTTTTGAATTGAATATCGCATGCTTTAAATGAAAGTTGGTTTTTAATTAAAAGTCGTTCTATCACACATTTCCCCAATGCAATTTATCTTTAAGTACATCAAAATAACTACGTGTTAAGCTGTGAATAAGCTTTGCCCCTTTATGTGCATTTTTGATACTCACAAAATCAACATCACTCATTTTGTAAGTATCTTGACCATCAATGACAATCACTGTATCATCGCTACTTTGAAAAGAAATTTCAAAATCAACAGGTAGCACAAGAGGTCGTTGCGTCAAGGAATGCGGGCAAATTGGTGTTAAAATAAAAGCTTCTGTCAAAGGATACACAATAGGCCCTCCAGCCGAGAGATTATATGCAGTTGATCCTGTTGGCGTAGAAACGATAAGCCCATCACCATAATAAGAATTAAATAGAACACCGTCAATATACGCTTTAATGGTTGACATACGCGAAATTTTGGACCGTGAAAAAACAACATCATTAAATGCTACGAATGTTTCAACTTTTCCTTTTACGTGTAAAGAAATTTCAAGCATCATACGTGTATCTATGCGATACTTACCAGCGAATATAGCATCCATAAAAGAGCTTATTTCACTTGTTTTAATATCTGTCAAAAATCCTAACTGTCCTGCGTGAATACCTAAAACAGGTTTATCATAAGCAAAACTTCGCCTGCATAAAGAGATTAATGTGCCATCTCCTCCTAGTGAAATTAAAAAATCGCTCTCTTGGCACATTTTTTCAAAACTCACACCTTCAAGATTAAAGAGCTTTGCACTTTTGTGTTCTATGAGAAGTTCCACACCATATCGTTTCAATGCAACGCTTATCTCTTCAACAAAAGAGCCTAATGCTGTATCATGTGGTTTACTCACAAGCCCCACTTTAGTAATGGTAGTTAGTTGTTTATTTTTATTGGTTATTTTCATGGTGACCAATTCTATCGTTTCTTTTATTAATCAAGGATTATGGTATAATTCGCGCCGAATTAATCATCGTTTTACGAAGGATCGTCTATGAAACATCTCCTTTTTCTCTTGTTGCCTCTACTATTTTTCAGTGGCTGTACTTATAAAAATGAAGCACTTAATCTTGCCTCATATAAAGCTGAATATACTGGTCCCATTTCGAAAAATAAAAAGACCATTTATTTACGCTTTGTCAAAGATGTTAGATCTGATAAAGAGAGTATTGGGTATCTCTTACAGAATAGTGAAAAGTTAGCAACACTTTATAGTAATGTCAACTTTGCTGACAAATATACGGAAGGCTTGCAGTATGCTTTAAATCTTGCTGGATTTAATACAGATGCCACTTCACGTGCCTCCTCAATGGTCGTTGAAGTTTATATTAAAAACATAGAACTTGTTTATAATGATAAAAATTTTGATAAAAACCTTCAAGGTGAAATTGAAATAGAAGTCATTGTAAGAAGCAATAACGAAGTCATCACTCAGAACTTTAAACAAAAAGGTGGCAAGTGGATTGCACCATCTTTCAATTCAAAAGATTTAGAACCATTTTTGTATTCGCTCTTTGCTGATAGCATTAATGATATCGTAGCAAAACTGACTCGTTTTTAAATTATTGGTAAGAGGTTTACCTCTTACCAATTACTACTGACAACTCTATTTCTACCATATTTTTTAGCCAAATATAGAGCTTGATCAGCCTCTTCCATGAGGGCTTCTTGATCGGTAATAATAGGGCTTAACGCACATACTCCAAAACTAGCAGTCACCTGAATAATCTCTTGTGTTGATTCAATAGTTGCTACTGTTGTTTTTTCAATTGCAATACGTAAACGCTCAGCTAAGTTTGCTGCTTCTGATTTACTACTATTGGGCGTTAAAATGACGATTTCCTCCCCTCCATAACGAGCAACAATATCTGTATCACGGGCTACACTTTCCATCAATTGTGCTAAATTAATCAGTACTTCATCCCCTATTTTATGCCCATACGTATCATTTATTTTTTTAAAATAGTCTATATCAATCAAAATAACAGATAATGGCAATTTATAACGTTTTGCTAAAGCAACTTCTTCACTAAGACGTTGGTCAAAATAACGCCTATTCTTTATACCCATCAATCCGTCGGTAATGTTTTCGTGCTTTAAAACTGCCAAACTTTTGATATCTGTCATCGTCTGTAACGCCAAATCACCTACCAAGTAAGCAAACATACCACCAAAAAGTAGCATCATTGTAATGGCAAAAGAGAGATGATTGGCCTCTTCACGTATCAGCCAAAGGTTATATGCAAAACCACAATAAGAGATGATAAAAATATAAATAAGTAAACTTAAAAGTGTCCATTTTTTCCGTAATGTCCCCATTGATAATTCTTGTATCAACGTATGAATGGGAAATAATGAACGTATTAAGTAAAATACACCCAAACCAATTAATAAAAGTTGAGAAATAATGGTAATTAAGCTCATTGGAACCTTACAGAAAATAATATTGTACACATTATCCTACCACATTATTGACTAATCCTTTCTAAAATAAAGTAAAGACAAGCAACATTTAGCTATACTCTTACCTTTAAAAAGACTTTTATTAGGAATGGAACAATTGAGAAGTCATTATTGTACAGATTTAGATACAGCAAATATCGGTGATGAAGTCGTCGTATGTGGATGGGCAAATAGCCATAGAGACCATGGTGGTGTTATTTTTATAGACCTTCGTGATAAATCAGGTTTAGTGCAACTCGTGTGTGACCCTGCAGACAGTGAAAATGCACATACTATTGCAGCACATGTAAGAGATGAGTTTGTCTTAAAAGCTAAAGGGAGAGTAAGAGCGAGAGGTGAAGGTTTGGAAAATCCTCGCCTTAAAACAGGTAAAATTGAAATCGTTGTTGATGATTTAATTGTTGAAAATATCAGTGAGACTGTTCCTTTTGTCATAGGTGATAATAACGTAGGCGAAGATGTACGCCTTAAATACCGCTACCTTGACCTACGTAACCAAAAATCCTATGATATTTTTAAACTTCGCTCTAAAGCAACTATTGCGGTGCGAAACTCATTAGATGCACAAGGGTTTTTGGAAGTTGAAACCCCTATTTTAACGAAATCTACGCCTGAGGGAGCTCGTGATTATCTCGTACCAAGCCGCGTTCACAACGGTGAATTTTATGCGCTTCCACAATCGCCTCAACTTTTTAAACAGCTGTTGATGTGTGCAGGATTTGACCGTTATTTTCAAGTAGCAAAATGTTTCAGAGATGAAGATTTAAGAGCGGACCGTCAACCTGAATTTACACAAATTGATATCGAAATGAGTTTTTGTGATCAAGAAGATGTTATGAAAGTGACTGAAACTCTTTTAAAAGATGTCTTTAAGGCATGTGGCCATGAGATTCAAATTCCTTTTAACCGTATGCGTTATAAGGATGCTATGGAAAAATATGGTTCTGATAAACCAGACCTTCGGTATGATTTAAGTATGGTTGACGTGATTGATATTTTTGCTAATTGTACCAACGAAATTTTTAGCAATATTGCAAAAGATCCTAAGAAAAATCGTATTAAAGCCCTTAAAGTACCTAATGGCGACAACATCTTTTCAAAACGTCAAATGCAAGGGTTTGAAGAATATGTCAGAAAATTTGGCGCTTCAGGATTAGGTTATTTTCAAATGAAAGAAGAAGGTCTTAAAGGTCCTTTGACAAAGTTTTTTAGCGAAGAAGATATCCAAAAGATTATTGATGTTGCTGATCTCCATGTTGGTGATGCTATTTTCTTTGGCGCTGGTGAGAAAAAACTTGTTTTAGATTATATGGGACGGTTTCGTATCTTCTTAGCGGAAGCTATGAATATCATTCCTAAGGATAAATTTGAATTTGTTTGGGTTGTTGATTTTGAAATGTTTGAAGTTGAAAATGGTAAAGTCAAAGCACTTCACCATCCTTTCACCATGCCAAAAGACATTGATAATACCCCTATTGATGAGATGGAATCCATTGCCTATGACGTAGTTCTAAACGGTACAGAATTAGGTGGTGGTAGTATTAGGATTCATAAAAAAGAGATACAACAAAAAGTTTTTAATCTTCTTGGCATAACAGATGAAGAGGCTCATGAAAAATTTGAGTTTTTACTTGATGCACTTAAATATGGCGCACCTCCACACGGTGGTTTAGCCATTGGACTTGATAGGCTCATGATGCTTATTACTCAAAGTGATAGTATTCGTGACGTTATTGCCTTCCCTAAAACACAAAAAGCACAATGTCTCCTAACACGAGCTCCTAGTGTTGTAGAGAATGATCAACTCAGAGACCTTGGTATTCGCCTTCGAGAAAAAACTAAATAAAAGGATTTGGTAGTGAAGAAACTATTTTTAATTATTGGCGCTCCTGGAAGTGGAAAAACAACGGATGCAAGTTTAATTGCTCATAATAACTACGAAAGTATCGCACATTATTCTACTGGCGAATTATTACGTGATGAAGTAGCTAGTGGCAGCGATCTTGGTAAAACTATTGATTCGTTTGTGAGTGCTGGGAACCTTGTTCCTCTTGATATTGTTATCAATACAATCATAAGTGCTATCAAAAACAGTCCAAAAAATGTTATCTTAATTGATGGTTTTCCTCGTTCAGATGAACAAATGCGCGCCCTTGATGCGCTTCTTTCTAAAGAGTCAAGTGTTGAGCTTATCTCTGTTATTGAAGTCGAAGTGAGCGAACAAGTTGCATGTGAGCGTGTTTTAGGTCGAGCAAGAGGGGCTGACGATAATGTACAAGTCTTTAACAATCGTATGAAAGTTTATACAGAGCCATTACGGGGTATTCAAACATTTTATGCGGCTAAAGATTTATTACATAAAATCAATGGCGAACGTAGCATAGAAGAAATTGTAGCTGAAATGGATAGCTATATCAAAAGTAAAATTTAAGACGATGCACCACTTCTACTCTGTGATCATTGGCACTGAACTGCTCAATGGTCGTAGAGTAGATAAACACTTTACCTTCTTTAACACTGAACTGCGCAATCGTGGGCTCTCGCATGTGGCTAATTTTGTTATTCATGACACACCTTATCTTATCCAAAATTGCTTCAATACCATTTTAGCAGACCCCAAAAGTGTGATGTTTTGTTTTGGAGGACTCGGCGCAACACCAGATGATTTAACACGTCAAATAGCTAGTGATGTCTTTACAGCACAGCCATTAGTGCTTCATGGAGAGGCAAAAGAGCTCATTGAGACACAATTTGGGGATGAAGCCTATCCTCATCGTATTCAAATGGCCTACTTGCCACCTAATGCAACGTTACTTCCTAATGTTATTAATAACGTTCCAGGCTTTCAACTCTTTAACCGCTTTTTTTTTACACCAGGCTTTCCTTCTATGGCATGGCCTATGATCACGAAAGCGTTGGATACCCACTTCCCAAGCCAAACAAAACGTTATAGTATAACCTTTAAAATAGAATCTTCCGAGAATGATTTAATTGAGATTATGCAAAATTTACCACAAGAACTTGAATTTTCATCACTGCCTCGGTTTGAAAAAGATAAAAGAGTTGTTGAAATCTATCTTGCACATACAGACCCATCTTTTGTAAAAAAATGGGCAAACTATTTTAAAAAAGAGGCTATGCTTCTAGGTAAACTTATTAAGGATTGTTAACAAAATACTTATCGATGCCATCGCTAATACCTTCAACAAGTAATCTTTGATAGCTTAGATTAAAAAGCTTGCTTGATTCTTCAGGATTAGTAATATAGCCTACTTCGATCAATACAGAAGGCATTGTTGCTCCAACTAAAACCCAAAAGGGAGCTTCTCTTACACCTCCATCATCAACATCATATTTCTGTTTAGCGCTATGCAACATTCCTTTTTGGATATCTATTGCGGCTTTATTGGAGAGTACTATCTTTTCACGATTTAATACATTTAAAAATGTCTCTTTAGAATAATAATTCATATCTTCCATATCTGACTTATTTTCTAATGCAGCTACATTCTTAGAACGATCTGAACGATCAGGAGAGAGAAAAAACGTTTCAAGCCCTTTCATCGAAAGTTGTTTCTGCTCATTAGGCGCAGCATTAGCATGGATAGAAAGAAACAGATCAGCATTTTTGTCGTTAGCTATTTTTGTACGATCTCGTAGATTAATAAAGATATCTCGATTTCTTGTTAAATAAACTTTATATCCTCGCTCTTTGAGCACTTTTGCTAATTGTTGTGCAATATCAAGAACAAGGTATTTTTCTTGTTTCTGTTTGTATCCAATGGCTCCAGCATCTTTTCCTCCATGCCCAGCATCAATGACAATAACTTTATCTCTATGGATCGTTTTTTTCATAGGTGGCTGAGGTGCAGAGCTTTTTGATGCCGCCGTTTTATCCATGACGGTATTTTTGGGGGATGCTGTTTTTTTGGTTATATTTTGAGGGCTTAACGATATAACGACTTTATAACCTTCTACAGATAACGTAGAATCAAAAGGAGCGGGATTGTCCATGACAACACGAATGGTTTCTTTACTAAACTGGCTCACCCGTAAATTTTGCAATTTTTTAGGGGTAGAAATTTTAGGTGTCGATAGAATGATGGAGGGAATATCGTATACTTGTTTATAACTATTAGCACTTTTAAGCACGAAAGATTTAATAGTATTTTCTTTTATTTCATCATCAAATTCGAGTACGATTTCATCATTATTACTTACTACATTATGTAAAACGGTTTTATCATTATAAATTTTCTTTGGTTTCTCTCGGCTCAGAATAGGTTCTGTCTTTTTTGGAGCTTGAAAAACCATCTCTTCTTTAACTTTTGGTGACTGCAATGTACTTTT
Source organism: Sulfurospirillaceae bacterium (assembly GCA_028693565.1). Classification (GTDB taxonomy): domain Bacteria; phylum Campylobacterota; class Campylobacteria; order Campylobacterales; family Sulfurospirillaceae; genus Sulfurospirillum. The sequence continues at coordinate 7,161 of JAQUVE010000028.1, read as the reverse complement.
ATTCATCACCGATAATTCTGACTCATATTTACTTGCATCAATTTTAAGAACTCGAGCACATTGAATTAAACGTACCAACGTCTCTTTTTTTAAACTATCATCATTGGTAATTATGGAATGAATATAAATACTTTTGAGCCCATGAAATACACGTAGCATCTCGTCACCATTTGCATTACGCATTTGCGTATCATAGGTTTCAAGCTGTTTCGTATAATTGGTGCCTGCAAAAAGCATGCCCCCAAAAAACAATAAAGAAAACAGTATTTTAATGCTCTTCTCCATATACCAACTTTGCTATTAACTCTTTTACACTGATAATTTCATTGAGTTTATACCCATTGGCACCTGTAAAGAAGAGCCCTGTTTCCACTTTCCCCAAATATGCATCGGATAAACGATCAGCAATACAATACCCTACTTCTTTTGCTTCCTGTCCCCTATGGCATGGGCTCACGCAATTACTAATACACCTAATAGCAGGCCCCTCTTTTTTTTCAACCATCTGTATTAAATTTGTGCGAACACCACGCGCAGGATAACCTACAGGAGATTTAAATAATTTGATACTCTCTTGTGTTGACTTTACAATAACATCTTTAAAATTATCATCGGCATCGCATTCATGCGTCCCAATGAAGCGCGTTCCCATTTGTACACCATCAGCACCAAGTTCTATCATTCTGATAATATCATCATGATCCCAAACACCGCCCGCAGCAATCAATGGGAAATCGCCCCATTGTTTAATTTCCTCTTTGATAGGTCCGATAAGACTCTCTAATTGGTATTCAGGCAAAGTACACTGCTCATATGTAAACCCCTGATGTCCACCGCTAAGTGGCCCTTCAACAACAATAGCATCAGGAAGTCTGTTGTAGCGTTGTGTCCATCGTTTACAAATAATTTTAAGGGCTTTAGCCGATGAGACAATAGGAACAAGCGCAACATCTGGATAATCAGCTGTAAATTCAGGCATATTTGTGGGAAGCCCAGCACCAGTAATAATAATATCAATACCTGCTTCACATGTATCTTTAATAACTCTTTCGTAATCATTAATAGCATATAAGATATTAGCAGCTAGTGGCTTATTGCCGCAGATTTTTCGAGCATTCTTCACAATAGCATTTAAGCCCTCTTTAGAATAAAAATTTTCGACTTCAAAAGGACGAGAACTTATATCTTTTTTACTGTATTTTGAGTTGTCATAGTACCCAGTTCCAACTGTGCTGATAACGCCAAGACCCCCTTCAAAACTAACGGTCCCAGACAATTTATCCCAACTAATACCTAGCCCCATGCCGCCTTGTACAATAGGATACTCAAGTGTATACTTGCCAATTTTAAGAGGGTTCAAAGACATTATTCTACCTTTAGTTTTGCGAATTTTCGTTTGCCAACTTGTACAATATATTCGCCTATTTCAAGTTGTAATTGTTCATCTTCAACTTTAATTTGGTCAAGCTTTACAGCACCTTGCTTTATGTCACGTCAGGCTTGTGATGTAGAAGACTCCATACCGCAATCCACTAAAGCTTTAGCGATCCATAGAGGAGCTTGATAGGTAAAAATTTCAATATCAGTAGGTATTTCATTTTGAGCATGAACTCGGTTAAACTCCGCTTGTGCTTCTAGTGCTAATGCTTCATTATGGTAACGGGTTACAAGCTCTAATGCGAGCATCTCTTTGACGCTTTTTGGATGCAAAATACCTTTTTCAACATCATTTTTAAGCGCTTGAATCTCTTCAAGTGTTTTCATACTCAATAACTCATAATAACGCCACATCAATGTATCACTAATATTTAAAACTTTTCCAAACATATCCGTTGCAACATCAGTAACACCGATATAATTACCCAGCGACTTGCTCATTTTATGAACACCATCAAGACCTTCAAGTAATGGCATCATGATAACAACTTGTTCTTTACCAACATTGTAAGCACGCTGAAGATGTCGACCCATTAGAAGATTAAATTTTTGATCAGTTCCACCCATCTCGATATCACATTTCATAGCCACACTATCATAGCCTTGCAATAGTGGATATAAAAATTCACTAATCGAAATTGGTGTTTGTGATTTATAGCGTTTTTCAAAATCTTCACGTTCAAGCATACGAGCCACATTAAACGTCGTCGTCAGCTCAACAAGTCCATTTGCTCCTAAGGCTTCAATCCATTCGGAATTAAACATCACTATAGTTTTTTTAGGATCAAGTACTTTAAAAACTTGTTCTTTATAACTTTGAGCATTGGCTAAAACGATCTCTCGAGTTAACTTTTTTCGCGTTTCATTTTTACCAGTAGGATCACCAATCATGCCTGTAAAATCACCGATAAGAAATTGCACCGTAGCTCCAAATTTCTGAAGCATAGCCATTTTCTGAAGTAAAACGGTATGGCCTAAATGCAAATCAGGTGCCGTTGGGTCAAACCCAGCTTTAACAAAATAGGTTTCACCTTTTTCAAAATAGTTTTTCAACAGCGTAACGAGTCTCTCTTCGTCTATAATCTCACTTACACCACGCTGAATCTCTTTTAAAGCCTTCTCAACCATTCACCTATCCTTTTAACTCTTTTCATTATTTTTCTGATTTATATGCATCGTTAACCGATACTAATTGAATGACTCTATATTTACCTTTGAGATTAGCTCGAATGGAGTCTATATTCTTATCAGGAAGTTCAATAATCATCTCAAAATAATCCGCATGCCCTTCATCTTCAGCTTTTCCAAGCTCTATTGTCACTAGATTAATCTGCATTTTAGCCAAATATAACAGAAATGCCGCTAAAGAGCCCTTCTTGTTTTCTAAACTTACAATTAATTTATAACGATCAGGCGCTTCTCTAGTCCATTTTGAAAACACCATTGGCTCTTCATTACTTTCCATCAAAGAAGCAGCGCGTTCGCATAGTTTGTGGTGGACAAAAACATCATTGCCTCGTTTAAAACCTACTATGTCATCTCCACGTTTAGGGTGGCAACAATAATCAAAATAGACATTTGCGATATTGTGATTAGAATAAATCACGATATTTTCAAACTTCTGTTTTTTGATTTTATAACGATCTTTTTTTAACAAAGGAAATAAAAGTGTATCGTGATGGGCGTGCTCTTTTAAAATATTCACAATTTCCTGTAAATAAATAGAATCATACGTTGCTTTAAAGATTTTTTTGGTCAATATTTCACTCTCTAACCACGATACAATGCGTAGCTCTGGAGCACTGAAAACATACGAAAGAATTTTGATTGCAGCTTTATGATTAATCTCTTTTATCTTTTGTCGACAATTTGCCTGAATAGCGCTGCGAGCTTTGCCAGTTTTAACACTATTAACCCAACTACAACGATATTTTGGTTCTTTACAAGTAACGACCTTAACAATATCTCCATTTTTAAGCTCAGTTAAAAGGGGAACCTTTTGTTTATTAACATATGCCTCATCTGCATAGGTTCCAACTTCAGTATGAACCTCATAGGCGAAATCTAAAACAGTAGCACTTCTTGGCAACGTAAAAATGTCACCTTTAGGTGAGAAAACGGCTATATCTTCACTGTACAAATTATCTTTTGCCAACGCATAAAAATCTTCTATGTTTTCAACATCATCATTTTGTTCGTTTAAATCATTTAACCAATCAAGCTTAGGGTTAAGTCCACCAGATTTATATTTCCAATGTGCTGCTACACCATATTCTGCCGTTTTATTCATATCATAGGTTCGAATCTGTGATTCAACAATTGATTTATCATCAAAAACCGTTGTATGGATTGTCTGGTAACCATTTTCTTTTGGAATCGCTACGTAGTCTTTAAAGCGTGAAATCAAAGGATTAAAATGCTGATGGATAATCCCAAGCGCTCGATAACAATCTATGGGGGTACGTACCAATATTCGAATCGCTAACAAATCAAGAATCTCTTCAATAGAGACGCCTTTTCGTTGCATTTTTAAATAAATAGAATAGTAATGTTTGATACGTTTTTGTATCGTGAAATCACTCTCTATAAACCCTTCTTTTAGCATTAAATGTTGAATTTTAGAGATAAAATGATTGAGACGAAGTTGCAGTTGTTGTCCGTGCTCTTTAATATAACTATCAATTTTGCCATATTCATTGGGCATCACGTAATAAAAACTCAAATCTTCTAATAAATTCTTAATGGAAGAGATACCTAGTCGGTGCGCAATCGGAGCATAAACAACTAATGTTTCTTCACTAATACGTTTTTGCTTCATTGCATCTAATGCTTCAAGTGTAAGCATATTGTGCAATCTATCACACAACTTTACGACCAAAACCCGTACATCACGTATGGAAGCAATCAACATTTTACGAAATGTTAAGGCAGAAGCAACAAGGCGTTCATTGGAAGAAGATGGGATGAGTTCAACATCACGGATCTTCATAATTTTAGTTAACCCATCAACTAAATGCCCTACTTCTTCACCAAACATCGCCTTTATCTCTTCATTAGAACAGCATGTATCTTCCACAACATCATGCAAGAGACCAGCGATAATCGTTGCTTCATCACCCCCGAGATAGGCTACAAAAACACAAACCAGCAGAGGATGTATAACGTATTCTTCGCCACTTTTTCGATACTGGCCCGTATGCTTTTCGATAGTAAAAGCAACTGCTTTTTCAATATTTTCGGTGTTCTTGGTATATTTGTAAAGGAGATTTACAGCTTGATCAGCTTGTTTACACTCCTTAACAATTTCAACTAACTCTTCCAATGTTATAACTACTAAACATCTAAAATTGAGTCTAGTTTCACTTTACCTTCAGCAATCTCTAGCAGTGCAATGTCTGTAAACTTTTGCTTGTTTTTATCCGCTTTAATAAGTGGTTCAGCACCATTAGCCAATTGCTCTGCTCGCTTTGATGTCATTAAAACCAATTTATATCTATCATGTCCTACCAATGATAATGCTTTTGCGATTGTTTCTTCAATTCTCATTTTTTATTTCCTTATTTATTTCTAACGATTGAGCAACCCGATAAGTTACCCTCAATAATTTTTAGTAAATTGCCTTTTTCAAACATATTACATACGACAATTGGCAAATTATTATCTTTGGCCAAAGCGATAGAAGTATCGTCCATGACCTTAATATTATCATCCATTGCCCTATCATATGTTAATTCAGATAATTTTTGTGCGTCAGCAAAACGTTTTGGATCTTTATCATAAACACCATCAACTTTGGTAGCTTTAATAATCATATTCGCACCAATTTCAATTGCACGAAGTGTTGCAGCAGTATCCGTTGTAAAAAATGGATTTCCTGTACCCGCTCCAAATATGACAATCCGACCTTTTTCAAAGTGACGCTGTGCTCGCCTTACGATAAATGTTTCACAAATTGCTTCCATTTTAATGGCACTTTGAACACGCACTTCCATACCCACATGTTCAAGTGCTTCTTGCATAGCAATACTATTGATAACAGTTGCCATCATTCCCATATAATCGCCACTTGTACGTTTTATAATCCCATCTCGTGCAGCACTCACTCCTCGAATAATGTTTCCTCCACCAATGACAATACCAACTTCAATCCCATGGGTTACAAGCGATTTGATTTCATCCGCAATAAACTTTAAAATTGAAGTATCAATACCAAAACCATTATCACCGGAAAGCGCTTCGCCAGAGAACTTGACTAAAACTCTTTTTCTTTCCATTTACTAAACCTTTCATAACACACAGATAACTTCTCTATTTTATCCTAAAAGACCTAAAAAGTTACTTTGTACTGATTAATTCAAGCGGATCAATATGGAAATTCTTTTGCGTCACTTCAAACGTTAAATCATGTGTGACACGTCCAATAATATACCCTTTTTTCACTTTTTGCCCAACTTGAATCGTTGGTGCAATTTTATCTAAATGCGCATATATTGTATAGATTTCATCGCTATGTTCGATGATGACTACTTTTTCTAATGATGATGTATCCTTCGCAAATATCACTTTCCCATTTAAAACACTTTTAACCGTTGCATCTGCTATAGTAGAAGCTAAAACAACAGATTCATTAAAAATTTTAATATTATAAATAGGATCTACATAGTCTCCAAATTTACGCTTTACTGTAAAACTATCTAATGGAGCAATCGTTCGCTCACCCACATATTTTTTTACATTACTATTTTGATAGGAGGAGCCAATTTGTCTTATACCAGAATTTCCAACATTTCCTTTAGCATTCTCTTTACGAGCATTTTTTTCGGCTAAAAGTTTATTATCTTCTTGAATTTTAATAATTTTCAATTTTTCAAGAGTAATACGTATTTCTTCTTTCTCTTTTTGCAAGTCATCTAACTGCTTTTTATAGCCTACTTTTTTGGCATTTAAACTTGCAATAGAGCTTTCACGTTTTTTTTCCAATGCGATCAACTCTTCTTTTTTATTTTTTGCATTTTGAATCTCTTGACGAATACTTTTTACTTCATTTGTTTGTGAGTAAATTTGCTCATTCACTTGCTTATAATCTGTCGCCAACTTTCCAAGCTCTTTTCGAATAATAATATCCATCTTTTGAAGCACATCATCCACTAAAATACCATCTTCATTATCTACATAGCCACTATCTGAAATCAAATAAAAAGAAAAATCTTCAGCGATAATTTTAATAATTTTATCTTCCAAATCTTTTTTCAATGAAGAGAGCATTTGCGTGTCTTGTGTCAATTTTTCAAGGTATTGGTATTTTTTTTGTATGGTCTCCTGCGACTCTGAAATATTTTTTGCAAGCTCTTCAACCATATGTTTAATTTTTTCTATATTTTTTTCTTCATTGACAATTTCATTGGCAATATCTTGCAACTTACCATGCAACTTTTGCTCTATTTTCGCCGTGTCCTCAAGACTTTTAGCTTTTTCGTTGATTTTTTGAGCGGTATTGCTCGCGATTAACACTGTAGAATTTATGAGAAAAAAAAGGACAAATAACGCGTTTTTCATGCACGCCCTATTTTTTGTGATACAAGTGTAACTGCCAAAATAGAAAAAATGAATGCACCCCCTACAAGTAAGCCACCTTCCGTCACAAGATCAAATTCAGGAAGGGTGATACCTAGTTCTTCCGCGAAAATTTGTACCATATTTATTTTAGGCAAGATAAAATAAATG
>JAQUVE010000027.1 GCA_028693565.1 Sulfurospirillaceae bacterium | reverse complement strand
CTATATGGCAGTATTTGCTATTAAAGGTGCAGTACATAGCATTATTAATGGATACATGGAAGAAGAAGAGGTTAAAATCCTTCATAGTTCTTGGTATCGCAAGCTTAAAAAACAAGGTAAAGTGTAATTACCAAACGAATAAGTAGCGTACTATTTTAAGAATAGTACGCTACAATTTTTTTGACGATAAATATGCCTATTTGGCATAGTATTTTGAGGAAAACCTATGGAAGCCGTTTATTCAACAATCATTACGAAGATTAAAGGTAAAGAGAAGTTTGAGCGAGAAGATACGCTGGTTCGTGAAATTAAATTAGAGCTTTATGTCAATGGTAATAAAGTGGGTGCTGTGATGGCAACACCTGTGGATCAAGAAGCGTTAGCGATTGGTTATTTAATGAGCGAAAACATTATTGAACACTTTAGTGATGTCTCTTCGATCAAACTTCTAAATGACGGTATGCGTGTGGATATTGAAGCAAAAGTCAATGAAAAAAATATTAAAAAACTCAATGCTGAAGGTGTTGTCATTAGCGGCTGTGGTAAAAGTATGACGGCCAATATTGACCCCGAAGCGATTGAAGCGAAAGTCATTAAAAGTGATTTTAGTATACGTGCAGAGCTTTTGTGCAAAGAAATGGGGCAGTTTTATACGGAATGTCCTTTGTATGAGCAAACAGGGTGTGTGCATACTGCAAAACTCTTTACCGATGAAAAAACATTTTTTATTGGGGAAGATATTGCACAGCACAACACCATCGATAAAGTAGTTGGCAAAGCGCAAATGGCAGGGGTTGATGTGACTAACTCTTTTCTAATGGTGAGTGGCAGACTCTCTTCTGAGATGGTAGCCAAAGCGGTGATGCACCAAATCCCAATTCTTGCTTCTCGTACAGCATCAACGTGCTTAGGTTTGATGATTGCAGATAAATTTGGATTAACACTTATAGGCTTTGTGCGAGGGGATACGATGAATGTTTACCGCCATCCAAGGAGGATTTATGTCTGAAATGGAAGAGCTAATCAAAAAATATCTTAATGAAAAGGGTAAGCTTGGTTGTTCAGATGCTTACAAAATTTCAGCCAAGTTAAAATGTCCTATTCGAGAAGTTGGTGATTGTGCTAAGTCGATGGAAATACGCATTGATAACTGTGATTTAGGACAATTTGGAAAGGTTGAAGGGGGTATTTTTGATATGGAAGCACTTAACCGCCTTACTCCTTTCTTAGATGACAAAAATCGTGTGTCATGTCAAAATGCCCGTACTCAAGCAGCAGGCATTGGACTTAAAAAAATCAGAGGAACACTGAAGGAAAAAAACATTGATGTGACCTATTGTAGTTTGGGATGTTTTACCGAAAAAAAACGGCCACGCCTTTATGTCAAAACCAAGACGTGGATTGAAAATGCCGAAGGTGAGCTTCTTTTTGGTAAAGGAAAAACAGAGATTTTGGAGCTCATAGAATCAGAAGGCTCCATAGCAAGGGCATCTGAGCGTATTGGGATGAATTATAAAAAGGCATGGACGCATATTAAGATTTTACAAAAGAATATCAATGATACGATGGTGCAAACAAGACAAGGCGGTGGTGAAGATGCGGGGACAACACTGACACCTGTTGCTCTTGAGTTCATCGAAAATTACCGTAAATTGCAAGCAGATATCGAAAATTATGCGAATGAACGTTTTAAAGAGTTATTTTTAAAACCGCGCAATAAAAAAGAGTTTAAAGAGTAAAACTTTACTAAGGCTATTTTTATGCTATAAACGTAATGTAGAATACCTTTATCAAGCGTTTAAAAAAAGCACTATCTTCGCTTTAAACGGGCTTTATTCTATGCGTTTTGGTAACCGTTGTAATGAGAAATATGCTAGAAATACATATCTTAATAAGGAGAATAAATGAGAAAAATGTTGTTGTTAAGTGGATTGGCACTGAGTATGTTGATGGCGAAAGAGCCTGTAGTGGTTTTTCATGCAGGCAGTTTATCTGTTCCGTTTGCTGAAATAGAGAAGGTCTTTGAAGAAAAGTACCCTCAATACGATGTTCAACGTGAGCCAAGTGGTAGCGTTGCCGCTGCTCGTAAAGTGACTGACCTTGGGAAATCTGCTGATGTTATGGCAAGTGCGGACTATAAAGTCATTGATACGATGTTGATTCCTAATCACGCAAAATTTAATGCCCAATTTGCAACCAATGAAATGGTACTTGCTTATACTGACAAGTCAAAGTTTGCTAAGGAGATCAATGGCAAAAACTGGCCAGATATTTTCTTAAAAGATGGCGTTGTAGTGGGACATTCTAACCCAAATCTTGACCCATGCGGCTACCGTTCAATGCTTGTAACGATGCTAGCGGAGAAGTTTTATTTGAAACCAGGTCTTTACAGTAAAATTTTTGGTTACGGTGACCACTATGAAGTAGGCGAAGAGAATGGTAAAAAAGTAGTGGTAAGACCCAAAGAGACAGACTTGTTAGGCCTTTTAGAAGCAGGTCAATATGATTATCTTTACATCTACAAATCTGTTGCGGATCAACACCACCTTAAATATGTGACACTACCCGAAGCGGTTTCTCTTAAAAGTGCTAAATATGATGATGTATACTCAGAAGTTTCGTTTAACATTGATGGCAAAAAACCAGGCCAAGTTGTAGAGCAAAAAGGTGCTCCAATGGTTTATGGTATCACCGTATTTGAAAACAAAACATCCCCTGTCAATAAAGCAGGCGCTATTGCATTTGTTAACTTTGTGCTTTCGGCTGAAGGACAAGCGATCATGAAGAAAAATGGTCAAGATGCGATGAACCCTCCTATCATTACAGGAGATGCTTCTATCTTAGGTAAAAAATGAGTTTTCTCTGCCTTCAAGCCCTTACATGTGATGTAGGGGCCTTTCACCTTCATGATATTAGCTTTGATGTGGGTGAGGGTGAATACTTTGTTATTTTGGGCCATAGTGGTGCCGGTAAAACAGTGATTTTAGAATCCATTGCAGGATTGCATCATGTGGGTGGAAAGCTTTTATTTAATGATAAAGATATTACCCGTTTGGTTCCTGAAAATCGTGAAGTAGGTTTTGTCTATCAAGATTTTGCACTGTTTCCCAACATGAATGTCAGGGAAAATATCCTCTATGCAGGGCGGTACAAACACATTGAAAATGCACAAGAATTACTTGAAGATTTAATCTCTTTTCTAGGCTTAGAAAAGATTATAGACAGACGTATCGATAATCTCTCGGGAGGTGAAAAACAACGTGTTGCTATCGCACGAGCGATTTACGCGAGACCTAAAATTTTACTTTTAGATGAACCTCTTAGTGCGATTGATCCTACGTTTCGTAATGCCATTATGAAATTTCTCAAAGACATTCATAGACGTTACGGCTTGACCACTTTACATGTCACGCATAATTTTAGAGAAGCCTCATACTTAGCAGATCGCATTGCTATCGTGATGGATGGTAAAGTGCAACAAGTAGGCTCTGCCAATGAAGTGCTCTCACATCCCGCATCATTAAAAGTAGCCGAATTTTTAGGTTTTAAAAATATCTTACCAGGAGCTCTGCTCCAAAGCGATGAAACAAGGCTTTTTTCTATCGACCCCAATGATATCTTAGTCTCTAAAGAGAATGATTTGGCGTGTGATTATATTTTTGAGGGGAAATTGGATGAGTGCATGGGTATCGTAGATCACTTTAAACTTTTTATTGGCGTAGGCGAGCATCAATTTTTTGTTAAAAGCTTAAAACGAGAGCATGAAGGCTGTGCCATTGATAGGGGTGAAAAGATTGTGATTGGATTTAATAAAAAGGATGTAACGTATCTATGAGACATTGGTTTACAACTCTTTTAATATTTTTGGGTGCAGTGATTTTGTTTTTTCTGAGTTTTCCTCTATTTAAAATGCTGGTGGGCAATAATATCACGACTCTTGTAGCAACTTTGAGTGAGGCCGATGTCAGTGCATCGGTAATACTGACGATGAAAGTCTCCTTGTTTGCAACTATCTTTGCACTGATCACGGGACTTCCATTGGCGTATTTAATCGCTCGGTATGATTTTTGGGGTAAATCTTTTTTGGAAACGTTAGTCGATATTCCGATTATGATACCTCATACCGCAGCGGGAATTGCTCTTTTGGTTGCTTTTGGGGGTGGGAGTATTGGTGAATTTTTTAGTTTTTTTGGCATTAAGTTTATCGGCACGGAAGCAGGAATCATGGTAGCGATGATGTTTCTTTCAGCCACATTTCTTATCAATGGTGCCAAAGAAGGGTTTAAAAAAGTTGACGTAAAATTGGAAAAAGTGGCCCGTACTTTAGGAGCAAGTCCACTGAAAGTCTTTTTTGCTATCTCTTTGCCCAATGCCAAAAAAGACATCGTCAATGGTTGTTTGATGATGTGGGGAAGAGGGCTGGGTGAATTTGGCGCGGTGGTCATTTTAGTCTATCATCCGATGACAGCACCTGTTCTGATTTATGATCGTTTCACGAGCTTTGGCTTGCAGTACTCAGCACCAGTTGCTGGTGTTATGATTATCCTCTCAATCTTTGTTTTCTTAACCGTAAGATTTATCAACAATAAACTGCGTTAACAAGAACCATCTTTCAAGATGGTTCTTTATTTTAGCCGTATTTCTTAGCCGTATGCCTAACGATAATGAATGAAAGAAGCGCTAAAAGTGCCGCCACAAGATAGGGCAGTTTCATGCCAAAGGTCTCACCGATAAATCCTGAGGCAATGGGTGCTAATGCAGCGCCTGTCCAACGTAAAAAATTATATCCACCTGAGACGATATTGCGCTCAAAATGGCTTTGCATGACATACGTTGTAAAGAGCGAGTTACTGATACCTGAGAGCAGACCACTTAAGACAATCAAAAATGACATAAACGACAATGAATTGGCACTCATGAGTAAAATCAAAACTGCCATAAAGCATAAAAGAGTGGCAGGAATAATTTTTTTAGCATGCCAGTAGCGCTCTAATTTGGTACTCAAAAAAACCGAGCCAATCGCAAGTGCCAATCCCCATCCAAAAAAGAGCAAGCCAATTTCAATAGGACTCATGTGAATGACGAGCGGCGAATAGGCTAAAACCACAAAAAATCCATAATAATATAACATTGCGGCAACAGCGATTTTAAGAAACTTAGCATCTTTAAAAAGTGCTTTGAGCTCTTTGATACCGGCTGGTTTATGGGATTTTTTCTCTTTAGGTTCTTGCACAAAGAAAATGACCAATACAAAGGCGAGAAAGGTTAAAGCGCCTGTCACTAAAAAAGGATAACGCCAAGAGTATTGCCCTACAAAACCACCCAAAAGAGGTCCTGAAGCAATGCCAAATCCGATGGAGCCTTCAAAAAGACCAATCGCTTTGTGTTGGTCACTTGAAAGGGCGATAAGCAGAATGAGTGCGGTAGCAAAAAAGTGCGCATTGCCATATCCCCACATCGCACGAAAGAGTGCTAAAGTATTGATATTTTGCGCCGTAGAACATAATAGAGCGGAGATTGAGACCATACCAAGACCCATCGCCATAATCTTTTTATCACCAAATTTACTTGCGAGTATTCCTGCAGGAATCATGATGAGTGCCATCATGAAGATATAAGTGGTAAAAAGGAGCTCAACTTGCCAACTCGTAGCCCCTAAGTGCTGCGCAATATCAGGAAGGATGGGATCGACTACACCCATACCCATAAAAGCAAGAAAGGTTGCAAAAACAGTGACTTTTTGTGGAATATTTCGATGTCCGTGATGCATAAAAGGCCTTAGGATAATTTATCTAACAAGGAGAAAAGAAGCTCTTTTTCTTCAAGAGTTAGTTTTTGAGCGATGGTGTTTCGAAAGGCTATGACTTTATCTTCAGTACTCTTTAAAATTGCTTTTCCATGGGATGAAACTTCAATGACATTGACACGTTTATCGCCTTTGATCGATTTTTTGACGATAAAACCTTTTTTTTCTAAGGAATCAAGGGTTCGACTAATGGTTGTTGCACTTTTGTTAAGTATCGTAGCTAATGTGGTCTGATTGGCTTGGTCACATGACGATAAAATCTCTAGTAAAATCCTTTGCTCTATCGCAATACCATCTTCACTCAAAAGAGATGTAATGGTTTGATTTATCTTATTTGCGGTTCGTGCAATGCGAAAACCGATACTGTTTTGAACGGATTCATTCATAGAAACTCCAAAATATTTGCATATGCAATTATTGCATATGCAAACTTATGGTGACGTTAAATACGATACGTATACAAATAGTGAGAAATTATCTTTACATAGAAGCTTTGTTATAATGCTAAAAACGTTAAAAGGCTTATTATTGGTACCAGATACTACCTTTGATCTTATTGTCATAGGAGCGGGAGCAGCAGGTTTAATGGCGGCTATTACTGCGGCGAGGCGGGATAAGAAAGTATTACTCTTAGAACAACTTCCTCAGATTGGTGCGAAGCTTAAAGCCACGGGTGGTGGGCGATGCAACCTTGGCAATACCCTTAGTAATGAAGTTTTCATGGAACGCTTCGGGAGAGAAGGACGCTTCATGACAACAGCGTTAGAAGCGTTTAACCATCACGATTTGATGGCATTTTTTAAGAGCTTAGGAGTTGAAAGTCACGCCCCTGATGGGCAACGCATCTTTCCTGTAACACATAATGCTTCTACGATTATAGACGCTTTTGAAAAAGCGATTGATGAGCTTGGCATCACGCTTTTATGCTCGCAAAAAGTGATTTCTGTGGATGTGATTGAGGGAAAAGTCAGCGGCATTTATACGGTTGAAAAAAGCTATAAAGCGCCTTGTGTCATTATCGCAACAGGAGGACTTGGTTATCCACAATTAGGAGCAAATGGCGATGGTTTTAAAATGGCCTCAACGTTAGGACATCAGATAACGCCTCTTTATCCTGCAATGATGCCCTTACATGTCAAGCAGACATGGGTTAAAAATTGTCGTGCCGATACAATTGCTAAAGCAGAGATTCGCATCAATTTACCCAAAGTTACGGTACGTGCCATAGGCGATTTGATTTTTACAGAGCATGGCATCAGAGGACCTGTGGTGCTTGATTTTGCTCGAGAAATCACCCCTTTACTTGAAAAATATGGTGAAGTACCTTTGTTGATAAACTTATTGAAGGGGTTGAATGAAGAGCAAATAAGGGGGCATCTCAAAGAGGAAGCAGAGAAAAAGCCTGATTCTTCGATGAAAGAACTTTTAACAACACTGCTTCCCTCCTCTGTGGCCAAAGCGTTTTGTTTACTAGCTGATATCAGCGAAAGTGCCCATTTCTCAAAACTCAAAGGCGTTGAAAAAGATACGCTTATCAAGCTTCTCGCCAATACCCCTTTAACCGTCACAGGTCATGATGGTTTTAAGCGAGCCATGATTACTAGAGGAGGCGTGTCACTTAAAGAGATAGAGCCTAAAACGATGCAAAGTAAACGTGTTCATGGACTTTATTTTTGTGGTGAAGTGATGAATTTAGATGGCCCATGCGGTGGTTTTAATCTTCAATGGTCATTTTCAAGTGGTTATCTTGCGGGGGTTGAGGCTTCAAAGTGAAGCCTCGTTAATTGGCATGAATGCGTGAAAATTTATTGCCAAGAAGGGTAACACCTATGACTAAAGAGGATGAAATCGCAATCATGATGATACCAAGAGCTGAGAGTTGACCCCACATACCATCTTCTGAGAAACGCAATATCTGAACCGCCAATACTTCAGAACCAGGGCGAGAGAGCACCACTGAGAGCGTTAGTTCTCGCACAAACATCGTTGCCATCAATATCCATCCTGAAACCACACCGGGAATAAGTAATGGAATGACAATGCGTCGCATGGTCGTAAAAGCCCCTGCGCCTGAAACTCTGGAAGACTCCTCTAGGCTATCGTGTATTTGGATAAAAGCGCTTGAGAGAGGGCGAATACCATAAGGTAAATAAGTCGCGATATAGCCAATAAGCAGTGCCCAAAGCGTGCCATAAAGCGGTGTTTGCACAAAAACCCACATAAACCCTAAGCCGATAACAATGCCTGGGAAAGAGAAAGAGAGAAAACTTAAACTCTCTAGGACTCCCGCGGAGCGTGTTTTGACTTTGACGATGACGTAAGCTACCAAAATAGAGAGCACGATACCAATGCTTGCTCCACCGATACCTAAAATCAAACTATTTTTTAGTGAAAGCAAGGAGATAGGGTCGATAAGGACACTGTGCCAGTGCTTAAAGCTCATCATCGAAAAAGCTTTCATGGAGGGCACCATCGAATACGGTAAAAATGACGTATACAGTAAAACGATGACGGGCAGGATAATTAAGATAAATGAGAGAATGCCCACAACGGTAAAAAGCGGGTATTTGTACTGCTTCAAATCAATCAACGTTGGTTTAAACCCACGCCCAGAAATCGTCACATAACGGCTACTCTCTTTGGTGAGGTAACGATAGAGATAAATCAAAACGACCGAAGCGGCAAGCGCACTCATACCGATGGCAGAAGCTTGTCCGTAATCGGGTTCAAAACCTGAGGAGATGATGCGATAGATGTGCGTTGGAAGCACGTAAATCCGCCCAGGGATACCTAACACTGAAGGAACGGCAAAGGATGCCAGACTGCGCACGATGACCAAAATCGCCGAAGCTAAGATAGCAGGCCTAAGCACGGGTAGGGTGATGCGCAAGAGTGTTTGAAGATTGGATGCTCCACACACTTTGGAGGACTCTTCTAAAGAGACATCAAAGGAGTTCATGGCGGGAGCAATGATCAAATAGGCGATAGGCAAATCCAGCAATCCCTCGACCAATATCATTCCATGGAGCGAATAGATATTAAAGGGTGCGTCATCTAAGCCAAAAAAATCAACAAAAAAAGTGTTAAGAATGCCATTGCTTGGGTTGAGAAGTAGCACCCAACTCACACAAAAAAGAATGTGAGGGATCATCATCGGGATAATCGAAATCACTTTAAATAAAAATTTAAAAGGGATATTGGTTCGAGTGTTCATGTAGGCTAAAAATAGCGCTAAGATGGTGGCAACAGTTGCAGAACCTAGCGTAAAAATAAGGGTATTTACTAAAATATCTTGTAATCCAGGGTCGGTGTAAGCGGTGACATATTTGGAGAGGGTGAATCCTTCAAAGGTACCAAAACCATTCATAAAACTGCCAAGCACTAGCATCAATACAGGGCAAATGGTTAAAAAGCCAACAATAAAAATCAACGATGGGGTGAGAAGTGATTTTTGTGCCATGTGCTTGCCTATGATTTCACGAGGAAACAGTGCTCCATGGAAAAGGAGATAAAAATCTCACTTCCTTCATGGATGTCTTCGGTTGGCTCTATCGTTGTTGTTAAGAGCGTGTCATTGATTTTAATATCACCCTCGTAAGCTTCGCCAATAAACACAAGATTTTGCATCACGCCTTTAAAGATGTTTTTTTCTTTTGTATTATTGGTATGCGTAAGTTTGATAAACTCAGGTCGAATGCACATGATGGCATTTTCGCCGACAGTTAAATGATGCGTATTGAGGCCGATAATATCGCCAATGGCAGTTTTGAGCGTTGCATGACGATTAGAGCATTGCGTGATAACTCCTTCTATCAAATTGGAACGACCGATAAAATCCGCTACAAATGGGTGGTCTGAGTTAAAGTAGATTTTTTTAGGACTGCCCATTTCAACGATTTTACCAGCACGCATAACGGCAATAATATCGGAAAGCGCTAAGGCTTCAATGCGGTCATGGGTAACATAAATAGCGGTAATACCAAGCCCTGTTAAAAAGGTTCTTAGCTCCTTACGTGTTTCCTCACGTAGCTTGGCGTCTAGATTACTCAAAGGCTCATCAAATAAAATAACTTTGGGCTTTGCCACAAGTGCTCTAGCCAGAGCAACACGCTGTTGTTGCCCTCCTGAAAGTTTAGTTGCAGGGCGATGTTCAAAGCCCTCTAATTGTACCAATTTAAGTGTTTCAGCTACTCTTTGTTTTATCTCATCTTTGGGCATTCCTTGGTTTTGTAAAGGATAGCCTACATTATCAAAAACATTCATATGCGGCCAAATAGCGTAGGTTTGAAAGACCATTCCCAGTCCTCGCTTTTCAGGCGGTATAAAAATATTTTTTTCTTTCGACCAAACGATTTCATCACCAATAGAGATTTCCCCAATATCTGGATTTTCAAGCCCTACAATGGAGCGAAGAAGCGTTGTTTTGCCACAGCCACTCGGTCCTAATAGTGTGAAAATAGTATTGTCACCAATCGTGAGGTTAACATCATCGAGTGCTTTGATTATTTTACCTTCTGAATGGTAAAGCTTAGTGAGTCCCTTGATTTTTATTTCCATGGCACTTGCCTTTAGAATGAATTTTATAAATAAAATGTGGCACAAAGAGCTTTATGCGCAAAGCTCTTTGTGGTGCCCTTTAGTAAAATATTTTTTTAAAGGTCTCTCCCCATTGTTTAATCTCCTCATCGGAGAGTTCACGAATCGGGATAACTTTTGCTTTTTCGATTCCTTCGATTTTTGGAAATACACCAGGGGCTAAGACGTATTCACCTACTTTATTGGCAAGAAGGTTCATGGACTCTTTGGATAGCCAATAGTCCATCATCAACCGTGCCGCATTAGGATGAGGGGCATTGGCTGCGATGGCGATACCACGAGGTGAGCCTAAAATTGGTCCTACATTTGCCCATGCAAGGGGAGCTGGTGCTTTGGTGATAATGTATTTTGGCATGCAGATAGCGATGAGTTTTTCACCACTTTCCACAGGTGCTGGTGTTGGGCTAAAGGATTTAACAAACATCGGTTTATTGGCTGCTAGTCCTTTGACAAATGCCATCCATGCTTCATCACTTGCAAATATTTTAGCCTCTTTAAGTCCAACGAGCCATGAGATAGTCGTTGCGTGAGATGCAGGGTCTGGCATGACGATTTTATTTTTCCATTTTTTATCGGTTAAGTCCTCATAACGTTTAGGCACATCGGCTGCTTTGACGAGTTCTTTGTTGTAAATAGGGGCGACATACTCAATCGCAAATTGTACGATTGTATCATCTTTGGTTGCCCATTCGGGGTAACCAATAGCGGAGGGGGATTTATAAGGGGTTAAAACACCTTTATCTTTTAAAATTTCAAGTACAGGAAGAGGACCTTGAAGTAAGTCAGCCTGCAATTTACCCGCAGCATGTTCTGTTAAAACGGTCGCAATATATTTAGCGGTGGAAACACGTGTATAAAGACCTTTTACCCCTGTTGTTGTGGTAAAACCTTCGATCAGTGGCTCGATGGCTGTGATGTTGGCATAGAGATTTGCAACGCCTTCTTGCTTTGCTTTAGCGGCATCCGCATTGAGCGAAAGTGCGGCACACAGCATTCCTAGTAGAAGCACCATAAATTTCCTCATGTAACTCTCCTTATGATAAGTTCGTATGTGTCAATTAGTATACTTTCAATCATTGTACAGCAGAAAATAATAAGTTGTCTTAAAATGGTAGGATTTAGAAAAATTATTATTTGAATTGTTTTACTTTGAAACGATAAAATATTGCAAAAAAATTTAAGAAAATCGTGCTACAATAGTTCTAATAAAATAAAGGAGTATCCTCATGTTTGTAAAATTAAATGAGAGAGTCTATCTCAATCCTACGCGTATTACACGTATCAAAATTGATGAAGTTCAAGATGGTATTCGTGTGCGCTTTTATGAAGGACAAAACCAAGTTGCTAAGAGCCAAAGATTCCCAAATGTTGAAGCTGCTCAAGCGTGGATTGAACAAATTATGAAATAACTCGTAGGCTTTTATAAAGCCTACACCCCTCTTTTGACCTAAGGATTAGGTATACAAAATTACTTACAAAAGGATACTCATGAAATTAGATTGTTGTGGATTGGCATGCCCTGAGCCAGTATTGCAAACCAAAAAAGCGTTAGAATCACTCCCCCATGATGCTATTTTAGAAGTGGTGGTAAACTCAGTAGCATCTAAGGAAAATGTACTGCGTTTTGCGCAAAATGCTGGATACGAGGCACGAAGTGAAGAAAGGGAAGGTGGCAAAACAGTCATTGCCATCATCAAAGGCTTTACATGTGATATTGTAGAAGAGGCTAGTGAGACTCCTTTTTTAGATAAAACGTTGTTTTTAAAAAGTGATAAAGTGGGCGAGGGTGAGTTGGGAGCCAAACTCATGGTTGGTTTTTTAAAATCAACGCTTGAACTCCCAAAACTACCCAAACGTATTGTATGTGTCAATCAGGCGGTTCTTTTAACAACAGCCGAAGAGAGCGCACCTATCATGGAAGTGCTTAAAGCGCTTGAAAGCAATGGCGTGGAAATCTACTCATGTGGGGTTTGCTTGGAGTTTTTCGGCGTGAGTGATAAGCTTAAAGTTGGCAAAATCGGCAATGCTTTTGGTACGATAGAGATGCTTTTTGGTGGAGATGGCACAATAAGTTTATAGGAAAATAATGAACAATGAATCAAAATTGACCAAATACGTCAAAGCTGCAGGTTGAGCCGCTAAGCTAGGTCCGGGGGATCTAACAGAAGCGTTAGGCGGACTTTCTTGTACGCATGAAAACGTTTTGGTTGGAATGGATACCAGTGACGATGCGAGTGTTTATTATCTTGATGAAGCACGTGCACTTGTTCAAACCGTAGATATTATTACGCCAGTGGTGGATGACCCTTATCTGTATGGTCAAATTGCTGCTGCAAACTCTTTGAGTGACGTCTTTGCTATGGGTGGCGAAGTGGCGACTGCGATGAATATCGTGGGTTTCGATGGTTGCCATCATCCACGAAGTGTGCTCAAAGAGATATTAGCAGGTGGTCAAAGCAAAGTGCAGGAGTGTGGGGGTATTATCATCGGTGGACACACCATTGAAACCCCAGAGATGACCTATGGGCTCAGTGTCACAGGATTTGTCCATCCTCAACATATTTACCGTAACAATACTCTCCGCATAGGAGATGTGCTTATCCTAACAAAACCTTTGGGGATGGGTATTTTAACGACGGCCATTAAAGCGGATATGTTAGAAATCTCAGTGGTTGAAAAAGTCGCCTCAATTTTGGCCGAACTCAATTACAAGGCTTCACACATTATGAAAAATTATGACGTGAGTGCATGCACGGATGTAACAGGTTTCGGGCTCTTTGGACATGCCTATGAAATGAGCTTTAACCGCGTGAGTATCGCCTTTGATATCAAAAATATTCCAATCCTTCATGAAGCAAGAGCAATGGCGGATATGGGTATTATTCCTGCAGGAGCATACACGAATAAAGCTTATTTAAGTGATAAAGTAGAGACAAATATCCCTCATAATGATGAAATAATGCTCTACGATGCACAAACTTCTGGTGGACTTTTAATCGCAGTTTCACAAGATGATGCACCAAAATTGCTTGAGCATTTGAAAAGTGAAGGTTTAACTTACAGCTCCATTATCGCTGAAATTTTACCACTAGGGGCAAAACCGCTACGTTACGAATAGTTTGCCCCTTTTTCATTTACTTTCAATACCATTTAACACAAATTTTACAAAGCTTTAATAGACTTTTTTCATCTTAAATTATGGAGAAAGTATGAAAAAAATTGTTGGGTTATCGATGGTATGCTCGTGTTTGCTTTTTGCTGAAACGATCAAATTAGATAATATCGTTGTTTACGGGCAAAGTATTTCGACGAAAGTTGAAAATATTAGTAGTGAAGATTTAAAATCAGCCGACTTAGCAGAGGCATTAGCAAAAAGTGCTTCTTCAGTTTCGTTGGTACGCAGAAGTGGTATCGCTAATGATATTATTTTAAGAGGTCAAAAGAAAGATAACATCAATGTTTTAATGGATGAAGCCAAAATCTATGGCGCTTGTCCTAATCGAATGGACCCAGCAACATCACATATTTTAAGTAATAATGTTGCAAATGTACAAATTATTGAGGGACCTTATGATGTTGAACATTTTGGAACGCTCAGTGGTTTAGTTGTTGCTGAAACGAAAAAGCCAACGAAAGAAGTAAGTGGTGAAGTCAATTTGAATGCGGGAAGCTATGGCTATAAAAAAGCGTCAGGAACTATAAGCGGGGGCAATGATAGCGTACGTGTGCTTATGAGTGTGTCCAAAGAAGAGGGTGATCAATACGAAGATGGCAATGGTCACACACTTTCTGAGCAGTTGGACAACTCTATCGCTTCTGGTGTTGGTGTTGCGGGCAATGCTTATGCACCTTCTAAAAAAGATATGAAAGCGTTTGAAAAAACAACCATGATGAGTAAAGTGTTTATCAATGTTGCAGATAATCAAGAGTTGCGCTTAGGCTACACACTCAATCGAAGTGACAATGTTCTTTACCCTTCAACTCCTATGGATGCAGATTATGATGATAGCGATATTTATACTTTAGGGTATAGCATTTTTGGATTATCACCTTACTCTAAAGAGCTTATTTTTGAAGCATATAAATCTGAAGTAGATCACCCTATGTCTACGCGTAACCGTGTTGCAGGTGCTACAAGTTATATGACCAACCATGTTACCAGCGATATCATCGGAGCAAAGCTTAAAAATGTTATGGATTTAGGGGCGGGCAAACTTTCTTTTGGTGTGGATGCGAGCAAACGTAATTGGGATGGTGAAAAGTATGCTACAGCAGTGGCAACAGGTATTCAAGGTATGCATTCAGTGAGTATCCCCGATGTCGATACCAAAAATCAAGCACTTTTTGCAAAATATGAAGCGAATTATGACAATGTCAATGTTCAAATGGGTGCACGCTTAGATGATACTAGTGTTAAAGCAACAAAAGCAATGGCAAGCCTTCCTGCTACAGTACGTATGGAAAATGACTATAATGCCCTTTCCGCAAACGTACTAACAACCATCAAAGCCAGTGATACACTTAGTTATTTTATAGGTTTTGGTAAATCTTCTCGGGTTCCTGATGCAAAAGAGCTTTACCTTGGAACTGCTCCTTTAGGTGATTTGGACCAAACAAGTAATTATGAAGCGGACCTTGGTTTTGATGCGAATTATGATGGCTATGGCTTTAAAACAAAACTCTTTTACAGTGTTTTAAAAGATTATATCTATTTTAATTCTGCAAAATATGTCAATATTGATGCAACCATTTATGGTTTAGCCATGAATGCCTATTATGATTTTTCCGATGCATTAACTTTAGATTATGGATTGACATACCTTCATGGCAAAAAAGATGATGCGTTAGCAGGTCAAAGCGATACTGATCTTGCAGAGATAACACCACTTAAAGCCAATATTGCATTGCGATACCAACAAGCAGCGCATAGTTTGAAAACAGAGATGATAGCAGCAAAACGATGGAGTGCTTATGATAGCAATAATGGTGAACAAGCTTTGCCTGGTTATGCCGTTTTTAATGTTAAATATAACTACAAAATTACCAAAAACTTTGATATTACCGTGGGTGTAGACAATATTTTTGATAAAAGTTATGCCGTTTCTAACACCTATAAAGATTTAACACTTATTGCAGGTGGTGGTGATGTGATGCTTTTAAATGAACCAGGAAGGTATTTTTATACCAATTTAAAATACACTTTTTAGTCTTCTTTATCGTACACGTAAGGAGAAAAACCCTTACGTGTATGCTTGCATCTTTAAGCTAACGTATATTCAAAAGCACTTAGATGATGTTCACTTCCATTAAGGAGATGAGAATAAACTAATCCCAAGAGTGCAACATCCGTTTCTGCAATAGTCGATTGCAAATCAGCAATATCAGTCTGCTCAATTAAAACACCTACAGCCAGTGCCGCATCTGTTGAACTTGAAGCTTGTGAGATAAGGTCCGTATAAAGTGAGCTAATGGTTTCATTAGTGAAGAGTCCTATTTCTGTTGAAATAAAACTTGTGTCTACTCCAAGTTTTGTTGCTACATTGATAAGCGCATCCATATGCTTTTCTTCAGAAGAAGCTATTTTATCGAAAATGGCAAGTCCTGTTTGTGCATATAAAGTCTCATAGACATCCATTGCCATTTTTTCTTCTTCAACCATATAAAGTAACGAAGCAATAGCCTCTGTGTCAGTAAGTGGTTCTACCACGACTAATGCTGGCGCGACGTGTTCTATTGTTTGTCCATGCTGTGTTTTCATCGTTTTCTCCTTAGAAAATAAATGGTTTATTTTTTACCTTTTCGGTATTGACTTCCACTACCTGTGGTTGCACCGCTTTTTGATTGCCTCATAGCGCTTTTTTCGTTTGTTGTTGCCGTAGGCATTTTACTCTGCATAGCAGATTGGAATGCTGCTTTATCTTCAATGGGCACTGTGCCTCGTAAACTTTGTAGATCAGAAATGCTCATACTCGAATAATCTGTAGCATAAGCAAAAACGCCACAAATAACAATAAGTAATGTTATTTTTTTCATTAGTATTCCTTATGTTTTAATAATGAAAGTATAAAAAAGAAGTGTTAGGTGAGTGTTAAGGGTTGGAAATAATGTATTTTTTCGGAGAAAGAGAGTGACATGTAAGGGAATCCTTACATGTCACGAAGATTAATGTTTTGTAGTAGGACTCAATTTTTGTTTAATACGTACCACTAAGTAGAAAAACATAGGGATAAATAAAATACCAATGAGTGTTGCGGCTATCATACCTCCCACTACGGTTGTTCCGATGATATGTCTACTCGCAGAGCCTGCACCAGTACTTAGTGCTAAAGGAAGTGTTCCTACGATAAAGGCCAAAGAGGTCATGACAATGGGTCTAAACCTTAGTCGTGCCGCCTCAATGGTTGCATCCATTAAGCTCAAACCATCACGTAATTTGTCCATCGCAAATTCCACAATTAAAATGGCATTTTTAGCCGATAGACCTACGAGTGTAATAAGTCCCACTTGGAAATAGATATCTGCTTCTAAGCCCCTTAGATAAACTGACAAGGCGGCGCCAAAAATCGCAAAAGGGATAGAGATGATAACGGCTAATGGAATGCTCCAGCTCTCATAAAGTGCGGCAAGAATGAGGAAAACAAAGAGTGCTGCATACAATGAAGTGTAATTTCCTTTTTTCTGCAACAATTTCTCTTGATACGACGTTCCTGCCCATGAAAAGGCATAACCTTCAGGTAAAACGCTGGTTGCTATCTCTTCAATGGCTTTTATCGCGTCACCTGAAGAAAAACCAAAAGCAGGATTTCCTGTAACTTGTGCCGCATTAAAGAGGTTAAATCGCTGAATGACACTCGCATCAACTTCACGTGTTAAAGTTACGAGTTCGCTAATAGGAACAAGCGTACCCGTGCTGGATTTGGCATAAACATTTTTCAACTGCTCTTGTGTGGCACGAAAACGTGATTCTGATTGAATATCAACATGAAAGGTTCTGCTGTAAAGGTTAAAATCATTCACATAGCCCTTGCCAAAAGTACTTTGCATCGTCTCAAAAATACTGCCAATCTCTACGTTCATCGCTTTGGCTTTTTCCCTGTCGACTTTAAGAAGGTACTGTGGAACGTTCGTATTAAGCGTTGTTCGTACCATCGTTAGTCTTGGGTCTTTGCTTGCTTTTTCAACGATTTCTTTAACATAAGTATCAAGTACGTGCAAATCGCCACCCGTTCTATCTTGAATCCACATTTCAAAGCCACCGGTAGTACTCATACCCATAATTGGAGGAGGATTTACAGGAATAACAAAAGCATCTTTACTTTGTAAAAATTGCATCATCAGCTGTCCCGCTAGGGCTTGAGAACTTTGTCCTGCACTTAGTCTTTCATCCCATGGTTTGAGCATAGCAAACATAATAGCGGCATCCGTTTTGTAAGCAAAAGTAATGAGGTCAATACCTGTAATAGCCCCCACACCTTTAATATTTTTGTTTTCTAAAAGTTGTTTTTCTATATCAGCCGTTACCTTAGCCGTTTCGCCAAGAGACGTGGAGGGCATAAGATAAGTAAGTACCATCAAAGCACCTTTGTCTTCATTGGGTACTAAGCCAGAAGGTGTTTTTTCCATGACACCATAGGTGGTAAAAAGCAAGCCACCAAATAAGAGCAATGAAAAAACCCAAAGTTTAATGGTTTGGCGTGTAACACCGATAAAAATTTTCGTCGACCAATCAAAAAATTCATTAAATTTACGCAAAGGCCAGATAGGCTCAGGCTCATGCTCTTTAAGAAAAATGGCACATAAAGCAGGTGTTAATGTCAAGGCAACGATACCAGAGATGACAACGGCCATAACGATGGTGATGGCAAATTGTTGGTACATGACACCACTAAAGCCACCACTAAATGCTGCGGGAACGAAAACCGCTGAAAGTACCAAAATGATAGCTACAAGTGGTGTTGTAAGTTCTTTCATAGCTTCAATAGTCGCTTCTTTGACGCTGATGGATTTGGTACGTAAAATTCTCTCAACGTTTTCGATAACGATAATAGCATCATCTACCACCAGACCGATGGCTAGGGTCAGTCCAAAAAGGGTTAAAAGGTTAATCGAAAAACCTGCCGCATATAATCCTGCAAAAGTTCCTATGATGGAGACAGGAATAGCTAAAACAGGGATGATGGTTGCTCGTAAATTTCCTAAAAAGAGGTAAATCAAGATAACAACGAAAGCGATTGCCTCCAAAAGAGTTTTAACAACTTCTCTGATGGATTCGTTAACGAAAAGAGTTGCATCGTAAGGTACTTTATAGTACATATCCTCTGGGAATTTTTTTGAAAGTTCCTCAAGTGTCACGTCAACAGCTTTCGAAACATCCAGCGCATTGGCTCCTGGAGAGAGAAAGATACCGACAGGCATCATTGGTTCAGTATTGTATCGACCTAATGTATCATAGGCATCACTTTCAAGTTTAACCTGAGCGATGTCTTTAATTTTTAGCGTTGAACCATCTGGGTTTGAGCGAACGATGATATTTTCAAACTCTTCAACTGTTTTAAACCTTCCCTCCGTTGCAATAGAGTAGGTAAAAGGCTGTATCTCTTTCATAGGCTCAGCACCAATGGAGCCCGCAGCATATTGGTTGTTTTGACTACGAATAAGGGTTGTAATATCGGAAGGTACCAAATGATAAAAAGAGAGTTTATCGGGGTCTATCCAGATACGAATGGAGTAATCTTTTTGACCAAAAACCATGGCATCACCCACACCTTTGATACGTTTTAAATCATCCATAACGTTTACGGTGAGGTAGTTTGATATAAATACTCTATCGTGTACATTGTTTTTTGAGGCAAATGCCAATACTTTCAACATATCAGGAGAGCGCTCTTTTACACTTACCCCTTGGCGTTTCACTTCATCAGGGAGCTTACTTAATGCAAGCTGTACCCTATTGTTAACATCGACTTTTGCTTGTGCAACATCGGTCCCTACATTAAAAGAGATACTTAAAGAGACAACGCCACTTGGAGAAGCTGTTGAAGTCATATAAGTCATGTTTTCAACACCATTGATAGACTCTTCAAGGGTTGTAGAAACGGTTGCGGCTAATGTTTTAGCATCAGCGCCTGGATAGGTTGCTTGTACCGTAATTTGCGGTGGAACAACAGCAGGATACTCTTTGATAGGCAAAATGGTAATAGAAACCAAACCCACCAAAATAATGATAATGGAGACAACCGTTGCGAAAATCGGACGGTTGATGAAAAATTTAGAAAACATCTATTTTCCTTGCTCGTTGATCGTTTTATCGATAAGCACTTCGCCACCTGGTTTGAGTCTAAAGAAATTGTTCACGATAACTTTGTCCCCACTTTGTAACGGACCGCCAATAATGATGTATTTATCGCCTGTTTCATTACCCAATACAACAGGTTTAACGCCTACATGACCGTTAGCTTCAATAAAGACGATTTTACCTAGAGGATTTTGCAATACTGCTTTTTGAGGAATGGTAATGACATTTTTCTGGACGATATCATTCAGTACAACACGAACAAAACTACCTGCCAATAACATATTGTCGGTATTTTCAACAACGGCACGCATTTTGACTGTCCCTGTATCTTTGTTGACATTAGCATCCATGAAATCAACCATTCCTACCTTGGTAGTCAGTTTGTTGTTGACTTCAATTGCTGCGTGTAGTTTGCCATTTTCAGGTAATGTCCAGAGTTTACTTTTGATGTTTGTATAATCACTTAAAGGCATAGAAAACTCAACATAAACTTTAGCGTTTTGGGTAATTTCGACCAATGAAGTCGCATTTGCGGCAGAAACAAAATCACCAATATCGATTTTTTTCATACCCGTAGTTCCACTAATGGGTGCTTTGACTTTAGTATAGTCTAAATCAATTTGCGTTTGATGAAGTTGTGCTTTTGCCAATGATAGAGCTGCTGTGGCTTCATCAAATGCCGCAAGAGCTGCGTCTCGTTTTTCTTGGCTGATGGCTTTATTGGCATAAAGTGTTTTGGTACGTTCCCAATTACGAGTGGCATTGGCGAGAGTTGCCTCATTCATTTTAACGGAAGCACTAGCCGCATCAACTTTTGCCTTATAAATTGTATCTTCTATCTTATAGAGTAAGTCGCCAGCTTTGACGTTTTGACCTTCTGTAAAATATTTTTCTTGTAAGACGCCTGTGACTCTGGCAACAACTTTAACATTTTGCTGCGATTTAATTTCAGCAGGGTATTTCAACATAATAGGCAAAGATTGAGCGCTTGGCACAATGTAGGCATCCGCTTTTGGTGCAGGCATTTTAGGCGGTGTTGCTTTAGCTTCGTCTGCTGAAAAAGCAAGAGAAGGCAAGATAAGTAATGTCAGTGCGCAGAGACTCAATGTCAATTTAGGTGTTCTCATTTGGTATATTCCTTGATATTTTTATTGGCATAGTAATAGTAACTTGCATAAGCAATTTGGAGGTTGTTTAAAGCTTCCTCGTATTGGGCTTTGGCATTGGTTTTAACGCTAAGAGCGTCAAGGTAAGCGATATTGTCAACCGCTCCAAGTTCATACTTTTTAGCGATAACATCATAAGCACTTATAGCTGCATCCAAAGAGCTTTTTGCACTTTGAATTTGCGCCTTGGTAGTGCTTATTTTTGAGCGAGCAAGATCAGCATTGATATCTTGTATCTCAGTGCTTTGTTTGATTTCACTCTCTAAGGCTTTTTGTTGAATGAAAAGTGACTCTTTTTGTTTAGAAACCGATCCGTTGTCAAACAAGCGAATGTTAAATGTTAGCATCAGTTTATTCTGATTATTAAGACCCTCAGGATGAAGAGCATCGTACCGATCGTAGTCATACAAACTATAGGTGTCTTCGAGGCGAATTTGTGGCATATAAGCTGCATTAAGCGATTGTGCTGAATAGGTAAGTGACGAGGCACTGGCACTGAGTGCTTGAATCTCATCGCTTAGTTCTTTTTGTACATTTTGTGGCTCTTCGACGTTCGATGCTTCCAATGTGGTGATTTTTTTACCAATTTTAACACCTAAAAGTCTCGTAAGGGATAAAATTTGAAATTTAGTCGCATCGATTTGGTAGCCATTGTTACTTAAAGCTGCTTGGAGTTTATCGATTTCATCGCTAGTGGCACTCCCTACTTCATAGAATTTTTTGATACGCTCTAAATCAGCATTGAGCTGTACTTGTTTCTCTTCAAGTGCTTTAAGGTTTGCTTCGACACTTTTGATGGTGTAAAAGTCTTGTACAATGGTGAGTTGCAAGTTTTTCTTATACGCTGATGTATCGTACTTGGATGACTCAAGGAGCGCTTTGTTTTGCTCAATGGTATTGGATTTTTTGCCACCATCATAGATATCAATACCTACTTTGGCATAGCCACTGTAGATGTCACCAGGCGTGTTACCTGTTCGAGCGTTAAGGCTTTGTCCATATCCACCTACATCGAGTGTAGGGTAGTAGGCGCTTTGAGTAGATTCAATCTCTTTAAGTTTAGATTCTTCTCTCAAACTTTTTGCAACTACCATATTATTATGGGTTGTTGCAAACTCTAACAATGATTTTAAGTCATCAGCACACATCAGTGCAGGGATGAGCAAAAAAAGTAATCTTTTCATAGTTTCACCTTAGTTTTGTTTTGTTAGTAATGCAAAGATGGCATCAATAAAATTGTTGACCTCTTGTTCTATATCTATCACAGTTGTGGTTATTGCATTGGTAATAAAGATACCTGTTCCAAAAGTAAACATACCTTGGATAAGGTGGAGTGATTGGGGAATGACTTCACCTTTATCAACGCCTTCTTGCATAATTTGCATCACCCATTGTTTATAGTTATGATGGCAATTTGTTTGAAAGTCCATAATTTTTTGATTAGGATTGAGAAGGCTAATAGACATAAACTCTTTATAGATTGAACGTAAGTCAGAACTCTCCTCATCATAAAAAAATTCGAAAAAAACTTTAATTTTCTCTTTTGTGGAAGTTGCATTTTTGACTTTTTCTTGTTTTCTCACATTGCTTTCTGCCATCAAAATCGCTACTAGTTCAAAGACGATATCTTCTTTATTGGCAAAATATTCGTAAATCGTTCCTTTCCCAATACCCGCAGTTAGAGCAATTTGTGACATCGTGATATCACTATGGTGATGTTTTACAAAGAGTTCTTTACATGCAAGAGCAATATCGGTTCGTTTTTGTGTTTTGCTAACACAACATGCCATACATTCTCCTTTTTAGTATTGACCGACGGTCGGTCAAACGAAATTTTATAAAGTTCGTGCTTAGTTCTTGTTGAAAAAAATACCTCAATAATAGAATTAAATGTGCATACAAAATAGTTTGAAATACCCTATAATGCTAGAATACAAAATACACTGCTCCAATAGATTCAGCGTAGTGTTTACTATGAAGGAATTGTTATGAAAATCGCTGTTATTTCGCCTTTGTTTTCTCGTTCACCTGTATTGATGCAAGAACTCTCAACCTATTTCCCAGATGTCAAATATAACATCGATAACACCTTAAAAACCAAAGAGGGTATTATCGCTTATTTGCAAGCAATGGATGGGGCTATTGTGGGGCGTGAAGAGATTGATGATGCAATTTTGCGTGCATGCCCAAAGCTCAAAATCCTTTCTCGCTATGGAGTCGGACTTGATAATATTGACCTTGAAGCGATGGAAAAACGTGGTGTAAAGCTTGGCTGGAGTGGAGGGACAAATAGTAATTCAGTAGCTGAGATAACCCTTTCATTGATGCTCTCACTCATACGTAACCTTCACATTGCAACAACGTTGTTAAAAAATCATGTTTGGAAAGTCAATGGTGGAAGTGAATTGACGGGTAAAACTATCGGACTTTTTGGTTTTGGAAATATCGCCAAACGTGTGGTTGAACTTCTCGCACCTTTTCACTGTAAAATTCTTGTCTATAACCGCACGCACAATGAAGAAGATGTGAAAAAATACGGCATTACTTATGCTAGCAAAGAACAAATTATCAAAGAAGCAGATATCATTTCAATTCATTTGCCACTTACCACAGAGAGCCAAAATCTTTTTTCAACGGCCGAATTTGAAGCGATGAAACCAACATCATTTATCATCAATACGGCACGCGGCGGGATTATTGATGAAGAAGCACTCAAAATAGCTTTAAAAACAGGGCAAATCGCAGGAGCAGGATTGGAGGCCTTTTTGGAAGAGCCAACCCATGATTGGGAGCTTATTGACTTACCTAATCTTGTCTGTTTACCCCACCTAGGTGGAAACTCTCAAGAGAGTATCTTAGCGATGGGGCAGGCTAGCATAGGGCATTTACGAGAGTACTTTAACGTTTAAGATTTAAAGTGCTTGTTTAAATTCAAGGCCTGTCACTGTATTGTTTTCAAGCGTTAAAATTGTAATGTGGTCTTCTTTCTTAGGAAAAAGCGCGACATCTTTTTCCTCTTGTATCAGTCCAATCGAATAAGGGTATTTTTTAAACTTTGGTAGCATAAACATACTCAAGACCATGCCTGGAACTTCGCTTGCATCCATCAAATAGAGAGCATTGTTTTCGTGTAGATAATGAGGATGTGCCTCTAAAAATGTTTTGACAATCTCGCCTTGAGCTTTATTAAAAGCAATGATAACTTGTTTGGTCTGCGATGTTGGTGAGAGCGTTTTTTCAAATTGGTCTTTAAACGCAAAGCTGTGAATAGGCATACCCAGCGTCAAAGCCTCAGCAAAAAGACCTAACGGTAAAAGCATTAACACTGCACGCAATAATTTTTTCATAATACTATAATCCTTGAAATAATTTGCGCGTATTGTAGCGGGCTAAAGTAAATAAAGTATAACAAAAATTAATAAAAAGAGCTTTACGAGAAAAGCTCTATAACTCTTTAAGGCTTAGGCTTACTTTGCTTTTTTCTTTGTCGACTTCAAGAACACGAATATGGCTTAATTGTTGGTTGATACTCAAGACTTCCAACGGATGTGCGATGCGTTTGTCGCTCATCTGAGAGATGTGAATGAGTCCATCATTTTTCAGTCCAATGTCTACAAACGCCCCAAAATCGGCGATATTGCGCACCACGCCTGAGACGATAGAACCCTCACTGAGTTCTGAAATGTCTGTCAAATCAGAGCGAAAGGCAATCGGTGGAAGCTCTTCTC
>JAQUVE010000155.1 GCA_028693565.1 Sulfurospirillaceae bacterium | reverse complement strand
AGGATTTTTATCTTCGATGATTTTTTCTTTACCCTTTAGCCCAATGTAACGTGGTGCGAAATTGACATTACCGATCGTATAAAGCTGCCCCGTAACAAAGTCTTGCTTAGCACCTAACTCATAATCTCCACGTTTGTTTTCTGCCATTTTAAACCACGATAATTTCTCTTTTGTATTAATAAAAAACTTTCCATTTTCTAGGGTAATAGCCACTTCAGATTTTGTCGTATCTTTAGGCTTAGCATTAAACGTAAAAGTATATTCACTTGTTTCATAGGTTTCACCCTCTGCTAATGTCACATTTTCACTTTCGCCATAACCACTTACCATCATTGAAATCATAGGCTTTCCATTGGTATCATCAACTACTTTTTTACTGGCACTTGGGATAAATTCTTTCAACTTTACCGCAACTGTGTCCTTATCTAAATTAAATGAAAATGAGAAGTTGTTGCTTCCAATAGATGAGAGTAATTGTTTATGATCATATCCTAAGTGTTTACCATCTTTTATAGCTGATACTTGAATAAAAGAATCACTCGATAACACACGATTTTCTTGTTTGCCATCTCTAATGTGAATTGTACCTTCAAAACCCATATAGCGCGTTACGCCTGACCCAATTAAAATAAAAATAAATCCTACATGGAAAAGGAAAGAAGGAAGCTTATCTATCTTATACATTTTGTATTTCATAATATTGTTGATTAGTATGACGCATAAAAGTACTTGAATGAGTTCAAACCACCAAGCTGTATAGACTAATGCCCAACTGGTTTCTACTCCAAAATCGTTTTCTATAAACGTTGCAACGCCACTGACTATACCAAAAAGCACCAGTAAAATTATCGCTGATTTCATGGATAACAACTGTTTCAAAACCGAGTTCATACAACTTCCTTGGAGAATAAAATATAACTTTATCATAGACGAAAAAATCAATTAGATAATAGTATCTCTTTAGAGTAAATAATTTATAAATAATTAAAGAAGAGTAAGCCCTTTAGGGGAAAGGGCTTACAAATAGCGAAGTGACTTATCCACCAAGATATTTTTTGCGAATAGTATCATCACCTATCATCTCTGAGGCGACTCCATTCATAACAACTTTTCCATTTTCTAATACATAGGCATAATCTGAAATTTTTAATGCAGCAAAAGCATTTTGCTCGACCAAAAGTATTGTAATACCTTCTTCACGTAAACGCATAATTGTTTCAAACACTTCTCCAACAATTTTTGGGGCAAGCCCTAAGCTTGGCTCATCAAGCATCAATAACTTTGGTTCACCCATAAGCGCTCTAGAGATAGCCAACATTTGCTGTTCTCCTCCACTCATCGTTCCTGCCATTTGATGTCGCTTTTCTTTAATGCGTGGGAAGAGTGTATACATAGCTTCTTTGAGATGCTCATAATTTTCATCATTATTAAAAGCTCCCATACGAAGATTCTCTTCTACGGTTAAATTGATAAAAATCTTGCGACCTTCAGGGACTAAAGAAAGGCCGTGTTGTACTAATGTATGCGTTTTGTGGTTGCGCGTATCATAGCCTAAAAAATTAATTTCACCACTTTTCTTAACACTATTGAGCAATGCTTTAAGTGTTGAGCTTTTCCCTGCACCATTAGAACCAATCAATGAGACGATTTGCCCCTCTTTGACATCAAAAGTAATCCCTTTAACTGCTTCAATAAGCCCATAATAGACATGTAAATCTTTAACATTAATCATTATGAAAATCCCCCAAATACGCCGAAATTACCTCTTGATCCTTTATGGCATCACTGGGTTTTCCTTCAAAAATTGTCTTACCATAATCCAATACAAGAACTTTATCACATAGTTGATTGACAAACTTCATATCATGTTCAATCAATAGAACAGTCAAATCAAAATCATCCCGTGCTTTTTTGATAATCTCTCCTAGCTCTTCCGTTTCAAAAGGGTTCATACCAGCAGCTGGCTCATCCAGGAGTAACAAATCAGGATTGGTGGCAAGGGCGCGTGCGATTTCGACTTTACGCTGTTGCCCATAACTTAAATCAACAGCTTTGTCATGAGCAAACCCAGCAATATCAAAATAATCTAAAATCTCCATGGAACGTGCTTTGATTCGTTTTTCTTCACCTATAAAACGAGGGAACCGTAAAATGGATTCTAAAAAACCATACCTTGCTTGAAAATCAAAACCAATTAAAACATTCTCCAATACACTCATGCTTGAAAAAAGACGGATATTTTGAAATGTTCTTGCTATACCTTTTCGTACAATTTGATGGGGTTTCAACCCTGTTAAACTCTCATTATGAAAATAGACCTCGCCCAATGTTGGCTCGTAATTTCCGGTAATAATATTAAACATTGTTGTCTTTCCGGCACCATTAGGGCCAATCAAACCAAAAATCTCTTTAGGAGAAACGCCAAACGATGTTTCATTAATAGCAGTTACGCCTCCAAAATTTTTTGTGACATTATCAATTTTTAGTATCATTTGCCACCCTTTTTGCGTGATTTGAAGAGCTCTTTTAACTCACGCTTGCCCATAATTCCCTCTCGTGCAAACAACATAATAAAAATCAAAGCTAGAGAAAAAACGACCATACGCATACCAGGCATGGCAGCCGTTGTATGTCCAAATAATGTAATCGGTTCATCCAAAAAGCGCATCCATTCACTTCCTCCTACAACTAAGACCGTACCAATAATGGCACCTGTTGTACTTCCAAGCCCACCTAATACAATGATGATAAGCAATTGAAACGTAAAGAAAAAGTCAAATAAATCAGGTGAAATACTTGTAAGAAGCGCTGCTAATAACCCCCCTCCGATACCTTCAAAAAAAGCACTGGTACAAAAAGCTAATGTCTTTGCTTTAAAAGTATTAACGCCCATTGCGATAGCAGCATCTTCATCATCCCTAACCGCTTTCATTGCGCGGCCAAATTTCGAATTCACAATATTAAGAATGACAATCACTGCAATGATTGCAATTCCTCCTGTCCAATAGAGGTTGGAAAACTCAGGGATATCATTGAGTCCTAAAGAACCATTAGTAACTTCAGGATTGTTGATTGCTAAAATTTTAATAATAAAGCCAAAACCAAGCGTTACAATTGCAAGATAATCACCTCGTACTCTAAAAACAGGTAAAGAGAGACAAAATGCTAAAAAAGCTGAAAAAATACCACCTAAAATCAATGCTGTAAAAAAATTGGCATGAAGTGTTAATACAAAAGGATAAGGATCAACGATCGCATACTGATACATTTTGGCATCAGGTGAAACTAACAATAATGCAGTAACATAAGCACCAATAGCCACAAAGCCATTGGGTTCCAGTGAAAACTGTCCTGTAACACCATTGATAAGATTATAACTGGCTGCAAGGATGATAAAAATAGCAATATTATTTAAAATACGAACCGTATACTCATCAAAATGACCACTTGCAAACCATATAAACCAAATTGCAATTATGACAATCGCACTATTAATTCCGTGTTGTTTAGAAAAAGTTAACTGCATCTTAAAACCTACTCTTTTCAAAATCAATACCCAAAATACCCGTTGGCTTAAAGAGTAAAATCAAAATTAGAAAAATAAATGCAAATGCATCTTTATATCCACCTAGTTCTGGGAAAAAAGCGATAACGACCACTTCAGTAAATCCAATAATTAAACCTCCAAGTACAGCACCACCAACACTTCCGATGCCACCAACCACGGCAGCAGCAAAAGCTTTAAGTCCCACTAAAACACCCATCATAGGTTCAACTGAAGGATAATTGACTGCCCAAAAAATACCACCAACTGCGGCAAGTGCAGATCCAATCCCAAATACCATCGTGATGATACGATTGGCATCAATCCCCATTAAATTGACGGTACCGACATCAAAAGCAAGTGCACGAATCGCCATACCGTATTTTGTTTTAAAAAGTACCCATAAAATAATCGCTAATAGCATCGCTGTGACAATAGGAACCAGTAATGCAGAAACAGGCATTGTTAATCCATGAAAATCTATAATCTCTTCAAGATAGGTAGGTACAGGAAATGCTCTTGGGACACCACCAAAAAAGACATTAAAAGCATTTTCTAGAAAAAAACTTACACCAATTGCAGTAATTAAAAGTGATATTTTAGGAGCATTTCGTAATGGTCGATACGCCACTCTATCACTCAGCATTCCTAATAGAGCTGAACCAACAACGGCTAACAATACAGCAGCTGCAAAAGGTAACCCAAGAATTGCAATACCAAAATAGCCTAAAAATCCACCCACCATCATAATGTCGCCATGGGCAAAATTGATCAGTCGTAAAACTCCATATACCATCGTATATCCAATGGCAATTAAGGCATACATACTTCCCAAACTAAAGCCATTGATCATTTGTTGCATAAAAATTGTAATATCCAAAAAAATTCTCCTCGATTATTTCATAAAACTAATAATAGAGATTACCACTGTTATAAAATCACACTCTCTTACATAGAAGAGAGTGTGACAGGAAGAATATTAAGGATTTACAGTAGATTTGAAAACGGCTTTACCGTTAGTAATAACTTTGATTACTGCAGAACGTGTTGCATTTCCTTGTTGATCAATGTTGATAACACCTGAAACACCTTCAAAACCATGTGTTTTTTTAATCTCTTTATTAATGCAAATACTATCTTCTGGATTAGCACAACGATTCATTGCATCAACAAGAACATTGTAAGTATCCGCGCCAAGAGCTGTAAATGAATTTAACTCAGCTTTACCTGTTTTTTTAGTATATGCGGCAATAAAATCTTTTGATTTTTGTGTTGGAGGAGCACTATAATCAAAGAAATCTGTAAACATATAGCCTTCAACAGAATCACCACCTAAATCAATAAACGTTTGGTTAGCAACACCGTCACCAGAGAACATTGGCTTAACAAGTCCTATTTGTTTTGCTTGACGAGTAATCATTGAAACTTCCGGATGATACATTGGTAAGAAGATAAAATCGGGATTTGCCGCTTTGATTTGTGAAACAACAGCTTTAAAATCCTTATCACCTGAACTTACTTTAATATCTTTGATAATCTTTCCTCCTGCTTTTTTAAACGCATCAGTAAATGCTTTTGCAAGACCTAAAGAGTAAACTTGCGCTTGATCAACAACGACTACAGCTGTTTTAA
>JAQUVE010000154.1 GCA_028693565.1 Sulfurospirillaceae bacterium | reverse complement strand
CCTTTGACAAAAGAGAGGTTGGCATATCCCAGATTTTGTGCGATGGGCTCAATCCCCTCTCGTGCTAATGCCAACATCGAATCCAGCATATCAACACCTCGAACACGCCCACTACGCCCTACTAATTTTGAAGCGATAAAACACTCAATGCCTCGTCCTGAGCCTAAATCCAACATTACCTCACCCTCTTTGAGATTGGCTTCTAAGATGGGACTGCCACAGCCATAGCCACGAAAGCGTAAGTGAGAGGGAATGTGTTGCAGGTAAGATTCTTCGTAGCACACAGGATTTAAAATGTCATCGTTGTCCTCTTGTGCGGCTTCATTGTAAAAAGATTTAACCAAGCGAAGCGATGCGTTTTCCCCAGTGGCTATCAAGCAATTGGCATGCGTATGCACCACACCTTCATGCGCGCCACAGCTGTACAGTATCTCTCCCATTTCCAATTTTAAATGCGCCTCATGCACACTTAGTGCGTGCTTTTGAGCTTCCGTAGCGATAAGCCAAAGCGCTAATTGTTCCAAAACGATTTCGTAAGGGTCATCACCCATAAACGTTTGAGCATGCATATAGCTATGGTCCAAATCGCCCCCGCCTAAAAGAAAGCGAAGTGGATGTGAAAGAGCGAGAACACTTTGCTTTTGAATCTCTTTAGCAATCTTGCAATGCAGAGCTTCTTCAATAGTACGCCCTTGCAGGCATACTTCATCGATGCCAACTAATGCTGCACTAGGGTAGAATTTTTCATCAAAACCTAGGGCAAGCGAGCTTCGTCCTGAGCTTGAACCATCGTGTACCGTACCTTTAGGCGCGTAGATTTGTGTTTTAAGTGCCTCGATATTATCGATTATGACACCACATTTTTCAGCAACAAGGCATGCATCAATCAAAGTTTTAACCAACTTTTTGGGTGCTATAAAATCTTTTTTATGCCCCCGCCCACGAATAAAATACCACAACAAGTGTAAATGTCCTGCACCCAAAGAGGCTACAAGTGCTATTAATGCATCCAATGTTTGAATATTTTTGGGATGTAAACACACCGAAAGTGAAAAGCTATAACCTTGCTGTTTCAACCACGATAATTGATATGTGAGCTTGTCAAAACTCCCCTCTCCTCGCAAGGCATCGTGTTGTTTTGGTAACCCATCTAAGCTGATTTGAAAATGCAAACGCTCCTTTGGAAAATCTTTACCCGTAAAGGTTTTCTCCAACAAAAGTCCATTGGTTAAAACAGCGACCTCAGCCCCTTGCATGGCTAAAATAATCTCTATGATTGCAAGAATCTGTGGATGCACCAAAGGTTCACCTCCACTGAGGATAAATAGCCTACACCCTAAGGCATACGCTTCATGAAGGTGTTTTTGTATTGTTTCAAAGCATAAGGTATCTTTGTCTTGTGGTGAAGAACTAAAAAGACAATGCTTACACATAAGGTTACAACGGTTGGTAAGATGTATCCAAAACTCTTCTAAATGAGGTATATGTTCAGTACGTTGATACGAAGGAGGTTTTGGCAAACGTGCGCGTAGTTTTTTATAGGCTATACTTTGGGTATTGCCACTTTGTAAAAGTCTATCCGCTTTAGTATCAGGCACAAACCAATCAGCTCCGTTTTGATACACATATACACTTGTCTTTTTATAGCGAAGCCTTGTCCATTCTTGCATATCTTTACGCTTCTTTTGAATGCTCTTCATACTTATCCAATCGTTTTTTAACGCTATGTTTTAACACCATTGAAA
Organism: Sulfurospirillaceae bacterium; assembly: GCA_028693565.1. Lineage (GTDB taxonomy): Bacteria > Campylobacterota > Campylobacteria > Campylobacterales > Sulfurospirillaceae > Sulfurospirillum. The sequence goes on along the minus strand of JAQUVE010000154.1, from coordinate 3,443 downwards.
CGACCACTAAAAGGAGTAACAATGCTACAGCGATGTAAAACTCTTTAGTACCAAAAGCAAGTGATTGTGCCCCAATATTGGCATAGACTAAGACACCTGGGGTCATACCCAAAAGTGTTGCAAAGAAAAAATCACGGTATCGTATCGTTGAAAATCCAGCAGAATAACTGATGATATTAAAAGGAACTAGCGGCACTAAGCGCAATAAGAGCACCATGATAAAACCGTGTTTTTTAACACTTTTTTGAAAATTGATTAATTTTTCATGAGCTAGTTTTTCCCGCAACCATGTGCCATATACACGGGCCAGATAAAAAGATAATGTTCCCCCACATAAAGCGCCGATCATGATGTAAAAGCTCCCTGCATAAAACCCAAAGATGAGTCCTCCTGCAAGGGCTAAAATACCATCGGGGAAAAAGATAAGGGGTGCTAGGGTAAAAAGAAGAATGAAAACGAAAGGAGCCAATAGCCCAAAGCTCAATACAAATGTTTTAATGGTTTCAACTTGCTGAAACGATAAAATACCCATCTTGTAAAAAACAAGCATCAATGCACCAAAAAGGGCAAGTATTATAAACTTTTTGATGGTCTATCCTTTAGCGCTGTTATCATGCGACGAGATTGATAGCGATTATACCATTTACGCAGTGTACTATTTTGAGGTTGTTTTGATGCTGTTTCTGGCATAAAGATAAAATCCAAAAGATGCACCCCATTTTTGCCACCTCGGCTCATAGACTCCGCGCAACTTTGGCAATAACTCACAATGCTTTGGCACGACGTTTGATTGGCACGGTTACGCATCTGCTCTTTTGCTAAAGGCGCATTGGTCAACTCAAGCATACCACCACTACCACAACAGAGTGTTTTTTCACGATTGTATGTGAATTCTTCATAGGGTAATCCTATGGTATCCAACAAAGAACGCACAGCATCGTGCAAATGACGTTCATGCCGTGTAGGGCATGGATCATGCAAAGCTACTTTTTCATGAGAATGATAGGCATTGTTGGCATTATTTGGTACACCAATGTCTGCCAAAACCTCATATAAAGAGAGTATTTTGATATGGGGAGCATAAGTTTTAATGCTCATATAACAATTCTCACATGCTGTAACCACCGTATCAGCTCCCATGACTGCCAAATCCGTTTCTAGCATTGAATGATAACGCCCAAACTGTTGCATATCACCCACCATGCGAGTAGGTGTACCACAACATTGCTGAATGATGCCAATGCCATCCATCTTACTTTGAAGATGCGTGAACACTTTATGTACAAGGGATGGGGAGTATGAACTTAGAGCACACCCTGGCATAAAGGCCATATGTCGATATGTCCCTACACTAAATCTCATTGTCGTTGAAAAAAGTTTTGAGAAGCTATTTTTTTGGTGAAATGCCAAGGCTTTGTAGCCATAACTTTTTAAAATTTTTTTATCGGTAGCATACCCTTTTTTGGATTCGGTAAAGATGTAGCCAAAATCAATATCGGTAGGACACATTTGTGCGCACAATCCACAGCTCGCACACGAAAAAGCCATATCGGTGCTGGGCTTTTGCGTGGTAAAATGGCTCAGTAAACTTTTAGGAGAACCCGTAAAATTGTAAAGCATCGGACAGCCTTTCATACAGCTTTTACAATCAACACAGCTATCCAAATACGCTTGTATCTTATTTTCCACGATAAACTCGCTTTAACAAGTACACAAGAATGGAAACAGCAAATAAAATTAACATGCCATACACTGCTGTTTGAAGCCCACCACTTAGCATCTCTCCCGCATACGAATAAACAAGTGTCGCAGGTAGTTGGCCAATACCCGTAGCTACGATAAATGCACTTAAGCGCATGCTAGTAAGTCCAGCGGCATAACTGACTACATCAAAGGAGATAAAGGGTAAGAGCCTTGCAATTAAAATCGCGTATGCTCCGTGTTTTTCAAAAAAAGCATCCACACTCTCCAAAGCCATTTTGCTGGTCAGTTTTTGAACCGCTTCACGTCCTAAAAATTTGGCGATGTAAAAACACAACAATGCTCCCGCCATCGCACTTATCCATGAAAGCATCGCGCCATATATCCAACCAAAGAGTGCCGCATTAGCAAAGGTGATCAAAAAAGCAGGCAGTGGCGCAAGCACAGATTGAAAGACCATCAGCCCAAAAGAAGCGAGTGGTGCTAAAAGACCAAAGGAGAGAATATACGTTTTGATTTTTTCAATATCTAAAGTTTGAAATAAATCGACAAGCATTAAAAGATAATTTCGGCTTACAGGAAGGAGTACTAAGAGAAGGATACTGCCTAAAAGCAGTATCCAAAGTCTATTTTTCTTTGACATTATTTGGCTAAAACGTCTTTGATTTTATCACGAGGCCAACCGTATTGACCATCTTTAAGGGTTAAAAGGTTCTCTTTTTTCACTCCCTTAGAGAGATAAAAATCATACGCTCTATCTGCGCCTCCACCACCACGTGGACAGATAATAATAACTTTTTGATCCGGCTTGATTTCTGGTAAAAGTGCAGCTAAACGGGCTCTTTCCTCATCTGTTTTAACAGGGTATGCAAACGTAGAGATCGCACCTTGCAAGTGTTCTTCCTCAAAATCAGGTTTTTCTTGAATATCAACCAAAACCAATTTTGAAGTATCTTCACGCATCAACTTTGCTGTTTCATCAGCCGTGATGTAGTTGTACTTTGGATTTTCTTTGACTTTTCCGCCACAACCTATGAGCAATAAAAGCGCAAAAGGCAATGCCAACCATTGTATCATTTTCATGGATGTTCTCCTTAGAATAGTACTACATGTAAAGGGTATGGAAGTTATCAAAATAGGAGTGTCATGTGCTCTTTTGACGTGTGCTTAAACCTTAAGCCATTACATGAGTGAGGTGAAATGATAGAATGTTGCGACTTATAAAGAGTTTAATAGGTCAATAAAAATTGACTAAATTTGGTATAATTACGAGAAAAAGGCAACTTGTGATCCAAAACATTACAGATTACTGCCACAATACTCCTGTTTTAAGGGAAATGCTTCAAGATGCTCCTTTACGTATTCACGAAATAGGCGATGGTAATCTCAATTTTATCTTTCGCGCACAAACACCCCAAAAAAGCCTTATCATCAAACATGCACCTCCTTATCTGAGAATGTTGGGCGAAGCCTTCATCCTTCCTCAAGCACGAATTTGTGCGGAAATGCACACCATGGCTCACTTTGCAAGCTTTGCATCAAAGCTCATTCCTACGATTTACCACACCGATGAACAAGCATTTTTATTTGCTATGGAAGACTTAAGAAGCTATGAAACCTTACAGCAAAAACAACTTGCCATGCCAATTACTGCGAATATTTACGCTACACTTGGCGACTTTTCAGGTCTGGTGTACACACATATTCCACCAAGTATGCCCATGGGTTACTATGAAAACAGT
>JAQUVE010000026.1 GCA_028693565.1 Sulfurospirillaceae bacterium | reverse complement strand
CGCCTTTTTGTGACGTTGCATGACATGCTAAACATTCTTGCTCCGCAACTAAAGGTTTAAGCAATCGTAAGCGATGCCCTTTACTGTCATCAATAGGAATATTTTTTGAAATTGGATTTTTAAAGAGTCCCTCTACAATAGGCTCAGAAGATGGCTTGGCATTTGTTCCGAAAGTATCAATCACAGCTTGAGATTGGTGAATCTTGAGCTCTGTAATGCCTTTCATCTGCCCTGCATCATTTAATGACTTGGCAATCATCTCACGATCTCCTAAATTCATCGCTGATCGAACCGTTTGAAAAACAGATTGGCTTAACAGGTTGAGATTATTTTCACTTTGTTTTAAAGACGATAATTTAAATTCGCTCACAATAAAAAATTGCAAAGTTATAAAGCTAATCAGTAGAAGTGGAATTAATGTAAAACCTATTTTAAAACCAATACCTTTTTTCATTTTTAAGCCTTTTTAATATTGATAGAGTCAAGAAGATTCATTTCTGAAAGCATTTCATAAAGTTCGTTACTACTGACAATAACTTGTAAAGGTAATTTGTCTACTTTACTGACTTTAATTAAAAAGCCAATGACAGATGAAGTGATAATAAAAGAATCTTTAATATAAAGATTGATAGGCATTCCAACGTGATGATGTGCTGCCAATGTAATAGCATCTTTTATGCTTTTGCCATCAACAATGGTTTTAATATTTCCAGTAACCGTTATATCATAACCATTATTATTAACTCTCGTTCCAATTTCCATAATCTCTCCAAACAACTAATATATTCATTTTTTATTATAATATATATTTCGACGATTAGTTCTTAAATAAAACATAAAGGGGTCATTTTTTTAGCACAAAGCTTTCTTAACTCTATCACTCGCCATAGAAATGTTCCAAGCAGGCTCCCACACTATTTCGATTTCGCAATTTTGTACCCCTTCTACCTTTTCAACAGCCTCTTGTGTCCATTGTTTGATGAGTTCATGGAGTGGGCATCCTTTGGTTGAAAGTGTCATTTTGACATGCACATGCGCTTCATGGACGTTGACCTCATAAATCAATCCTAAAGAGACAATGTCAAAACCAACTTCTGGGTCTATAACAGTTGAGATACTATCATAAACAGCTTCTTGTGTAATCATTATAAATCCTTTATCCTAAATGTAAATGTATACCATGCATTGTAAAGAACAAGGCCAATTGAAAAAGCTATCAACAGTGCTCCTATTACAAAAGGTATTCCTAAAATGTTAAAAGCAATAACAACGCTAAGCCAAAAAATCGCTATAAACATGCTCCATGTTTGAATGTCTGCTATTTTTGTATCGACCATTTGATGCAACAAAGGCACTTTTTGCTTACCAACAAGCGGTGAAAATTTATCGTACCAAACCAGAAAAGGTAATATTTTATAGATATGCCCCACAATAAAACAGAGCATAAAACCAAATAGGAGCAAAAATCCCCCTGCAAATGCGAAAGATTGCTTATCACTGATAATGCCCAGTGTCATTAAGATGAGTGAAAAGACTAAAGAGCATAATGCAAAGACACTATTTTTAATCCAATAATCATTCTGTTTGCGTACCCTATGTTTTATAACCAGTATCATTTGAATAAGATACAACAAAAGCGAACCGCAAACTAAACTAAGAACAAGCCCTTTATATGTCCATGACAATTCAAATATAAAAGCGAGCATTGAGCTTATAATTCCAATAATATGCAGTGGTAACGCATAATGAATCAAGCGATCATCAAAATTATGCGCTAAAGAAAACATTGGGATCAAGACCATTGAAACCCCCATGACAACCATCATGACAAAGCCACCGATAGTGCCAATCATATGCGCTTGCACCCAATCATTCATGGAGATTTCAAAAAGACCATGTCCTATACTAAGCCCCATGATCAAACCTAGTGTTACCGAAATGGCTAAAAAAATTGTCGCCGACAACAGGTATTTACCGATCAAATTCAGCTTCTCCAAACGATAAAATGTTAAAAAAACATTGATACAAAAAATAAGCATTGAAAGATAGGTAATGACTCCACCATAAGGAATAAGCATCAATAACGTATCAAACGTAAATCCACACACCATCATACTTAGCCCTAAAACATACATATAAAACTGAATATAAGCAAAATCTTTTGAAAAAATAGGTGCCTCAAGTACAACGGGCAAAAGCTGATACATAGCGCCAAAGATTATCATCATGACAAAGCCAAGAAGGTACAAATGCGCAAATGCAGCAAAGTGAAAAGAGATAAAATAACCAGAAAAATCTTCTACTAAAGAGAAAAAGCTTATCGCTGATAACAGTAAAAAAACAAGCCCTGCAATAAAAAAGTGTGCTACCAATACAAAAGGAGGAGCCATCTCCGTGGCGAGTGAAACTTTCATATCAACCTGCACAACTTTTTTGGCTCAAATCCGCTTTTTCAGTCTCACCAGCTTTATAAGAAAATATTAATTTTTGCTTACTATTTTCTAGTTCAATAGTCTCTATATCATAAAAATTGCCTATTTTTGCTAATAATCCTACGGGGGAGCGATGATTGATCATAACAATTTGAATCTCTTTGTGAGTCAGTTTTTCTAAAGCTATCATCGCATTGATCATAGGTTCAGGAGGCATACAAGAAGAGGTATCAAAACCAATTACTTGTACACCAGCCTGAACGTAAGTATAAAAGGGGACAGTTGTATTTTCAATCTCTATACGTTTGGCATCTTGTGGCCAAAAACTATTTTCTTTCATAATCTCATCCTTTTTTGATGAAACTATAATCCAAATAAAGCTTTATTTCCTTAACTTACATCAATAACACCCATTAATGTAAAAAATGTCTCACGCCTGTAAAGTAAAGTGCCATACCATATTCATTAGCCGCTAACACCACTTCATCATCACGAATACTACCCCCTGGCTCGATAATAGCTTTAACACCCGCCAATGCAGCAGCATCAATGCTATCTCTAAATGGGAAAAATGCTTCACTTGCAAGCACTGAGCCATTCATGTCGATTCCCATCTCTTCCGCTTTTCGAAGCGCCGCTTTAGCAGCATCCACACGACTGGTCATACCCATACCAATAGCAACCATCATGCTATCTTTCACATAAACAACACAATTTGATTTTGTCAAGCTGGCGACTTTATACGCTATTTCAAGGTCTGAAAATTCTTGCTTGGTTGCACTTCTTGTAGTTAAACATTTGGCATTGGCAATCTCATCGTCACTCACACGGTCACTCTCTTGGTACACAAAACCACCATCGACATGTTTAAAGTCATAATCATCATCGCTTAAGACCAAGTATTTACTCTCTTGCGTAAAAATCTTAATGCGTTTTTTGCTATCAAAGACATGCAGTGCATCTTCATCAACATTAGCCGCAATAATCACTTCGACAAAAATTTCATTGATCTTCTCCGCTAATGCTTTATTGAGCGTGCCGTTGATTGCCACCACACCACCGTATGCTGAAATAGGGTCACATTTGAGTGCTTTAACATATGAATCAAGCACATCTTCACCAATCGCAAAGCCGCAAGGATTAGCATGTTTGATGATAGAAACAGCTGGTGCATCCCCAAAAGAAGCTGCAATTTTAACAGCGCCATTAATGTCTGTCATATTATTAAAACTTGCTTCACCTTTAAGTGTTTTGAAATTATTGGTAAAAAAGTAGTCAAACTCATACAATGCACCTTTTTGATGCGGATTTTCACCATAGCGGGTGTTAAATGCTTTCGTTCCTACGACAAATTGCTTATCGCCAAAGCCATCATTAAAACGTTTGTTCATGTAGTTTGCTATCATGCTATCATACGCAGCGGTATGCTCAAATGCCTTAATCATGAGGCTTCTTCTAAATTCTAAGGTATTGGTTTGAGTGCGGATTGCTTCGATAACACCATCATAATCTAGTACATCCGTCACAATCATCACATCGGCAAAATTTTTAGCGGCACTTCGTACCATTGCGGGACCACCGATGTCAATATTTTCGATAATCTCATCAAAGTCTTCCGTTGTTGCAATCGTCTCTTTAAAAGGATAAAGATTGACACAGACTAAGTCGATTCCCGTAATGCCATGCTGTGCGGCGACGTCCACATGAGAAGGCACATCTCTTCGGTGCAATATCCCTCCATGAATCATCGGATTAAGGGTTTTAACCCTTCCATCAAACATCTCTGGAAATTTCGTCACTTCACTGATTTCCAAAGCCTTAATGCCCTCTTCTTTTAAGAGTTTATACGTGCCACCCGTGGAGACAATTTCCCATCCTAATGCTTCCAAATCCTTAGCAAAATCTATTATTCCTGTCTTATCACTCACACTAATTAATGCTCTCACACCGTTCCTTTACATGTCAATATCTCTTTATATTTTACAATAGGTTGGTTTTATTATGCTTTAAACAAAATAAGATACCATTCGCACAGTCACTTCTATTATAAGGAAATCTAATTATGAGCCCCGCCTCTCAAACATCCAATAGCCTATGGAATATTCTTTTTCTCTGCTGGCTCGTCGCTCTTATTGCCACACTCGGAAGCCTTTTTTTTAGCGACGTGATGCATTTTCCTCCATGTGTCATGTGTTGGTACCAACGCATCTGCATGTATCCTTTGGTCGTACTTTTTGGGATAGCACTTTTGCCACAAGATACAACCGTACTAAAATATGCATCGCCTTTAGTCTACATTGGACTTTTTTTTGCCATCTATCAAAACTTACTCTATTACAAAATCCTCCCAGAAGCGGCACAACCGTGTTCTCAAGGTGTATCGTGCACGAGTGATTACATCAATTGGTTTGGTTTTATCACCATCCAACTACTCTCACTCTTTGCTTTTAGCCTACTTTTAGGCTTAATCATTCTCTTAAAAAGGAAACTCAAATCATGAAAAAACAAACCCTTATCGTCACCTCTATCGTAATTTTAATCGCACTGTACATTGCAGGAAGTTTTGCTTATAAATACTTTTACTTAAAAAATTTGAATGAAAATGCTTCCGTTTTTGTAAGAGCTCACTCACCTATTATTGGCAATGAAAAAGCAACGACGACGATCGTCGAATTTTTTGACCCCGCTTGTGGAACATGTAAAGCGTTTAGTCCTTTTGTAAAAAACATTATTCAAAAACATCCCGATAAACTCAAACTCGTCTTGCGTTATGCGCCTTTTCATACAGATTCTTACTATGTGGTTCAAATGTTGGAAGCCTCTAAATTGCAAAATCGATACTTTGAAACATTGGATGTGATTTTTAAACACCAAGAAAAATGGGCAATCAATCACAGCTCAAATATTGCAAAACTTTGGAGTTTTTTACCCGAAGCTGGCTTAGATGTTGAAAAACTCAAAAATGATATGAAACGCCCTGAAATTGATGCTATTATTAAACAAGATATTGCCGATTCAAAACTCTTAGGCGTCAATCAAACGCCTGAATTTTTTGTCAACGGAAAACCTCTTAAGCGCTTTGGCTACAAAGAGCTTGAAGAGCTTATTAACTCGGAACTTTGATGATTTAGCCATATGATAAGTTTTTTACACAAACCTTTTTAAAGAATCAATACATACGATCATTGAATTGCCGATATATGTGCATATAAACGATGGATAAGGTATTTTTATGGGTATTCATGTAAATCCACTTTCTTTTCAACATCACACTGCCTTGGAAAAAAGAACACTTCAAACACATTACTCTGCGAGAGATTTAGAAAATCTTCGAACAAAAGAGACAGAAGTCAGTATCGAAGGCGATATTTTTACCTACAGTGGCGTTAGCTTTAAACCTATGTCACAAGATGAATTGCTTAAAGAAAAGATTGATATCAATGCATTAAATCTAACCTCTGAGACTACCTCTGCCAAACCCATTGATGACCGAGTTATCATAGCTTTTAGAGATCCTAATGAGCCTAAAAAAATCATCGCATACAAACTGGATAAAAACATTGTAGATGATTTAAAAAAATCATTTTCAGCTGATAACTTTTTTGAAAGAAAAGATGGCATTTTACGATTAAACTCGAAAGCAGAAGAGTATATAGCAGGATGGGTTTCAGATATAAAAGAGAACAGAGGCTATGAAAAAGCGGATAAAAATGGAAATGGCATTATTGATAAGGGTGAACAAGACGATCTAAATATTGGCTTTGACCGTCAGAGTGACTATGACTATCTTGGAGAAAAAATCGTAGCTGCCCGTACCTCTGTCGGCAAAAGAAACTACTTAAAATACTCCGATACTGCTGACAGTCATAAAGCAGGCGATGTACTCAGCAATCAAGCCCTTAAATTTAGAAACACTATCGAAAAAGAGCTTGCACATACAATCGAAATGGATCAAGATAAAGATGGGACAATTACACTCAAAGAAGGATTAGTAGATTTTACGCCGCCGAAAAAAAGTGTGGAAAATTTTCTAGTAGAGAAAATGAAGTCATTCCATGATGAATGGGTTATTCAATCGAATATAGTGTTGGATCAATATCATATTGCAACAAATAACGTTCCTATTACTGCTATTATAACCCAGCAAGATATGGACGAAGCTTTAAAACAATTTAATGAAGACGCCAAGCAACTACATGAGGATAATCGTATCAAAATGAAAATACACAAGAAGCCAGCGCTTTAGAGAAATTATTATCCCAAACAGCGCTCATACGGGAAAAATATCCTGATTATCTTACGTTAGATGAAGCCTTAAAAAAATATGCTGTACCCGTCAAAAATGCATCCGAAGAAGCAAGGCTAAAAGCAAAAACTGAACAAGATGCAAAGATAGCAGAATCGTTAAAAACGGAAGGTCCAAACTACTACAACGGGGGTTTGCCGCAAGATGAAGATCGGGAAGCTTGGATGTTGCACGCGCGAGATACTTACATCGACACACTGAAATGGCTCAAAAGATGTTTGATCGTTCAAGAGCATGAGAACACACTAAAAGACCTACTTCCAGACCAACACCCGCTAGGCAAATATGCTGTGACGGTACTTGATTTAAGAGAATTTGGCTTTAGCCACAACAATCAGGATACGTACGATAAGATATATCAAGAAAAGGCTAAGCCTTTTCTTTTTTAATCATCTCGTACGCTTCATTAATCTCTTGCAATTTTGCCGTTGCCGCATCAATGATACTCTGCTCTTTGCCCTGCCCCATCAAGATGTCTGGATGATGCTCTTTCACAAGTGAGCGATAACGTTTTTTAATGGTCTCAAAATCATCACTAGGCATAGAGCCTAAAACATCGTAAGCACGCTGAATATTAAGCTTTTGATGAGTTGCTTTAGCATCATAGTAAGCTCTAAATTGTGCTATCAATCGCTCAAAATCTTGTGCGTTTATCTCCATCGCATGCGCGATATCTTCACATATCATTACTTCTGTCTGCGTAAATTCACCATCAATAAAAGCAAGATTTAAGAGATACTCCATCACTTTAAGACGTTTTGGATATTCACGTTGGGTTAGCTTCAGGTATTTTTTCGAGATTACAATCGTATTTTCAAAGCTTTGCATCTCTTTATGGTAGATTTTTTTAAGCTCAGCCCTAGCGATTTCACTCTCTTCAAATACACGTGAAATATCACTCAACGTCAAGCTTAAAAGCTCTGCTTCCAATTCACTCACATAGCCATCCGCTTTAGCAACTTTTGCCATCAAAGCTACTAAAAGCCCTGCTTCATGCTCTTCAAGATTACCTTGGAATTTCTGTTTCACCTCTACGTTGATATGCCCATACGCCTCTGTTTGATAGTTTTTCGTTAAAAGGTAAAACGCTACGATAGCAACAATCACTATAATATAGGTCACACTCAATCCTTATATTTAAAATTTATACAATTTGGAATTCTACATCAAACTAAATTATGTTACAATTTTTTTTTATGATAGAGGAAAGATATGCAACCATTTAATTTTGATGAAATAATTGACCGAACAAAGAGCCATTGCGAAAAATGGGATAAATATCAAGGCAAAGATATCATTCCTGCATGGGTGGCGGATATGGATTTTAAATCCCCACCAGCTATTATCAAAGCCCTTCAAGAAAGAGCTGAACACGGTGTTTTTGGTTACAGTGCGATAGATGATGAAACCTTGCAAACGATCGTTGATTTTATCAAGCGTCATTACGATTGGGAGATTGAAAAAGAGTGGCTTGTCTTTACCCATGGCGTGGTATCAAGCATGAATATTGCAGCACTTTGTGTCAAGGGTGAAAGCGTTGCTACCACAACACCTATTTACCCTCATTTTATCAAAGCCCCTAAATTTGCGGGCAAAGAGATCATAGCAATTACCATGAAAGAAGAAAATAATCGTTGGAGCATTGATTTTGAACGTTTAGAAGAGACCATCACCCCTACATGTAAGCTTTTTATGCTTTGCAATCCTTATAATCCTGGTGGTACAGTGTTCACAAGAGAAGAACTGGAACGATTAGCGACATTGTGTGTCAAACACGATATGGTTATTTGCTCTGATGAAATTCATGCTGATTTGATTTTGAATCCTTCTGCAAAGCATATCCCTATCGCATCACTCCATGAAGCCATAGCAAAACGTAGTATTACCTTAATGGCACCAAGCAAAACGTTTAATATAGCAGGACTCCAAGCCTCGTTTGCCATTATCCCTAACGATTCACTAAGACGCACATTTACTCAAACAATGGGCAGTATGGTAGGGGGCATCAACCTTTTAGGCATTACAGCCATGAAAGCAGCCTATCAACACGGCGATGCATGGCTTGAAGCATTAAGAGTTTATTTGCGTGAAAATCTTGCCTTAGTACAGGCCTTTGTTGCCAAAAATCCAAAGCTTAAACTCTTAAATCAAGAGGCGACATTTCTTGCATGGATCGATGCTTCAGCACTCCATGTCAAAAGTCCTTATACTTTTTTCTTGGATTTTGGCGTAGGACTGAGCGATGGTACTCCTTTTGGTGATGCAAACTTTATACGACTCAATTTCGGAACACAAAGAGCCATACTTATGACCATTCTTGAGCGAATGCAAAATGCTATGGATTCATTAAAAGACTAAAAGGCGAACCATGAAAGATGCTATCAATATCTATAAAAAACATCGCGCGACAGTTGAAAATTTTCTCAGTTCAACGATACAACTTAACCATTTAGAAAGTTGTGAAGAGCAAAATATCAGAGCCATTTATCTTCTCATGCCATTTTTAGAATTAATCTATCAAGTCGATGATGAATATAAACAGACCAGCGATTATTTTTATCAGAATCGAACCGATGCTAGCACTAAAGGGTTGGTTAAAAGTTACCTCTTTGATAAAGTCAAAATACCTAGCGATGGTATTTTTATCAGCAATCCATATATCAGTTCTCATACAGGAAATGCTTGTGTAACATTAGTGAAAAAAATAAAAGATGGTTATCTTGTGTTTGATTTTAACCTTTATAAACTTTTGTATCATATTAGACTTATGGAGAGTAACACACTCTTTTCGCGTTTTTCACAGGTACTTTATATGATTATCGGTTTTGCCCTTGTAGGATACGCTCTTGCACTCATTGGGCATGCATGTTTTACTTTTTTCATTACATTTTTGATGCATGATATTCAAGATATTAGTATGATTTTTACACCTATTATTTCATTGACCTTAGGACTCGCTATTTTTGACTTATCTAAAACTATTTTAGAACAAGAGGTCTTTTTCAAAAGCTACAACTCAGAAGAAAATCGTGAAAATCGTATCTTTGGTAAATTTTTAATTTCAATCATTATCGCCCTATCTATTGAATCCTTAATGGTTGTTTTTAAAATTGCATTGAGTGATTATGCTTTAATGATCAATGCCTTTTATCTTATTGCAGGGGTCGCACTTATGATTCTTTCATTAGGACTCTTTCACTTTTTTACACGCTTCACAAATAAGAAAAATACAACGAATGAATAATCAGTAAATATTGGCTAAAACATTTAATTTTTAGCCAATATTTTAGGTAAATCACGATACTATTTACACCAATTTTCAAAAATAACTTGAGGATATTTATGCGATTTTATGTGTTTCTTTCTTTAGCAACAATTTTACTTTTTACAGGCTGTGCTCAAAAGGAAATTATCCCAATAGCTCCAAAAAAACCAGTGGAAGTAATCATTGACGATATGCCACAGCGCACTGCTATCGTTCAAAAAGCACTTAAACATTTAAATAAAAAAGATGGTGGGGATTGCTCAGGATTTGTAAACTTAGTCAACAAGGAAAGTGATTTTGCTTTTTACAATGCCGAAGAGCTTGTAAATTTTTATGAAGATGCCAGACGCTCTTTAGCCATTTATAACCTACTAAATGATCAAAATCGTACCTTTGATACTAATCCAAAAATTGGTGATCTTGTCTTTTTTGCCAACACCGTTAAAAAATACGCAAAACAAAGAGCTGAAGATAATATCACTCATATTGGTATCGTCACTCAAGTAGATAGTGATCATACGGTTCATTTCATTCACAATACCAGAGGTAGAAATAAAATAGGTTATCTCAACTTAGACTACCCTACATCGCCTCAACATGAAGGTAAAAATGTCAATTCGTATATGGAAAAATGCCAAACGAATAGCCACAAATGCCTTGCCCCTTCTTATTTCAGCGCTTATGGAGCCATCAGTAAATGATAAAAAACTTTCTCGCATCCCTTTTGATACTTCTTCTTGCAGGCTGTACAACCACGCAACCTCAAATCTCAAGTATCCCTTATAACCACATGGATGAGGCAACTCCTGATTATGAGTCACCTCGCTATATTGAAGAAAAAGTCAATCCTTCACCTTTAAGTCAAACTGTTTTTGATACCTCAAAGGTTGCCATGGAAATGGCACGTCGCAATGCCCTTATCAAAAATGCTTTAAGCTATCTTGGTAAACGTGATGGTGGGGATTGTTCAGGCTTTGTCAATCTTATTAATATGAAAAATGGCTATCCATACTATCTCGAAAAAGAACTTAGTGAAAGTTTTGACAATGCACGAAAATCTAGAGCTATGTACAATCTTATGAACAAAAAAGGACTTGCTTTTTCTGGCTATGAACCACGTATTGGTGACTTGGTTTTTTTTGAAAATACAGAGCGAAAGCCTGCTGTTAAGAGCAAAACTAAAGGAAAAAAATCAACTAAAACAACCACTGTTCAAGTTGCAGAAAATATTACGCACGTAGGAATTGTCACACGTGTTGATACAGATGGGACTGTTGAATTTATTCACCATTCCAATGGTAAAAATATTGTTGATTATATGAACTTTCATTATCCTATGCTTACCTACAAAGATGGAAAGAAAATCAATACGTATATGAAGCGCTGCCCCTCTAAAAATGGTGCGATACAGTCACAATGTATGAATATCGCTTTTTTTGTCGCTTATGGGACATTTTGACTAGATACATAATCAAAGTTAAAATTTAGAAGAAGAAAGAGGTGCAAAAGCACCTCAAAAGATTTTAGATATCTTGCTCAATAACTTCGGCAAAACGATTGAAATAACGCTCTTTAATGGTTTCTACAGATTTTGAAATATCATTACATACAAAATGACTTCCACCAACTTTGCCAATTTTTGTAACACCTATACCAATAGATTTTGCTAGTGTTTCAAAACCTACTTCATCATTGACTTCAACTACAGCACGAGAAAAACTCTCCGCAAACATATCTCGACTATCATTTAAAGGAATATTACACGTAACGCCTTTTCCACTTTTCGCTGACATCTTTGCCAAGGCAATTGCAATTCCACCAACATTTACATCTTTAGCAGCATTTAAAAAGTTTTGTTTATTGGCTTCAATAACCAATTCCCATAGTTTAAGCTCTGTCTCATAATCAAGTGCGGCAAGAGTACCTTCAACTTTTCCAAAAAGTTCTTTCATATACAAGCTCCCACCAAAGTCACTTTTGGTTTCACCAATAAGATATAAAGAAGCACCTTCTGCTTGAAAACTTGAAGGCAATGTTTTGTTGGCATCGTCATTAAGTCCAACCATCACAATCGCAGGCGTTGGGAAAACGCCGACACCATTCGTTTCATTGTAAAGTGATACATTACCACTAACAACAGGTGTATTAAGTTTTGCACATGCTTCTTTGATACCATAACACCCTTGTGCAAACTGCCACATAATTTCTGGTTTTTCAGGATTTCCATAATTAAGACAATCGGTAATCGCAAGAGGTCGCGCACCACTCATGGCAACATTACGCCCACTCTCAGCCACGGCCGCCGCCGCACCCATTTTAGGGTCAATATAGTTATAGCGAGGGTTACAATCACTACTCATAGCAAGTGCTTTACCATTTTCTTTGATACGAATAACACTGGCATCTAAGCTACCAGGTGCTTTAATTGTATTGGTTTGAACAGTCGAATCATACTGATCAAATATCCATGATTTGTCACTGACTTCAACAGAATTAATAAGTGTATCAAATGCACTTTGATTATCGACTTTGGCAAAATCATTGATGGTTGTGTTTTTGATAGATGCAAGATACTCTGGCTCTCTCACAGGTCTATCATAAATTGGTGCTTGCTCGCTCACAGGTTGTACTGGCATATCAGCCACTTTTTCACCATGCCAGAAAAGTTCCATATTGCCTGTTGCGGTTACTTCACCAATAATTTCCGCGTTTAGATCCCATTTTCTAAAAATATCAACCACTTTATCTTCGTAGCCTTTTTTGGCACAAATAAGCATTCTCTCTTGAGATTCAGAGAGCATAAATTCAAACGGTTGCATTCCCTCTTCACGCGCAGGCACTTTATCTAAATGCATAATCATACCGCTACCACTACGTCCTGCCATCTCAAATGAACTTGAGGTTAAACCAGCAGCTCCCATATCTTGGATACCCACGATGTAATCCGTTTTAAAAAGCTCTAAACATGCTTCAAGTAACAATTTTTCAGCAAAAGGATCACCCACTTGTACCGTTGGACGAAGGCTCTTATTGGCTTCGGTAAAGCTATCGCTTGCCATAACCGCACCACCAAGTCCGTCACGTCCTGTTTTTGAACCAACATATACCACAGGATTACCGATACCTTCAGCGCGTCCATAAAAAATCTCATCACTTTTAGCAAGCCCTAATGTAAAGGCATTGACCAAAATATTGCCATTGTAACTTTCATCAAAAAAGGTTTCACCACCGATAGTCGGAACACCCATACAATTGCCATAACCACCAATTCCGGCGACAACACCACGTACCAAATAACGCTGGTGATGCGATGTATCGTCATTATTGGTTACATTACCAAAGCGAAGAGAGTTCATGTTAGCAACAGGGCGCGCTCCCATTGTAAATACATCCCTTAGAATACCACCAACACCGGTAGCCGCACCTTGGTATGGTTCAATAAAGCTTGGATGATTATGAGACTCCATCTTAAAGACAGCTGCCATACCATCTCCTACGTCAATAACACCTGCATTTTCACCCGGTCCTTGGATAACCCATGGTGCTTTTGTTGGAAAACCATTAAGGTATTTTTTACTGGATTTGTACGAACAGTGTTCACTCCACATCGAAGAGAAGATACCAATCTCTAACATATTTGGTTCTCTACCTAAAATCGTTAGAATATTTTCATACTCACCCATTGTTAATTTGTGTTTTTTTAGCACTGCTTCTAGATTTTCCATGAATACTTCGCCCTATGAGATAAAATTGGCTTATTTTACTAAAAAGGAGCTAAAAATTAGTTTTGGCGAAGGAAGCTTTCAAAGTCCTCAGCGCTCATTGGCTTTGCAAAAAGATACCCTTGGGCCGTATCGCACCAATTTTCAATCAAGAATGCACTTTGTTCTTCAGTCTCAACACCCTCAGCCAATACCTCTAACTCGAGTGCTCTAGCTAAAGCAATAATTGCCCTTACAATGGCTTTATCATCTTTGTCTGTAGGTAAATCTTTAATAAATGTTCTGTCAATTTTTAATTTATGCAATGGCAATTGTTTCAGATAGGCTAAAGAGGAATAGCCCGTTCCAAAATCATCAATAGAGATTTTATATCCAATATTTTTGAGTTTTTGAAGTGTTGCAGAAGCAAATGTTGGATCTTTCATTAAAAAACTCTCTGTTATTTCTAACTCAATAGTAGAAGCACATACATCGCAATCTTGCCTAATAGCTTCGATTTTATCAAGAAAATTTTCTTCACCTAACTGAATTGCAGAGATATTAATAGCCATTGTACCATTAAAGATACCATCTTTTTCCCAAGATTTGATTTGCTTAAGTGCTTTAGTAAAAATAACTTCTCCCAAAGGAATAATCAAACGATTTTCTTCAGCACGGGGAATAAAATCATTGGGGAAAATCCATCCAACATGAGGGCTATACCATCGGACCAATGCTTCAACACCAATAACATGCCCTGTATTTAAGAGGTCTATTTGCGGTTGATAGTGTAGACAAAATTCATCATTGTCTAAACCTCTTTTAATAGCATTATCCATCGTAGTAGTAGCACTGAGTTCTTCTGTCATAAAATTTTGATAAAATGTGTACCTATTTTTACCACTATTTTTAGCCGCATACATAGCAATATCAGCATTTTTGAACAGTTCTTCAAAAGTATCTCCATCATCAGGATACAGAGAAATTCCCATACTTATCCCTAAATTGATACGATGTTCACCAACGTAAAAAGGCTTTTCCATACAACTTAAAATCTTTTGGCATAAATGCTCAACCAATACAACCTCTTGTGTTAAAACGACAAATTCATCACCTCCAACACGTGAAATCACATCATCAGACGTTAATTGTTGAAAAATTCGTTGCGCAACATCTTGAATAATAGTATCTCCAATAGTATGCCCATAAAGATCATTAATATTTTTAAAAGCATCCAAATCTAAAAATAAAAAAGCAAATTTACCCTTTATGGCTTTTTCGAGTAATGCATCAAACTTTTGTTTTAAAAAAGTACGATTGGGTAATTTTGTTAAAGAGTCATTATGGGCCAGGAAAACAATCTCTTCTTCCGCCTTTTTTCGATCACTTATATCACGATGTGTTCCTGCAAGACGCAATGCTTTATGCTCTTTTACATCTTTTTCTACCACCGCACCAGAGCCTTCTATCCAAACCCAGTGTCCATCTTTATGCTGCATCCTAAACTCAATAACATAAGGTTCAAAATCTTGAAGTGTTTTAGCTATAGCACTTTGTACACGAACTTTATCATCATGATGAATCAATGATGACCAATCCGTAATATCATTTTTAATATCTTTGCGGCTTAATCCTAGAAACGACAACCATGTATCATTGACAATATGATAATTACTTTGATAATCCCAATCCCAGTAACCTAGATTTGTCGCTTGAATAACATATTCTAAACGCTGTTCATTCTCTTCAACTTTTTGTTCCATATGAAAAATCATCGTCATATGCGCTTTAATGAGAAAATAGAGCAAAGTCGATGTGATCGCTATAAAGAAAGTCCCTTTATAGGTTTGAACGGCATTGAGCATCTCAATATCAACAACAAAATACGCTAAAATTGCATCCGAAAATAAAATCCATAACAACGCAAAAATAAAATAAATACCAACAATCCGCAATGACACAAAATTAAGTTTTAATTTTTGCATTCCCTAATGCCCTCGATATACTATTTCTTTTGCCCTATTATATCTATTTTACAGCCCTATTGTTGTAAAATGATATTTCTTAATTCACACAAGGTAAAACAATGCAAGCTTTTGGACACTTCACATGTAAGAAAAAACTCGTTTATCGTACAGAAACTTATCTGTATATTAATTCTAAAGCAGAAACACTCTCCTTGGAAATGTTTGAAACTCTTTTAGCTGATAAAAACTCTATAGCAGGGACTATTATGCTGTTTCATCCTGGCAATTCAGCACCTAAAATATGTGAAACAACGACTTCTTTGCTAGAGCAAAATTTTGATTTTACCATCCCTTTTAGTGAACTGCATTTAGATAAATCTTTACTTGCATTTGATGGAATACTTAAAGCATATGAAGGCAAGCTCATTGAAATAAAAACCTTGTTTAATTACAACGAATCAAACCTACAACGTAAAAATGCTTTAGTAAAATTTGATACTGACCTTCAAGGTAGTAAAGTTAATTATGATGCTGACAACTATAACTTTTCTAAAAAAATTGTTTTTAAAGGTGATTTTATTTTCTTTGCATGGGGTGAAAAATTTGATAAAGTCACATTTCCTCATATATATGCGTATGCCTCTGGTATCTACAAAGCAGCAACACAACAATGCCCACATATCGCTTTTATACACAATCCAAATCTAACCATAGAAGAAAGTATTGCAGCACTACATTTTGGTCACCCTGTTGCTTCAAATGAGCTGAAAAACAAACTCCCAAAAGCCCTAAAAAAAGCCTTTAAAACAAACCCACCACAATGTGTGAGTTGGTAAATATTTATATTCTTTTGATAAAAGTTAAGGTAAAATCAATGCTTTCAAATTCAAGTCATAGGCGGTAAAATTTATGTTTGGTATGGGTATGGGAGAAATCCTCATTATTGCGATTATTGCTATTTTATTTTTAGGTCCCGATAAACTGCCCGATGCTATGGTCAAAATAGCCAAATTTTTTAAAACTTTCAAAAATAGTGTGAATGATGTGAAAAGCTCTTTTGAGCAAGAGATGAAAATCCAAGAACTTAAAGAAGAAGCACTACAATACAAAAAAAAGCTCGATGAAGCAGCAACCAGTGCGCGTAAAGTGATCACTTTTGATGAGCTCGAAGAGATCAAAAAATCGACCCAAGGGGTCAATGACTCACTGAAGGAGATCGAACGGACGATTGCTGCACCAATGAATAGCGACCGACCGATGGTGCAAGAAAGTGTCCCCACAACAACGAACACTTCTAACGAAACACCTATTGAAATCAAAAAAGAGGTTAATGCATAATGTTTGATGAACTTAAACCTCATTTAGTTGAACTTAGAAAACGCCTTGCTATCTCCTTATCCGTTATTATTGTCATGTTTGTAATCTGTTTCTCCTTTTGGCAACCTATTCTAGGCTGGATGATCGCCCCACTCAAAGCCGTTCTACCAACAGGAAGCAATGTTATCTTTACAGGCGTTCAAGAGCCCTTTTTTACGGCTATGAAAGTGGCTTTTTTTACAGGATTTGTGATTTCATTGCCTGTGATTTTTTGGCAATTTTGGCTTTTTGTCGCCCCTGGTCTTTATGAAAATGAAAAAAAACTGGTCATCCCCTTTGTCAGTGCCGCTACCATTATGTTTACAATTGGCGCTTCATTTTGTTACTACATCGTTATCCCCTTAGCCTTTGCTTTTCTTATTGGTTTTGGTAGCGCCCTTTTTACAGCACTTCCTAGCATTGGGGAATATGTAGGCTTTTTTACCAAAGTCTTAGTGGGATTTGGCTTGGCCTTTGAACTACCAGTGGTTATCTTTTTCTTTGCGAAATTAGGTCTTGTGGATGACAAAGCACTCAAAGATTTTTTTCGCTACGCTATTGTCATTATCTTTTTTATCTCAGCACTGTTAACTCCTCCTGATATTTTATCTCAATTCTTAATGGCTGGACCATTAACCATTCTTTATGGCATTTCAATTCTTGTTGCAAAAGCAGTTAACCCTTATGTTGAGCCTGAAGAGAGTGAGTCCGATGATGACGATGAAGAAACTGAAACACCAAAAGAGGATTAGGCTATCGATCCTCTTTTAAAGTCCAGTTACGATTACCATTTACCCAGCGAGCTCATAGCTTCATTTCCTGCACACCCAAGAGATATGGCAAGACTATTAATTTATAATCGAAATGATGGTCGTATAACGCATACCATTTTCAAACATCTTTTTGATTTTTTGCCTGAAAATATTGCCATATTGCTTAATGATACAAAAGTGATTAAAGCACGCTTTTTTGGTCATAAATTAAGTGGCGGGGTGGTCGAATTTTTACTTAACACTCCTTTGCCTGACAATCGCTATAGCGTTTATATCAGAGGGCGCGTTAAAGAAGGTATGGAAATTTTCTTTGATGAAGGCCTATGTGCCCATATTCTTTCGTGTCATGAAGATGGTACACGTGTCGTTGCTTTTTACAAAGAAAATCAACGTATACAGACGGAAGAACTTTTTGAATTGTTAGAAACCATTGGACATATCCCACTTCCTCCTTATATAAAACGAGAAGACAATGCAGAAGATAGTATTGAATATCAGAGTGTTTTTGCACGTGAAAAAGGGGCAGTAGCAGCGCCAACAGCATCATTGCATTTTACGGATACGATGTTTGAAGTGCTCAAACAACGCTATGAAACACACTTTTTAACCTTACATGTTGGGGCTGGAACATTTAAACCAGTAGATGTTGAGCACATTAATGATCACAAAATGCATGAAGAATTTTACACGATTCCAGAAGCTACATGTGAACTGATTAATTCCACCAAGCCCCTTCTGGCTGTTGGAACAACCGTCACACGTACAATTGAATTTTATGCTAGAGAGCATCAAGCTTTTGGACAATGTAATCTCTTTTTACACCCCTGCCACAAACCTATCAGAGTGAATCATCTATTAACAAATTTTCATTTACCAAAATCAACACTCATTATGTTAGTAGCATCATTTATAGGATTGCACAAAACGTTGGAATTATACGAAGAAGCCGTTAAAGAGAAGTATCGATTTTTCTCTTACGGAGACGCGATGTTAATTATATAGTCAAGTCTAAGAGCGAGCCTATCATTTTATCTTGGGTTTTAATTGCTTGAGCATTGGCATCAACACTCTTTTCAATTGTCATTTGATCCGTCATCTCTTTACTCAAATCAGTTCTACTTCCTGTTTTTGAGCTTTGTGCTACGATACTTTCATTATTGCTATTCATGGTTGTTTGTGTTGCACTATAATCTTGTGTATTAACATTAGCGACATTATTTGCACTATTATTCATCCAGTTTGACATAGACATCATTGCATTTGCATTGATCTGCATGATGACTCCTTTTTACATTATTATAATGGAACTATACTCTTGAGTGCTTAAAAATTACATTAAAATATATTCTAGTTGTTTTCTTGTTTGAGTAGCTTTAGGTTATCATTAAGTGAACGAATTTTTTTTTCAGGGGTGTCTTTATTAAATGCAAAATAGAGTTCACTTTGTTTTAACATATAGACAACCTCGTACTCATCAGGATCAAGCCCAACTTCTAAAATAAGAGCTTTCAAAGACTCTATACTAAAAGCGACTGCGTC
Source organism: Sulfurospirillaceae bacterium (assembly GCA_028693565.1). GTDB lineage: Bacteria > Campylobacterota > Campylobacteria > Campylobacterales > Sulfurospirillaceae > Sulfurospirillum. Next base: position 5,710 of record JAQUVE010000026.1, on the reverse strand, counting down.
AATTCTTCCTTCTTGAAGCTTGCGAATTTGTGTATAAATATTGGTAAATCTATCCAATTCTTCTGCTCTTACCCCATTACTAAGTAGTAAACTCTCAGCAGCAGTTTCATACATTGCCGCAATCGTATAATGATGTAAGCTTTCACGGTCTTTAATCACAACGTGTTTACTTTTTTTTGCAAGGAGACCGATACCTAGCGTATCAATTGGTCCAACCCATTTAAATAAAGACTCACGGTCTTTTGTTCTAGCCATACTATAAATGAGAGTATTTTTATTGCTTAAGACAGCATGATACCCTTTTGCCCAAGGGCCAATTTGAATTTGTCCTTTGATTGTATCACCATTTTTTTTAAGTAAAGCCTTTAAAAGTTCTGTCGAGCTACCGACAACTTTTCCTTCATCTACAAAGTTATAAGGAGGCATTTGTTCCGTGTAAACAGTATAGGCTTCCGCATATACGATCGAAATTAAACCAAGGAACAGTGCCAAAAACTTCATTATGTTCTCTTTGCGTTAAGTAAAGATTTCCATGTATGAATGAACATATCAAAGTTATCTAATAATATAGCCGTAATATGCGGATCAAACTGAATACCCTTCATACTTTCAAAATACTCTTTAACGCGAATTTCACTCCATGGCTCTTTGTACACTCTTTTATCTAAAAGAGAATCAAAAACATCGGCTACTGCGCAAATTCTACCGACTAAAGAGATGGACTCGCCTGATGTACCATGAGGATAGCCCAAACCATCCCATCTTTCATGATGCTCCAATGCTATTTGAGCAGCTAACTGCATCACTTTAAATTCAGAATCAACTAACATGTTATAGCCCAACACCGAATGTGTTTTCATGATCTTCCACTCATCTTCGGTAAGCTTTTCAGGCTTATTCAAAATTTTATCAGGGATACCAACTTTTCCAATATCATGCAATACAGATGCTATTTTGACGTGCTCACATTCAGTTTCATCTTTTCCTAAAAACTTACACAACAGATAACAAAACTCTGATACACGCCTTAAATGCTGTCCTGTTTCTTTAGATTTCATCTCAGCAATTGAGGCCGAAATATAGGTGATTTCATAATTCAATTTACGAATTTCTTCAGTATTTTTGTCAACTTGTTGTTGCAAATTTGCTTGCAATCGATACAAATCAACATGCGTTTTGACTCTGGCTTTGAGTACCATCGCATTAAAAGGTTTACAAATGTAATCTACCGCGCCTAATTTAAAACCTATTTCCTCAAAATCACTTCCATCATTAGCTGTCAAAAAAATAATGGGGATTTGGCGTACATGCTCAATATTTTTGAGTCTTCGACATACTTCATAACCTGTCATTAATGGCATATTAATATCTAAAAGAATTAAATCAGGCATAACTGTTTCAGCAAGTTGCAAACCTTTTTTTCCATCTTTGGCTGCAAAAACTTCATACTCTGGTAAAAGAGATGTCAGCATACTAATATACTCTGGAGTATCGTCAATAATCAAAATTTTAGCCATTACAAAACTCCTCTTTTAGTTGTTCGATATTGTGTTGTGCCATTTCAAAATCAAATTGCTTGCATAATAATACTATCGATTGAAAGACCGTGTGTTCTTGTATATTTTTAAAGAAAGATAACTTATCCAAGATAGGCATAATACTGGATACATTGGAACTTTCTAGCGCATGTGACAGAGCTCCTAAAAGGTACAAAATTTCTTCTCTATTTCCATCAAGATTAGCAATTTGACCACTAGATTGTTGCGTTACGTGCTCATATTCATCTACTAAGATCTTATATAAAGTGTGATATTCTGTTAAAAGAGGCTCAAAATCAATTCCCTCAAGCGTGTTATTCTTTTTCAGTAAAGTCTCGATTTTTAAACACTCTTCTTGTAAAGCAAAAGCACCTACACTTCCACATAATCCTTTGAGCGTATGCACATAATCAATCAGCACCGTTATATCTTCTTTGTCAATCAGTGATTGCAAAGCAACCTGCAAATCAAGATAGTGTTCGTAAAAACTAACCATAACTTTTTGCCACAATGCTTCAATACCATTAAATTTACGTATCGCTTCTTGCTTATCTAATATTTTTTTGGATTGCGTTAAATTGGATGTAGATGAGCCTATATTTAATCCAATATGCAGTGCTTCAAGTATCGTTCCATAAAAATCTTCCACTTCAAAGGGTTTTCCTATGTGAAAGTTCATGCCTGAATTTAAACATTTTTCAATATCTTGTGCCATTACATTTGCCGTCATCGCAACAATAGGCGTTGCGATATTGAGTTCTTTTCGCATTAAACGTGTCGCTTCATACCCATCCATTAAAGGCATCTGCAAATCCATCAAGATAATATCATAGGTATTGTGTTTTACACTATCCACAGCTTGAAGGCCATTGCGTGCGATATCAACCTTTGCGTGCGTATCTTTTAACAAATACTGAGCAACTTCTAAATTAATATCATTGTCTTCAACAAGTAAAATCTTTTTTTGTGATAAGTCAATTTGCGATGGATCAAATAGTGGCTTTGTTGTCATGACATCACACAATGCTATAATTTCATCATAAAGCATTGAAGGATTGACAGGCTTTTGTAAGACAGATTTGATTCCTTTTAAAAGTGCTTGGCGTTTTACATCATGCTTATTGTTGTCGATCAACATGAGCACATTCGGCATTTTCCCCGTACCCACGCATTGGCACATTTTTGTAAATAAATTGATGCCATTGTCATTCTCAATTTGATAATCCATGACAATTAGGTTGTAAAGCTGACTATAATCTTGCGATATACATTCAAGTGTATCACTACTTTTCTGATGTGTTACAAAATAACCAAATGAACGAATCATCGATGCAATTTGCTCACTGAGTGTCTCATCATCTTCGATTAATAATATATGCAATGGTTGAAAATCACCTGTATTCATATCATTTAAAATATCTGCACCTTGCATCATGGGAAGTGTAATTTCAAAACTAAAAATACTCCCTCTATTTTCTTCACTCGCCATGTAAATATTGCCACGCATCATATTGGCTAATTGCATACAAATATAAAGCCCTAGCCCTGTTCCCCCATGCTTTCGAGTAATTGATCTATCCAATTGTCCAAAAGCTTTAAACAATAAAGACTGTTTCTCTTCTGGTATTCCCACACCGCTATCGCTCACACTAAAAATAAGCGTTAATGTATCTGGCGTTTCAGATGCTTTTTCAATAACATTAACATAAACACCTCCATGTGAGGTAAATTTAATGGCATTACTTAAAAAATTATTGACAATCTGCATAATTTTATAAGGGTCACCTCTAAAAAAACGATGCGTTTGCACAAAATCACTTTTCAAATCAATATTTTTTTCTTTGGCTAAAACAGAAAAAATTGAGCAACTTTTTTTAAGCTCTTTATGTAGATCAAAAACAATATTTTCAACCTCCATTTTGCCAGCTTCAATTTTAGAATAATCCAGAATATCGTTAATAATATGTAATAATAAAGAAGATGCTTCTTTAATTTTTGTGACATAATTTACTTGAAGTGCATTAAGGGCGGTTTTACTGAGCAGATGCGACATCCCTGTGATAGCATTCATGGGTGTACGTATTTCATGACTCATATTGGCTAAAAATTCTGACTTATAACGACTCGCGTTTTCAAGCTCAATGGTTCGCTGCTTGACTTTCTCATCTAAGGTTTCATTTTCACGTTTTAATGTTTCAAAAAGACCTTTAAGCTTGATACGTGTATCATCAAGAGCTACACCCAATGTGCCTATCTCATCATTTTTTTCCCACTGAAAAGATTCATCCAATTTTTGTTGAGATAACAGCTCAGAATCTTTAACTAATTGCCTCATTGGTCGAACTATTTTGTGATAATAAATAAGTGAAACTAAAGCAACCACTAATAAAGTTTGAAGAATAATCAAAGAGCCAAAATGCCCCATATCGGAGTAAAGAGATTCAAAAAGATCTATTTTATGAAAACCAACTTCTAAGGTACCAACAGCCATATCATCTTTTGCAAGGTTTTTCTGCATAGTGATGATCTCATCTTTTGGTACAACATCACTTTTGCTCTCACCTGAGAGGAAAATATTGTTGTTCATGTCTAGAACTTTGACATAAAAGATATTTGGATCTAACAAGAGCTGGTCCATCATTTTTTTACCCAATTCTGGATAAAAATTCCACAATGATTCTGCAAAAATTTCCGCTGAGAGGTTGAACTTCTTGGTATTAATAGCCATAACCTCTGTTTGTTTGGTCTCAAATGTTCCAAAAGCATAGGTAGCTAAGACAAGAGGTAGAGGCAAAATAAGCGAAATAAATATCATCACCATCAGTGCTTGCAAAAGGGAAAATTTATTTAACATTTTAGTTATCATGAATACCTATACTTTCTTTAGCATTTTACGTCAAATATAAAACTAATTTAACATTAAGAGTATATCATATTTATAAAATTCTAGTCAATGAACCATTAATACTAGGCAATATAAAAACGTTCTCCCTTTGTCACTCTATGAACTTTCGCTAGTGTAAAATTATTTAAAATATACTCTTTAAAGGCTTCAATTTTCTCAATTTCACCATGAATAAGGTAAATTAAATTTAAATCTTTTATCTCTTTTAACCACATTAACATATCGTGCCTATCTGCGTGAGCCGAAAATCCATTGATTGTATGCACTTTTGCTCTCACATGAACCTCTTCTCCGTAAATACGAATAAAATTTTCACCGTCAACGATGTCACGACCCATCGTTCCCTTAACTTGATAGCCAACGAATATAATCGTATTTTTGGGATTCCATATTCGGTGTTTGAGATGATGCACAATTCTCCCACCTGTACACATCCCACTACCCGCAATGATGATAGCTTTTTTTTGAATCTCATTGATATCGATTGAATCAGCTTTTCGTGGTGTTAATTTGAGTTGAGGAAAAGAAAATGGATCATCTCCAAGGCTAACATGCAAGCCCAATTGTTGATTAAGTTCAGCAGGATATTTTCGATAAATCTTAGTTGCCTCAATCGCTAAAGGACTATCTAAAAAAACATGGCAATGATGTAATAACCCCTCTTTATGCATACTATGCAATAACCATAGAATTTCTTGCGTTCGTTCCAAAGCGAACGTTGGAATAATCACATTTCCTCCTGTCTCAAGCGTTGAGAGGATAGCTTCACGAAATTCAGCAATACTCTCTTTAATGTCACGATGCTCTCGATCGCCATACGTTGATTCAATAAAAAGTGTTTGTGCTTTGGGAGGATTTTCTAATGTGTTGAGTAACAGACGATTATGGCTTCCAATATCGCCTGAAAAGATGACACTTTTATCCATATCATTTTCACGAAAGATAATATTGATAAAAGAACTTCCTAAAATATGACCTGCATTTAAAAATGTGAGCGAAAGAAAAGGTGCTATAATGATAGGTTCATCATATTTAGCACTATGTAACGGTAAACTAAACACTTGTTCCACATGCTCTTTGAGATAAAGGGGTTCAGTAACAGTGCTCTCCTCCCCTTTACGAAGTGCTTTTTTTAATAACGTTTCATACTCTTCATACAATAATGCCGCACTATCAAGAAGCATAATCTGGGCAATATCAAAAGTAGGTGCCGTCGCAAATATCTTTCCACGAAAGCCCTCTTTAACCAGCTTTGGTAGATCGGAAG
>JAQUVE010000025.1 GCA_028693565.1 Sulfurospirillaceae bacterium | reverse complement strand
ATCTGATTTAAGTTCGAAAAAATCTCTAATCATCTTAAAGCCTCGTTGATTAATCAACTTTGTAAACTCTTGAAAATCTTTCTTTTCTCCTGTAACTGTTGCTTTATGAATCGCGTGTATCGCATTGGGATTATAGTCGTGATACTCATGCCCATCGGTATATCTATAAAATCCACCAATTTCAAGAGGAAATAATTTTTTCGTCAAGTCAAGCTCATACGCCAAGGCATGATTGCGATTCAATCGCTCTTCGATATCTTCGTATCCTAATCCACAAATCAATGGATAGGCTCCACGGAAACATTCCTCAACTACATCTTTAGCAAGTCCAACAGCGTCAAAAAGAGCTGAATTTCGATATGAATTGATTGTTGAAATACCCATTTTAGAGATAATTTTCAATAATCCTTGGTTAATGGCATGATTGACATTCTTTAATCGCGTTTTAATCTCATAATTTCCAAGCTCACTTTTCTTGCACTCATCCAAAACCGTTGCATACAAAAGATAAGGATAAACCGCACTAGCACCAAAAGCAATCATACAGGCACTTGAGTGTGAATCAAGTGCTTCACCAGAGATAGCAACAATCGATGTTTTTGAACGTACTCCCTCATCTAATAATACTTGATGCACGCGCCCTACAACCATGGCCATTGGCATTGGTTTGGACTTATTACTCATGCCTCTATCATCAAGAAATATAACTCTTATACCATCATTTCTAACCGCTTGAACAATGTCATAGGCTAAATCTTCAAGGCTACCCTTAAGGTTATCCTCAAATAAAGTAGAAAATATTCTATTTTTATACTCGCTTTTATAACGCGCTTTACTTTCATCGCCAAATGAGTATAAAACATCAAATTTTTCTTGCATCATCACAGGCGAGATAGACTTAATACGAATTGCGTGTTCAGGTGTTTCATCAAGAATATTACGAATTTCACCAAAACCTGTATTTAAACTCATCACCACTTTTTCACGAATTGGATCAATAGGAGGATTAGTAACTTGAGCAAATTTTTGTTTAAAATAATCGCTAAAACTACGTTGAACTTTACTAAATGCTGCGACAGGGGTATCATCACCCATAGAACCAACACCCTCTTTCGCATCTTTCATCATCGGCTCAATCACCATATTTTTGACTTCTTGAGTAATGTTAAAAAAACGTTGTTCATACTCTAAAGTATCGCGTACATAATCCGTAGTTTTAGAAAAAGGAATATCTACAAACTCTTGGAGATAAACAAGCCCTTTATTAAGCCACTCAGTATAAGTATTTGAACTTTTCAGATAGTCATTAATATCTTCATTTTTCATAATTTTGCCAAACTTTAGATCCACACCTATCATCTGACCACTTTGTAACCTTCCACGCTCAATGATATTTTCTTCATCAATATCAATGACGCCATATTCACTCGAAATAACAATACGTCCATCTTTGGTGATAATGTATTTTGCTGGCCTAAGACCATTTCGATCCAAAACACATCCAATATAACGCCCATCAGTCAGAGAAATGGCAGCTGGTCCATCCCAAGGCTCAAAATTGATACTTGAAAATTCATAAAATGCACGAAGCTCCGAATCCATATGTGGGGCATTTTGCCATGGCGCTGGTATCAGTGAGCGAACAGCTTTAAAAAAATCAAAACCATTCACTAACATAAATTCAAACATATTATCCAAACTCGCACTATCACTCACATCAGATGTTGTAATGGGATACAATTTTGCTAGTTCTGCTTCTGAGTAAATTGAACTTTTGATAGACTCGCTTTTAACTTGAGAATAAACACGATTAGCTGAAATTGAGTTAATTTCACCGTTATGAGCAAGTGTTCGAAACGGCTGTGCTAATTTCCATTTTGGCAATGTATTGGTTGAGAACCGTTGATGAAACAGTGCAAACGTTGTTTTAAAGGCTGCATCGCTTAGATCAGGGAAAAAAGTTTTAATATACGTTGGCATAATCAATCCCTTGTAAGAGATGACTTTGCTTGAAAATGATGCAATATAAAAATCGGATTCTTTAGACAATTTACGCTCAACCATTCTGCGGGTCAAATACAACAACGCTTCAAAACGTTTAGTGGCAACTAAGGAAGCAGGCGTTACAAATGCTTGAATGATTTTTGGAAGCGTATCAAGGGCTTGTTGTCCTAATGCCTTAATATTGATAGGAACTTCTCGGTAAAGCAATACTTTTAAATCATTTTCTTCACACATATCTTCAAAAACTTGTTTTTGTTCATCCGTTTGAAGAAATAACATTGCCACTGCAAACTGCTTAGGAAGATCAACGCCTAATTTATGTGCTTCTTGTTTCATAAATGCCAAAGGCATTGAAAATAGCAAACCACTACCATCGCCACTTTTCCCATCCGCGGCAATAGCACCTCGATGCATCATACGCTCAAGTGCACAAATTGCGTCTTCAACATTATTATGTGTTGCAACATTGTTTATATTTGCGATAAGTCCAAAACCGCAGTTGTCTTTAAATCCAGTTATAAGATCCATTTAACAAACCTTTGTTATAATTTTCGTTAAATCTGACAAATTTTTTAAGCCAAAAGTGAGGGATATTACAGAAATTTTGCTTATTTTTCAATTAAACAGTAGTTTAAGGGTGTTTTGAGCAATTCATTTATCATAAATTATATTAATTTAACATTAAAATATTAAAATTAATTAAAAAAATTAAAAAAATTTCTTTAGAATAGATATATTTAAGAGTATTGAGGGTCTTTATGCAAGGTTATATCATTCATATTAATAAAATTAAAGACGAGGATTTACTTGTCACCATTTTAACACAAAACACCATAAAAACACTCTATCGCTTTTATGGAGCACGGCATTCCACAATTAATTTAGGCTATAAAATAGATTTTGAATCTATCCCCTCGATGAAATCTTCAATCCCGCAATTACGCTCAATTATGCACCTAGGTAATCCTTGGAATACAGATCTAAATAGAATGTTTATATGGCAACCTTTTATCCATCTTTTTTACCTTCACCTAAAAGATATTGACACAATTGATAGTTTTTATTTTAATCTTTTAGAAGAATGTACCTCTCTTTGGCATAAACAAAACCCAAAACGTGTCGCTATTGAGGCTTACGTAAAAATTTTGGAGTTTGAAGGAAGATTGCATGATGATTTTAACTGTTTTAAATGTGAAGAAGTTATAGAAGAAGATTTAACACTGATTAGAGGGTTCCTTCCTGCGCATTCAACATGTGCGCACAATAAGCCCTTTAATCTTTCACATGTTAGTGAACTTTTTGTATATAAAAGTTCTATCTATTTTGATGATGAAACGATAGACAGTTTATGGAAAATTTTACAAGAGGGATTTTAAACCCTCCTGCTATAAGATTTTTTTATGTTAGCAACACCCGGTTGCAAAATTTTTATCAGCCAGCTATGATTGCGCCACTATCCTTCGCCATAGCATACATAAATTCATAAAGATCTTTTTGGTACATATCCTTAATAGGTGTAGCTTCTGCACAAAATGTTTTAATTTCTGCATTAAGGCTATTTGCTTTATATATTTTCGTCCATTCTTCTTGAGTGTGACTTCTTGCAACCATAAAGGCATTAGTACCACAAGCCGTTTTGACATTTTGGTCAAACATTCTCATTCCTCTTCCTGCCGACGCATATACGGATATTTCAGTGATAAAAATACCGCATAAAATCACCAAAAAAGTTTTGATAATTTTTTTCATTTCTGCATCTCCTTTTACTTTTTTCGTCATTAATGACGTATATCAAATCATACGCCATTAAAGATAAAAAGAAAATTATTTTTTACAAGGAGTGCGAAAGTCTTAGCTATCTAAATAATCTGCTTGGGAAAAACTTGAAAGATTAATATTTTGAAATGCTTTTTTAAGAGAAACAAATAAGGCGCTATTCTCTTTTTCCATTTGCGCTAGCATCGCTTTTGTTTCAGCTCTAGCAATAGGCATTTTAACGTCAAAACGCATTGCAGGGCATGCTTCATCACCGATAATGGGCATATTTGCATCCTTTGCACAATCTCGTAATTGCCGCTCTCTCACATGGATTAGTGGTCGAATCACAACCAATCCATTTTGGGCTTTATAAATGGGTGGCATCGAGCGAAGCGCGCCATTGTAAGAAAAATTCATAAAAAAACTCTCAACCGCATCATCTAAATGATGTGCAAGGGCAAGTTTTTTGTAGTCATTTTCAAGAGCATAGGTATATAAAGCTCCTCGACGCATTCGTGAAAAAAAGCTACAAAAAGAGGAGTTGTTGCGAATTTTTTCTTGGGCCAAATCAAAAATTTTTGTATCATACACTTCATGATCTATCCCATGTTCAATACAATGTGCTTGTAGTGCTTCTAAATTTTCACCCATTCCATAAGCTATTGTTACAGCCTTGAATTCAAAGTTAAAAGGGGCTACACGTTGCATATGCTTTAAGATATGAGCTAAACTGAGTGAATCTTTACCGCCACTAAGTCCTAATAAAATTTTATCACCTTCATGAATCAATCCATAATGACCATTAGTTCGTCCAACCGTTCTTAAAAGGCGTTTACTGATTTCAATCATGAACCATTTCATCCAACATTGCGATGATAAACTCTGCACTTATTTTTGCAGAGCTATTTAAAAACTCATCAAAACTAAATCCTGCATCCATATCAGCTGCATCGCTAATTGCGCGCAATACAAAAAATGGTATCTGTAAAGCATCACACACTACCGCTACAGAAGCACCTTCCATTTCAAGAGCATCTGCATTAAATGTTTTTTCGATCCACTCTTTCTTATCAACATCACAAATAAATTGATCTCCGGTTGCGATGATACCTTCTTGAACATACAGTTTTTTTCGTTCCGCTACACTTTTGGCTAACGCTAAAAGTCCACGATCACTTTCTACATAAACTGCACCCTCAGGGACATATCCGTAAGGATGTCCAAACACCGTAATATCTAAATCATGCTGTGCTAATTTTGTCGCTACGATTAAATCGCCAATTTTCAGCGTAGGATTAACAGCTCCTGCTACTCCCGAAAAAAGAAGCTTTTGCGCTCCAAATCGCTCGATCATAGTTGCTGCAGTCAAACTTGCATTAACTTTACCAATTTTACTATATGCCAAAACAATATCTAAGCCTTTGTATGAAGTCAAATAATATTTGTTTTTAGCAAATTCAACCGTTTCATAATGATTAAAATATTCTAACAATGGTGTAATCTCTTCGACCATTGCACCCATAATAGCTATTTGCATATTGTGTCCTTATTTTGTCAATAATGCCAAAGTCTCTTCTAGACTTTTCATATCGGTAATACTCAAAGTAACTTTTTGAGAAATGCGTTTATTTAATCCTTTTAAGACACTCCCACCAAATTCAATAAAACAATCTATATCATTTTCCACATTAAGAATAGATTGCTTGTATCTTACGGGTTCCACAAGCTGCTTTTTCAAAAGTTCGATGGCATCCTCTTTACTTTGGTAAGCCAAAGTAGTCACATTGGAAATAACAGGCGCTATAAATACATCTTTGACCCACTTTTCAAGGTATTGTCCTAGTGCTACTTGCGCACTACTGAGTAGTGGACAATGACTGGCAACGGACATTGGTAAAAGCAGTGCTTTTTTGGCACCTAGTTCTTTAAAAAGTGGTTCTAGACTGATTAAATCATCTCTGTTTCCAGCAATAACGATCTGTCCATCACCATTATAATTTGCAGCCCATACTTTCTTACCGAGCTCACGCTCTTTATCAATAAGTTGCTCAACACTCGTATCATCCAAACCCAAAAGTGCCATCATACCAGCATTCTTTCCAATGCACGCTTCTTTCATCAACAATCCTCTTTGATGAACGAGCTCTACTGCATCACAGTAATCAATAGCACCTACAGCGCTCATGGCTGTAAACTCACCCAAAGAGTGGCCTAAAGCTGAAACGGGTTTCAAAGAAACTTCGTTCATGAATAGGGCATGAGCAATTAAACTCACAAGTAAAATGGCTGGCTGTGTAAACTCTGTTTGTTCCAAGCGGTCGTTTTCTTCAAACAATAATGTTTTAAAATCAAATCCAACTCTTTGGCTTGCATTTTCAATCATCTCTTTTGCAAGTGCTGAGTTATCATAAAAATCTTTTCCCATACCGACTTTTTGACTACCTTGTCCAGGAAAAATAAAAATTGCATTATTCATGGGTCCCCTTTAATTTTAAAGTTTTATTTGACGTAAAGTAAAATTTGCTGAGAAATAATTTACTTTAGTCTAGGGTTAATTTATCTTTATTATCATTTATTTTTTTGCGTAAAGTATTGCGGTTGAGTCCAAATTTTTCACTGATAGCAAGTTGTGAACCAAATTTCGCATATCCGCTTTTAATCATGGGAACATCAAATAGGTATAAAAGGTCTCTATAATCATTTCGACCTCCTATCCTTTGGTATAAAAAACGTTCGAGCATTGCCAATATCTCTTCTTCACCAAAGGAATTCATTAGGAAAGCATTATAAACTGAACGCCTCAATGAATAACAGTTTTGCGATAAATCTGGCTTAATCTCCGATAAACTTAAACCTTCATTTTTACTATCAAACATTTCTTGAGCTTCAAGAGAAAATTTTTCCATAAGAGGCATAATATCTTCTGCTCTCTCTACAAGAGGTGGTAATGTAATTTTTAGACTAAAAAACTCATCAACAAGACCCTCAGAAATAGAACTATTTGAGGTTGCAATAATGCGTGTTTTATGGACATCTAATGCAATTTTAAGTTTTTTGTAATTAGTAATTTTATGAAAATTCTTAATTATGACACTGCTATTAGTTTCAAGAAGTGCAAGCAATTCATTAAATGCTGACGCATCAACAACTGGAGCTGCAACAATATGTTGTGCTAATGTTAGTTTTCCAACGCCATGTTCTCCCAAAATAAGGGCATTAATAGCGACACTTTTAAGAAGGTTTGCTGATTTAAGAGCCTCTATTGAGGCTCTTGATTTTGCTATATAATTAGTGTGATCCACAACATCCGCCACCATGAGAGTGACCTTCACCGCTGCTGCAGCATCCATCTTCACCATGCTTATGACCGGGAGCTCCGCTACCACAACATTCATGGTCATCATCTTCTTCATTTGTACTGTGGCAACTGCCACCTGATCCGCAACCACAACCGCCACCCATGCCACCGACATAGCCGCTTAGCATTTCATCTGCTGTTGGTTCACGTACTTCTGTAATTGAAACAGCGAATAGTAAATCTTTCCCAGCCAAAGGATGGTTAAAATCTACTTCAACAGTCTCATCATTGAAACTTTTGACAGTAACCTGTACTGTCTCACCATGTTCACCTTGGCCATAAAGAGTCATACCTACGTGTAGCTCAAGTCCAGCAAATTGCTCTTTTGGAAGTGATTGAACTGCATTGTCGTCATAGATGCCATAGGCATCTGCAGCTGCTACTGTGATATCTGCACTTTCACCTTGTGATAGCTCTTTTAGTTTCTCTTCTAATCCTGGAATAATTTGTCCTTTACCCAAGATAAAAGAAAGAGGTGCCGCATTTAAATTCGAGTCTAATATCTCTCCACTATCAACATCTTTGAGTTCATAATGAATAGAAACGACTTGGTTTTCACTGATTGCCATATAATCTCCTCTGTTTTATAAAACTAAGATTGTAGCATAAGTTTGTTGTAGGTGGCCTTAGTCTGGCTAATTACGTTGATTATTTGGGCAAAGAATTGTATAAAAAGTAGCTATTTTACTTTTTTTGCTTCTGGAGAATCAGGATAACCCTGTTTAAGAGCTTTATAAAATGTTTGTGCATCTTTTGATTTTCCAAGTTTCTCAAAAGAAGACCCCGTATGATAAAGGAGTGTTGGGGTATAAGATGCTTTATCAAAAAGCGATATACTTGTCTTATAATATTCAATTGCATCCGTATAAGACTTTGAATTATAAGCAATTTCGCCCAAAAGAAAATTATGTTTTGCTGGTTTATAGTTACGTTTTATCAACTCTTCATAATAAATTTTGGACTCTTTAAAAGATTTTTTATCAAAAAGATCATCAGCTTCTTTCATTAATGTTGCACTATCTTTTGAACTTAAATCTTTAGTTGCAGTTGCTTTTTCTTTATGCGTTTCAGGAGTAGAATTCGTTGCAGAAGATGATTTTGATTTACTTTCTTTAACTAACTGTTCAAACTTATCTTTTGGTACATAATTTTTATTAATAGAATCAATGAGTGAACCCATTTCAGTTAATACAGCTTTGATTTTTTCTTGGTCATCGTTTCTAAGTTTACGACTCTCTGTAACATACTCTTTAATTTGAGCAGTTTCAGTACGAATTTCTTCCATCGATTCTTCAATTAAACGTAGACGCTCTTCTAATTTTGCTATTTTAGAGCCGTAGCCATCAATGACAGAACGTACACCTTCATAATCTTCACTAACTTTATTAAGCTCTGCTTTAACACTACCAACAGTCTGATTTAGATTAGTTACTTTTTCATTGTTTTGAAGGATTTTTTTTTCACTTTGGGATAGGCCATAAGGATTTTTTGCATCCATATCGCCTGCTCCGTATGCTGAGGGTTCATTTGACAGCCCCACTACAGGTAGTAGAGCTGCCAAAAAGAAAAGAATACTTTTTTTCATACAAACGATTATGGAAGTACTTTAAATTCTGCTCTTCTGTTTTTATCCCAACATGCTTTGTTGTGATCTGTACATGCAGGATTACTTTCACCGTAGCTAACTACTGTAATTCTATCTGCAACCATACCTTTTGCAACTAAACCATCTTTTACACTTTTTGCTCTTTTTAGGCCAAGTGCATAGTTATATTCATCTGTACCAAATTCGTCACAGTTTCCTTCAACTTTAATTGAAAAACCTTTAGCTTCTTGTGTATTAAATAATGCTGCGTTAGCATCAATATTAGCTTGTTGATCTTTACGAATATTGTATTTATCAAAATCAAAATAAATTGTTTTTGAATTTGCTTCAAGAGATGCAATCAATTTTTGAAGTGCACTCATACCATCATCCACTGTACTTTTTGTATCCATCTTGCCAGTGTCTTTAGTCATATCGACTTCTGGACTTTTTTGGCTACAACCAGTTAAAACCAAAACCGCTACCGCTAAGCTTGTTAAAGCTAATTTACTCATTATTAGATCCTTTTCTAAGATTCATTTTAAAAACTTCGGAATTATACCACATTTTTAAAAAAAATTACCAATCAATTGATTGTAATTTTCCAGTTTTAAGTTCAAAGTGATACGTTTTGTTAGCATTTAGGCGAATAATGCCTAAAGCACTCCTATTTTGAAACTGTTTAATAAACATAACTGTATCTTCATCTTTAGCAAATCTTGGAAACAAATTCTCTCCAGTTGCTGTCAGTTGTCGAATATAATCTGTTTTTGTTGAAATAAGATAGAGATTAAATGTATTGCGACCAAATTCACTTTTATCTTCTCTGCTAGAGTACACTATATAATTATTCAGTGCTGAGGCTGAATTGTTATTTTTACCATGATAGACCATTTGCTCTACATTCTTATCATTGATACCTTGTGCAAAAACATTAGGATATCCTAATCTATCAGAAATAAAAACAATACGTTGATCATTATCAATAAAATTGCCATTTACATCAATCCCTGAATAATCAGTAATTTTATTTATCTTACGTGTACGTGTATCATAAAGATAAATATCCGCTTGATCTTTAGGTGCCATTGTTAAAAGAAGTTTACTGCCATCTTGGGAGACATCTGAACACACAAGCATTCCCGAACCAGATATCACACTTCTTCGACTACCATCTCTCAAATCTAATTTATAGATAGTTGGCTCAACACCATTATACGACGTATAGTAAAAAGCACTTTGCTCTTTATTTGCCCACTTAGGAAAAATATTTAACCCACCTGTGACCATAGTTTTTTGATAACTAAGGGTATAGTCTGAAATAATAATTTCACTTTTTTTAGCTTCCACATATTTTGCAAAGACAACAGATTGTTCCATCCATTGAATACTTGGAGCTCCTATTTGCGCATTAATATCGATAACTATTTTATGTGCCAAGAATGGATAACGTTTTTTATCAGGTAGTTGATAGCTATTTTCCGATGTAGTTGCACCTGTTTTAGCATTGATTACTTTTACATTTGCGCTCATACTATTAAGTGTTTGCTCTATCTTAAAGCGTAAAATCATATCAACTTTTTTATCACTTAAGAAGTTTTCAATAGGACCACCTTCGTAACTACTTTGTAGATACTCATCATGCACATTAAAATGGCTACTTACACGTAAATCACCAACTATCAGTTTAAAAAATGTTCTTCTAAAATTCAAATCAACCATTGAATTGCTGGCATCTTGAACAGCTATCTTCGGTAAAACATCCATTCTTTTGACAATTTCCACAGTTGCATCACTTGCAAAAGAGATAACCATAAATAAACAAAATACAACTAATTTTTTAATCATCTTCTACTCCATTATATCTTTAAATTCTACTTGCATTTCAAAAAGAGGGCCTTTTTCGTACTTTGGAAATTCTGTACTTTCCATTGCTTTTAAAAATTCTCTCAATTTATTATTAAATTCGTTATTATAAGACAATGAAACTATCTTATAACTAAAAATTCCTTGATCACTTACTTTGATAAGGACTTTTGAAACATTACCATTTTCTGTATCGATAGTTTTTTGCCAATTCTCTTCAAGTATCTCTTGAACCTTTCCAATAAAAGGATCATAAACACCATCTCTTTTGGTATCCATTAAATGTTTTTGCTCCGCAAAATTCAATGAATTTGCTATTTTTGAGGCGACACTTGTACTTTTTTCTTTTGTTTCGTCTTTATTAGGTTTAACTCTTGTAGGTGCAGTTTTATCTTTTTTTTGTTCTTTAACATCTTGTGGTAATTTTGTAGTATCTATTTTTTCAAACAATCCTTGAAGTGAAACACTTTTTACAACTTCTTTATTGGATGAAGCAACTTTTTTTTCTTCACTAGGTTTTTCTGCGGGCTTAGGTTCAATTTCTGGTTTTTTTTCTTCTACTTTTTTGCGTTCTTCTTTGAGTTTTTCAGAATTATTTTTTTTGCGTTCAACCAATGTAATATTCATTGAATTATCTTTGTTGGAAGTGTAATTAAGATTTTTTTCTTGTTGATGGCTTAGTATATAACCAAAAAAAATCAAAAGCGCAATATAAAGGCAGATGGACATTGTCCATCCTAAAGAGAAATATTTATTAACACTTGACACGTTAGCTATCCATTGGTTTCTAACGAAATATTAGTAAATCCTGCTTGTTTAATGGTTTTTAGAACGAACATAACATCTTTGTAGGCCAACCCTTCGTCTGCTTTAATGTATACAATACTTTTAAGTGGGTACTTACTTTTTTGCATGATAAAATTATCGGGAAATTCAGCAATTGTAAAGCTATCACTTTTAAGGTAAACTTTTCGCTCTTTGGTAATTCTTATTTCCAATTCAGGAAGTTTACTAACAATAGAAGATTTACTGCCATCAGGGAGCTTTATTACCTCTTCATAAACCAATGCTGGTGTTGTTACCATTAAAATAGCAAGGAGCACCAGCATAATGTCGACTAAAGGCGTAATATTTAATTCAGGAACTTCATCTAGTTGACTAGTCATTATAATTCTTTTTTGGGTTCATTGGTAGAAAGTAAGATATCAACCTCTCTTTGCACATACACAATTACTTCATATGCTTTACGTCGTAAAAATAGATTGGCACTGTATGCTGGAATAGCTACAAAAATACCAGCAGCTGTAGCAACTAACGCTTCACTAATGGCAGGAGCGATAACACCTAAAGAAGCACTACCTGCTTGACCTAATCCACTAAAGGTCTGCAAAATAGATACGACTGTCCCAAAAAGTCCTATAAACGGAGCTGTAGAAGCAATAATGGAGAGCATCCACAAACCACTTGTTGCATTCTTCTCAGCAACATTTTTACAAACATTGAGCAATTTTTCTGATGCGTGCGCAGATGAAGAACATTTTCTCAGAATTGAGTCATCTCGAACATTTCGTGCACCCATCAACATTGACTCTAAAGAACTTTTTTCTATTGAAAGCCAATATCCCAAATAAAAATAACGGCTAAAGAGAATACCAAATGTAATCACAAAGTAAACCGATAGCCATATAAGAATCACCCATGTAAAAAAACCGCTACGCGCAAAATAATTGAGAAAAATATCTAATGATGACATTAATGTTAATACTTTCTTGTTTTTGTAATTGACTCGATTTTTGATGTTGCAATCGCAATGGCAATATCTGAATCGCTCATGCTTCGAATGAGCTCTTTAGCAGCATCTAGAGATTTTGCAATTTCACTCTCTGTGCTGCCACCAATAGAAACTGCACCATCGGCTAGGACTGTAACTGAATTTTCATCAACCTTTACATGTCCCCAGTTAATGGCTACTACATCGTGATTTCCATCTTGAAGCTCAATATCTATGACACCTGCTTGCAAAAGTGTAACCAAAGAAGCGTGGTGTGGCAAAACACCAAACTCACCCTCGCTTCCTGGTAGCGTAACGCTTTTTACATCTTTAGCAAAAATTTGACCTTCTGGAGTAACGATTTCCAATTTTAATGTATTCATATTTTTACCTTAATAAAAGCTAATTAACTTCTTAATTTTGCAGCTTTTTCAATCACTTCTTCAATACCACCTACCATATAAAAAGCGGCCTCTGGTAAATCATCATATTTGCCATCAAGAATACCTTTAAATCCAGCAATTGATTCTTCCAATGTTACGTACTTTCCAGGGCTACCTGTAAATACTTCTGCAACGAAGAATGGTTGAGAAAGGAATCTTTCAATTTTACGAGCACGATCAACCGTAACTTTATCTTCTTCACTAAGCTCATCCATACCAAGAATTGCAATAATATCTTGGAGATCTTTATACTTTTGAAGCACGGCTTGTACACCACGAGATACATTGTAATGATCAGCACCTAAAATTTCAGGGCTTAACATACGTGAACTAGAATCTAGTGGGTCAACCGCTGGATAAATGCCTTTTTCTGCAATCGCACGGTTAAGTACGGTGGTTGCATCTAAGTGTGCAAAAACTGTTGCAGGAGCTGGATCGGTTAAGTCGTCCGCAGGTACATAAACAGCTTGAACAGAGGTAATTGAACCATTTTTAGTTGATGTAATTCTCTCTTGAAATTTACCCATTTCACTTGCAAGCGTAGGCTGATAACCAACCGCTGAAGGAATACGTCCAAGAAGAGCTGACATTTCAGCACCTGATTGAGAAAATCTAAAAATATTATCGATAAACATCAAAACATCAAGGCCCATTTCATCACGAAAATATTCAGCCATTGTAAGACCTGTCAATGCAATACGGTTACGTGCTCCTGGTGGTTCACTCATTTGACCATAACATAATGCAACTTTATCCAATACATTTGAATCTTTCATCTCATGATAAAGGTCATTACCTTCACGTGTTCGTTCACCAACGCCTGCAAATACTGAGTATCCACTATGTTTGAAAGCAACGTTATGAATCAATTCCATAATAATAACGGTTTTACCAACACCCGCACCACCGAAAAGTCCAACTTTACCACCTTTTGCGTAAGGAGCGAGTAAGTCAACAACTTTAATACCCGTTTCAAAAATTTCACTTTTTGTACTTTGCTCTTCAAATTTTGGTGGCTCTCGGTGAATTGACCAGTTAACTTTGCGAGAAACATCTGGCCCATTATCGATAACTTCACCAATAACGTTAAAAATACGTCCTAGTACTTCTTCACCTACTGGAACTTGAATAGGATTTCCTAAAGCTTTAACTTCGATACCTCTTGTTAAACCTTCACTCATATCCATTGCAATTGTTCGTACACGGTTGTCGCCTAAATGTGCTGCTACTTCAAGAATCAAACGTTGTTTCTTGCCTTCTACTTCATAATTTACTTCAATCGCTTCATTGATCTTAGGAAGGTAGCCATTAAAATCGACGTCAACAACTGGACCCATGATCTGGCTAATTAATCCATTCATTGAATATTCTCCTTATATTTTTTAAAACTATTTTATTTCATAGATTCAACACCACTGATAATCTCAATGAGTTCAGTAGTAATTGATTCTTGTCTTGCTTTATTATACGCCAATGTTAAAAGGCCAACACGTTCTTTTGCATTGTTGGTTGCATTTTCCATTGCCTGCATCCTTGCGCTATGCTCTGCCGCTAAAGAATCAACTAAAGCATAGTACATGTTGTATTCAAAATACTTTTGAATGAGTGAATCCAAAATTTCTTCACCACCATCAAGTGGCTCAAGTTCCATCATTGAATTTGATTCCAATGTATAATCCATAGGTGGCTCAACTGGAACAACATCAACAATTTTCAATTCTTGAGAAATCATATTTTTATAGCCATTATGAACAAGTATTACTTGATCCGTTTTCTTTTCTATAAAATCACTTACTGCTGCATTAATGATTTCTTGTGCTTTTTCATAATTAGGAGCCGAACTAACCCCTGCATAAGATGCAAAAAGCTCAACGCCTTGAAAATTAAAAAATGCCATACCTTTTCGCCCAACTGCACGCAATCTAACGTTAATATTTTGACGTGTATAGTCTTCTAAAAGTCTACGTACTGCTTTAATAGTTTGAATATTAAAGCCACCACATAATCCTTTATCGGCAGTCACGAATATGACATCGACTGTTTTTGGAGCATCATTTTTTTCAAAAAATCGACTTTCAATCACACCACCTTTATATTGGTTGATTTTGTAAGCAATTTCAGAGAGTACTTCGTTAATTTTAACGGCATACACACGTGATTGCTTAGCAGCCATTTCAGCACGTTTCAACTTTGCAGTTGATACAAGCTTCATAGCCCTTGTCGTTTTTTGAGTGTTTTGAACACTCTTAATCTTTCTTTTTATCTCTTTAAGGTTTGCCATAGCTTATCCTTACTTGACTGCAAACGTCGCTTTAAACTCGTTCAATGCCTTATTTAATAACTCTTCGAGATCTTTATCCAATGCTTTTTTGGTTCTGATTTGCTCAAGAATTTCTGGGTATTTTGCTTCTACAAATGAGTTTAGCTCAGCTTCAAAACGGCTAGTTTCTTTGACTTCAATGCCATCTAAATGTCCACGAGAACCTGCAAAAATAATCAATACTTGTTTTTCAACAGGAATTGGTGCATACGGAGGTTGCTTAAGAAGTTCAACCATTCGCTGCCCACGCTCTAATTGCTTACGGCTTGATTCATCCAAGTCACTGGCAAATTGTGCGAATGCTTGAAGTTCACGGTATTGTGCGAGGTCAAGTCTAAGTGTTCCTGCAACTTGTTTGGTTGCTTTAATTTGAGCGGCACCACCAACACGAGAAACAGAAAGACCGACGTTAATAGCAGGACGAATACCTGAGTTAAATAAGTCTGACTCCAAGAAAATCTGTCCATCAGTAATAGAAATAACGTTGGTTGGAATATAGGCAGATACGTCGCCCGCTTGTGTTTCGATGATAGGAAGTGCTGTTAAAGAACCTGCACCTAGCTCATCATTGACTTTTGCAGCTCGCTCAAGAAGACGTGAGTGTAGATAAAAAACATCACCAGGGTAAGCTTCACGACCTGGAGGGCGTCTTAAGATCAATGACATCTCACGGTAAGCGACCGCATGTTTTGATAAATCATCATAAATAATTAAACCATGTCTGCCACTATCTCTAAAGTATTCACCCATGGAAACGCCTGCATAGGGTGCTAAGAACTGCATCGCTGCTGAATCACTTGCACCTGCATTAACGATAATGGTGTATTCCATAGCGCCATGCTCTTCAAGTTTTTTAACAACTTGGGCAACAGTTGATTGTTTTTGACCAATCGCTACATAGATACAAACAACATTTTGACCTTTTTGATTGATGATTGTATCAATTGCAATGGTTGTTTTACCTGTTTGTCTATCACCAATAATAAGCTCTCTTTGACCTCTACCAATGGGAACAAGCGCGTCAATCGCTTTAATACCTGTTTGAAGTGGTTCATGAACCGATTTACGAGCCATAATACCATGAGCTTTTTCTTCTACGAAGCGTGATTCTGTTGCTTCAATTGGACCTTTTGCATCAATTGGATCACCCAATGAGTTGACAACACGCCCAATTAAAGCTTCGCCTACTGGAACACGTAAAAGTTTAGATAGTCTTTTTACGGATGAACCTTCTTTAATATCATTACAACTACCAAGGACAACGATACCAACACTTGATTCTTCAAGGTTAAGCGCCATGCCTCTCTCGCCATTTTCAAATTCAACCATTTCGCCAGCCATAACATTCTTTAAACCATAAACGTTTGCAACACCATCAGCAACAGAAATAACCTTTCCTGTCTCTTCAATATCTACGTTTAATTCAAAGTTTTCAATACGCTCTTTAATGATTGAACTGATTTCGTCAGCTTTCATTTTTGCTCCCACACATTACTCCTTAACTTATCTTTTATTATTTTATATTGCTTTTAAAATATGCTCACTCATTTGAGCTTTTAATCGCTCAAGTGAGAAACTCACTTCAACACCTAAATCATCCAACTGAATTTTAATACCAGGGTAGGCTGTCACTGTATTATGAAGTTTTATTTGAGCATTAAATTTTTGACTAAAATTTGCTTCTAATGTCGAAACTTGTGTTGGACTGATTTCAAAATTACTTACAATTGCACCTTCATAAGTATTATTTTTTAATGAAAGTTGGTATTTTAACTCTTGCACAATTACTGGTATTAAACTAAGTCTATCATTTTCACCCAATATTTTAATGAAATTTTCAGACTTAGCAGTACTTTGTTCTACTAAAGATAATACTAAAGAAACCTTCTCTTTAGAGGCAATATCTGGCGAAAGAATAATATTGTTTAATTTTTCCATTTTAAATGCGCAAACAAGCTCATTTAGAAGATTAAACATAGCGGCCAACTCACTATCATTGCAACTGCTCATAAGAGCATTAACGTATTTTTTTGCTATTGCACTACTCATTACGCTACCTTCTTATTCACAATTTTAACAATTTCATTTTGATCCAAAGAGATAGACCCCTCTTTAAACATATCATCTAAAATTTCTGAAACAACTGAACGTGTCATTTTTCGCTTCTCAATACTCACTTTATCATTAAATGCTTTTTCAAGATTATCGATTTCAACGCTTACATCAGCTGCAATTTTTTCACTTAATAAAATAGCTTCTTTTTTAGCTGTTTCAATTAATACACGAGCACTTGCTTTTGCTTCTTCAACTTTTTGTTGAGCGCTCTCTTTTTTATTGCTTGACTCACGTAACTTCACTTGAATAGAATCAAGTTTTGTTGCAATATTACTTTTACGTCCTAAATAAAACTGTTTTGCTGGTTCTGCAATAAGATAATACAAAATGGCAGCAAAAATTAAAAAGTTGATGGTTCTAGGGATAATATCCGTTGCACCATGCCCTCCAGCTTCACTGGCTAAAAGTAAAACAGGCGTAAACATCAATAAAACATATTTTAGTTTCATCCTCTTCTCCCTTTTTATATTTGGCCAAGTTTTGCCGAAATACTCTCTTTAAACAGAGGCATTTGTGCTAATAGACCATTTTTAAATTCTACTCTTTCTGCTTCAAGTGCTTTAAGAAATTCTACATTTTGGGCTTCTAGTTGACTTTTTTTCAGCTCAACTCGTTTAGCAGCTTTTTCTTTAGCTTCAGCAACCGCTGCTTCTCTAATTTTTGCAGCCTCTACTTTGCCCTCAGAAATAATCGTTTCTACCTCTTTATAGTAGGCCTCAACATCACTAGCGTTTTTCCCTGCATTTTCCAAATCACGTTTAATAGAGTTATTACGATTGTCGATAAACGCTAAAAGTGGTTTGTAAAGTGTTTTATTGAGGATGATCAATAAAACTAAAAATACAGTTCCAGTCACTAGTAGAAGTGCTGGTATAATGTCCAACATATTTCCTGCTCCTTTGTTTCGAGATAAGACTCATTTTAAGATTTTTAATAATACATATAAGATAGTTTATGATTAAAAACGCGTGATTTTACCATAGCTAAAGAAAATACTTTATTAAATTAAAAAAACATTAATCAAATTGTTTTAGAAAAGTACGAATTTCCTCATCATCTGTAAACAACACTGTAATCGAATTGGTTTTAATCCGCGTCTTAAAACCAATATTGTCTAGTTTGGCTTTTAACGTGGATAAATCTACAGAAATACTTTTTCGATTTTGTTTACTTTCATGACTCTTTTCATCCGAAGATTTAAGGTTTTTTACTAATATTTCTGTCTCTCTAACACTTAGCTTTTGCCCTAATATTGTATTTACAATTGTCTCTTCTTCTTTGGGCTCTAAACCAACTAAAACTTTTGCATGGCCTTGAGAAAGCGTTCCATCACTTAAATACTCTTTGGTTTTATCACTTAAACTCAATAATCGAATCGTATTGGTGATTTGTGTTCTACTTTTATGAATAATTTCAGATAAACCCTCTTGAGTAATTTTATACTCTTCAATCAACTCTTTATAAGCAATTGCTAGTTCAATCGGATTTAAATCTTCTCTTTGAATATTTTCAATAAGTGCTAATTCACGTAGATTTTTAGATTCAATATCTGCCACAATGGCTTTTATTTTGGTAAAACCAGCAAGCTTAGTTGCACGAAATCGTCGCTCACCCGCAAGCAGCATATAATTATCATCTTTTGCTACAACGATAATAGGTTGCAATAATCCGTGACGTTTTATCGACTCACTTAACTCTTTGAGTGCTATTTCATTAAAATGGGTACGTGGTTGGTATGGATTTGGCGTAATTCTCTCAACATCAATTTCACGAACTAAATCTTTTGCTTGTTCTATATCTTGTTTATACGCTTCCTCAACATCTTCAATAATAGCACTAAGCCCTCTACCTAAAACTTTTTTAGCACTCATTCATTAACTCACTAAAATCGAATTAGCAAGATTTTGATAGGCTTTAGATCCTGGAGATTCTACATCATAAAGGATAATAGGTTTACCAAAGCTTGGAGATTCTGCAAGCTTAATATTACGGGGGATAACAACATAAGATGCATTATCTCTATCAACAAACAATTTGCTTTTAAAATGTTCTTTCAAATCTGCAAACACTTGTTTCGAAAGATTATTTTGCGTACTATACATAGTTGGTAAAAAGCCTTTGATTTCAAGAGTAGGATTAATAGTTTTTTTAATCAATTTAACAGTGTTTAGAAGTTGAGCTAATCCTTCAAGTGCAAAAAACTCACACTGAATAGGAATAATAACTGAGTTAGCAGCACTTAATGCATTGATTGTAATACTTCCAAGCGCTGGTGGAGAGTCGATAATAATATAATCGTATTGGTCTTTTATCTCTTCAATTTTTGTCTTTAAAATAAGCTCTCGGCCTTTAGTATTATTATCATAAAATTCTTTTTCTACACCCACTAGTCCTATATTAGATGGAGCTACGTGTAACGTTGAAAGAGAAGTCTCTAAAATAACTTGAGAGAGGCGTTTTCGACCAATTAAGACGTGATAGATATTGTATTCATAATCACTTCTATGAAAACCAAGTCCTGTAGTGGCATTAGCTTGTGGATCAATATCAATCAATAAGACTCTTTTTTCTGCCACTGCTAATGAAGCAGCCAAATTAATAGCAGTGGTTGTTTTACCAACACCGCCTTTTTGATTTGCTATCGCTATAATCTCGCTCATCGTAAACTGTACACCTTTTTATTTTCTAGCTCTAAAGAACCATCATCACACAATACTGCATCCGCCAAAGAAACCAACTTGCCATCTAGATGAAAGGAAAACTTTTTATTAAGAGTAAATTCTATCTTATATTTACTAAAAACATTCTTCCACGAGTTTTTTTCTTCAACACGTTTTAAAAAAAGTCTAGCAATTTCGTATGGTTCTATGGATATATCTAATTGACCGAAATTATCAGGTTTGGTGCGGATATTTAGACCAAAAGAACACACGATAACTTGTGCTATTTTTGTACTAATTATGCCACCAATCTTTTGCTCTCCAATATAAAAATCATTGGGCCATTTGAGCCATACTTTCGAGCCTCGCTCATGTAAAATCTCTTTGACTAAAGCAGAAAAATAGATAGAAATAGATGCTAATGGTAAATCTTTGGGTAAGTGTTTCTCTTCTACACAAAAAGAGAAAAATAGATTTCCATTTCCTCCAATCCACTCGTTTCCACGACTACCAATACCTGCACATTGTTTATCCGTGCCTAATCCCATAGGTGCACAAAGTGTACCGTTTTTAAGACCCTCCATTAAATAACGATGTGTCGAATCGACCTCATCAAGCCAATGTATCACCAATTAAGAGCCTTTTACCTAAAATATAGTCTTGTACTTTCATGATATTTTTTGACATAGGTTGCAACGTTTCTATATCAAGACATCCCTCTTTGCACACAATCGTAATAGCTTGGTTACTAATGTCTACGATAGTACCTGGTAGTTGATTACTCTTTATAATACTCAATTTCACACTATGTAATTTCATTCCCGTTGCTAAAAAAATACCTGGCCATGGCATAAATGCTCTGGCTTTAATCACAATATCGTGGGCACTATCACGCTTAAAATCAACTTCACCATCTTCTTTTTTAATTTTCTTACAATGACTCGATTCCGCGTCTACTTGTTTTAGAGGCAAAAGATTATCAAAATTTTTGAGTGTTTTTACGATCAAGGTTGCAGCTACATTTGCTAATATATTAAAAAGTTCGAGAGCATTATGCCTTTTTGCATCAACGTAACTTAAACCCAAAACAGCACCTGTATCTAAGCCTTCTTCCATCAGCATCGCTGACACACCAGCATACATATCATCTTTTAAAATAGTAGATTGAATAGGGCTTGCACCTCTGTATTGAGGAAGGAGTGAAGCATGTAAATTAAGGCATGGTGCAATAGACAAAATTGATTTGGGAAGAATTTGTCCATAGGCTGCTACGACAATAAAATCAGGTTTATAGGAAGCTATTTTTATAGAGGCCTCATCCGTACGTAGTGTTTTTGGTTGGTAAATTTCCATTGCATAGTTGTTTGCTACAATAAAAGCTTTGGTATCAGGAGGCGTTAAAACCTGTTTTCTCCCCACGGGTTTATCTTCTTGTGTTACAAGTAAAGTAACATTAAAGCATTTATCTTCAAGAAGCGCTTTTAAAATAACCGTGGCATAAGCAGGCGTTCCCATGAAAACAATATTCATATCATTCCTTCGTACAAGATTATTCTTCACATCAATATTTTGCTACTAAACCTAATATAAGTGAAGCAATTCTTTATAGGTTGTCACATGTAAAAAGAGTACCGCCTTTATGAACACCATCTAACATATAGCTTTTCACATCTGATAAATCAAATCCACTAGCAATAAACATTGACTTTCCACGTTTCATCAAAAAATCTGCTGCTTTAAGTTTAGTTACAATACCGCCTGTTGCAAAGGCAAAATTAGGAGATTTTTCAATTTCAAGCTCGCTCTCTTCAATTTCATAAACTACTTTTTTCATCACTGCATTTTCATGTTTATTGGGGTCTTTATCATAGTAGCCATCAATATCGGATAATAAAACAAGTAAATCTGCCCCAAAATAATATGAAACCCGCGCCGAAAGTTGGTCATTATCGCCAAAAACAAGCTCCTCTATAGCTGTAGCATCATTTTCATTGATAATTGGCAAAACTCCATTACTAATTAAAGTATCTATTGTACATTTAGCATGATATGAGCGTTTACGAGAGTCTAAATCATCAGCTGTTAACAAAAGCTGTGCACCACTTTTACCAAATTTTTCAAGTTTTCTGTTATACATAGCCATCAATTGTGGCTGCCCCACTGCTGCAATAGCTTGGCGGTTATGCAATAACTTTTTATCTAACTTTAATGTCATATATCCAGCTGCAACAGCACCTGAAGAGACTAAGATGACTTCATAGGTTTGCATCAAAGCCACTAAAAACTCTACTAAATTTAAAATACGTTCTTTACACAATCGGTTTTGCTCACTTAAAACGTGAGTTCCGACTTTAACAACGACTCTCTTCATCTCTTACCTTTGTAACAACATCTGATAAAGCATATTTAATAGCATCTATATTTATTTTTGAAACAGAAGAAATTGGTAACACAAAAAAGGGTAATGCACGATCTCTTTCATGAACATCTTGTCCATAAGAGTGTAAATCCTCACGTGATTTATATTTGCCTGTCAAATTATTTTGTGTAAGATTTAAAAGTTCTAAAAATGCATCTACTCTTGCATTAGTCTCTTCTGGACTAAGAGTATCGCAACGTGTTAGAGCAATGGCATAATCTCGAGTAGATAGAGCATCTGAAAACTTTTTAAGTTCTTTT
The DNA here is from genome assembly GCA_028693565.1 of Sulfurospirillaceae bacterium. Lineage (GTDB taxonomy): Bacteria > Campylobacterota > Campylobacteria > Campylobacterales > Sulfurospirillaceae > Sulfurospirillum. The sequence goes on along the minus strand of JAQUVE010000025.1, from coordinate 2,528 downwards.
TTTAGCGTAAAATATTGCTCCTCTAGCTCGCGATAATTAGCAAGATCAACCATAAATAATAAAAATTTAGTGCGCTCTATATGCTTTAAAAACTCTATACCAAGCCCTTTTCCTTCACTAGCGCCTTCTATAATTCCAGGAATATCAGCCATAACGTAAGAACGATAATCTTCCGTAACCACAACACCTAATTTTGGCGTGAGCGTTGTAAATTCATAGTTTGCAATCTCAGGTTCAGCATTTGAGACAACGGAAATTAATGTTGATTTACCAACGTTCGGAAAGCCAACTAAACCAACATCAGCTATCAGTTTAAGCTCTAATCTCACTTCTTTTGTCATTCCTGGACGACCAGGCTGTGCAAATTCAGGTCGTTGGTTGGTAGAACTTTTAAAGTGAGTATTGCCAAGTCCTCCAAGTCCACCTTCTAGTAAAAGTTGCTTGTCGCCATCTTCCACTAAATCCATTACAACTCTTCCAGTCTCTTTGTCAATAACTTGCGTTCCAGGAGGAACGATAATCACTAAATGTTCTCCTGATTTTCCATACATCTTTCGCCCCATACCTTGTTCACCATTTTTAGCTTTAAGATGTTGAAAACCTCTAAAATGCGATAAAGTATGCGTATTTTTATCTACTTTAAAATAGACATTACCACCACGTCCGCCATCGCCTCCATCAGGGCCTCCTTGGATAACGTGTTTTTCTCTTCTAAAAGAGACACTTCCAGCCCCACCTTTACCTGAACTTAGTGTCAATTCTACATTGTCTATAAACATGGTAACGCCTTTTATATATTAAAGTATGAAATACCTATAATAACTACAGTATAAAAAATAATCATTAGAGGTAATTTTAAATGAGAAGAAAAAAGAAGGTGGAGAAAACTCCACCCTAGATTATAAGCTTGCGGGAATAACAGAAACTTTGTTTCGTGTTTTATCTTTACGTTGAAATTGAACATATCCATCAATTAGCGCATATAATGTATGGTCATTACCCATACCTACATTGCTACCACCGTGTACTTTTGTTCCACGTTGACGAATAATAATATTGCCTGCGCGAACAAATTCGCCACCAAATTTTTTAACACCCAGTCTACGTCCAGCTGAGTCTCTATTATTCTGGGTACTTCCTTGACCTTTCTTGTGAGCCATTGGTTACTCCTATCTTTCTTGTGTCGTTTGTGGGTTAAGCTTTAATGCTTATAACTTTTACTCTAGTATACTGTCTTCTAAAACCACGTTTGACCTTGGAGTCTTTACGTCTACGTTTTTTAAAGCTAATAACTTTTTTGTCTTTGCCTTCAGTAACAACTTCTAGTTCTACTACAGCACCATTGACGAAAGGTGTTCCCACTTTAAGTTCGCCATCATTGATCGCTAAAACTTCCGTCACTTCTATTTTCTCTTTTGGCTGAGCGTCAAGTCTGTCGACATTTAAGTAGTCGCCTGCTTGAACTTTGTATTGCTTCCCGCCATTTTTTATAATTGCATACATGCGTATGTCCTTCTTGGGAGAGATTTTATTTGAGGTATGGATTTTACCTCAAAGTTCTTTAAGCTAAGATTAAAAGTAAAATCTTTCCTGCAAAATACTTATAACACCATATCTGTATAATACTCAATTTGCTCTTTTTTCAAGATACGAATAAAGTTGGTACTTCCTTCAACACCAGCTGGATATCCTGCTGTGACGATATACGTTTTATCCTTGCTGATATAGCCTTTTTCAATCCCTTTTTGCAAAGTTTTACCAAGCATCAAATTTAAGTTACTTGCATCAATATTCATAATAGGCTGAATACCCCATGCGATTGTCAAAGAGCGTGCTGTTCGTTCATCATGCGTTACTGCATAAATATCTTGCTTGATACGGTAACGTGCTAATTTTTTAGCTGATTTTCCTGAGCTTGTTAATGATATCATTGCCTCAACACCTAAGCGTTCTGCTAAACGTGCGGTTGAAGAAGAAATGATATCCGTTTCATCTAAAAATGAGAAAATATCAAATTTACTGTACGGATAAATAGCTTCCGTTTCTCTAATAGTAGCAGCCATAACTTCTACAACATGAACAGGATTTTTACCAATAGCGCTCTCTTCAGAAAGCATCACAGCATCAGTTCCATCTAAAACAGCATTAGCAACATCGCTAATTTCCGCACGGGTTGCCATCTCATTTTCTGCCATAGAAAGAAGCATTTGAGTGGCAGTAATAACTGGTTTGGACGAGGCATTGGCTTTAGCAATAATTCTTTTTTGAATACTCGGAACTTTGTAGTAAGGCACTTCTATACCTAAATCTCCACGAGCTACCATGATGCCATCACTTACTTCCAAAATTTCATCAATTTTCTCAACGGCATCAAATTTCTCAATTTTGGCAAAAATATGCGCATGTTTCTTCAGCATGAGGATGAACATGACACTTCATACATGACTCATTTGATGAAAAATAAACCGATGTTTCATATAACGAAGCAACTAAAATTATCCCTAAAATTAAACCGGCTAATACAAAAA
>JAQUVE010000024.1 GCA_028693565.1 Sulfurospirillaceae bacterium | reverse complement strand
ACTTAAACCAGAAATAGAGCTAAAATCCATCAACGGTGGAATTTTAATATTTATCATCGCTTTCATATAATCAATTTGATTTTTTTGTTTTTCAATATAATTTTTATATTTTGCTTCAACTAAAATTTGCTCTTTTGAATCTTCATGGTACGCTGCAATTTGAGGGGCTAGTTTTTCTAGTTTTTCCACATTGAAATCTGCACGCGCAACAATTTTTTGCAAAGAGATCTTATCAGAAATTTTTTCTTCTCCAATACTCGCTAAAAAAAGATTGTTTTCATGAGAAGGTGTTAAATAATTTGATTCTAAGTATTCTAATCCTTCATATAATTCCATCTGTTTTTTGACCACTCGTTCGTGTGTTTGTTCATCCACAAGACCTATTTTGTACCCATAGGGACTCAGTCTTAAATCAGCATTGTCTTCGCGCAATAAAAGGCGATATTCTGCTCTTGAGGTAAACATACGATAAGGCTCTTTAGTCCCTTTGGTCACTAAGTCATCTATTAATACACCAATATACGCTTCGTCACGACGTAAAATCAAAGGTTCTTCATCTCGAATGGCAAGGCTTGCATTAATGCCTGCCATTAATCCTTGTGCTGCTGCTTCTTCATAACCTGTTGTCCCATTAATTTGCCCTGCGCAATAAAGACCTGATATTTTTTTCGTTTCTAAAGTGTGTTTGAGCTCGGTTGGATCAACATAGTCATATTCAATAGCATAACCATAACGTACTATTCTTGCATTTTCCATTCCTTCGACGGAGTGAATCATATTTAATTGCGTATCAGGTGGCAACGAAGTGCTAAAACCATTGATGTAATATTCGGTTGCTTCTCGTGTTTGTGGCTCAATAAAAAGATGATGACGGTCTTTATCGCGGAAGCGGTTAATTTTGTCTTCAATACTTGGGCAATAGCGAGGTCCAATGCCTTCAATTTGTCCGGTAAACAAAGGTGCTCTGTGAAAATTACTCTCAATAATAGTATGCGTATTTTCATTAGTATAAGCAATATAACAAGGGAGTTGATGCGGATTAAAATTTTCTCTAGGGGTTCTAAAACTAAACGGAAGAGGATTGTCATCGCCAGGTTGAAGCTCCATTTTTGAAAAATCAATGCTTTTAGCATCAATTCTAGCGCACGTTCCAGTTTTTAAGCGTCCCATACGTAGCCCTAAAGCTTTGAGTGAGGCACTAAGATGGATAGAAGGGAATTCACCTACGCGTCCCGCTTCTTGCTTATACTCACCAATATGAATAAGGCCTTTTAAAAAAGTACCTGTTGTGACAATCACTTTTTGAGCGTGGTAATGGTTTTTAAGTTGGGTGATAACACCTGTGATTTTTCCCTCATGGGTGACAATTTCTTCTGCAATTTCTTGAGCGACGCTCAAATTTTCAGTATTTAAAATAAGGTTACGCATATATATACGGTATCTGTCCATATCAATTTGCGCACGACTTCCTCTTACGGCTGGACCTTTTGAGATATTAAGAGTTCGAAATTGAATTCCATTGGCATCGGTTGCTAGTCCCATTTGCCCACCAAGTGCATCGATCTCTTTAACCAAATGTCCTTTGGCAAGTCCACCAATAGCAGGGTTACAACTCGCTGCGCCGATTTGTTCTGCTAAAATGGTGATTAGAAGTGTTTTGTGTCCCATACGTGCTGAAACCAAGGAAGCTTCAATGCCCGCATGCCCACCACCAATTACAATAACATCATATTTCATAACAATTTATACCTTTAACTCTATCTTTTAAATGAGATTATACAATGAATTCTCTTGTAGAGTTTAAAAAATTGATACAATAACCCAAATAAAAAAAAGAGTAGGGTATGTTTCAAGAAAAGCATCTGCCAAAATTAATATTTATAACACCTATTGTTACAATTGTTCTATTGACTTTTTTTATTCTTTCTTTTTTTATTTTTATTGAACGGGCTAATCTTCGCTTTGAGAGTGAAGCACTGGAAAAACAGCTTCTAAGTCAACAAAAAACAACACTCAGTTATGAGGTTCAAAAGGTTTTCAATTATTTTGAGTACCACTCCCGTACCATGCGGCAAAATATCGACAATGAGCTAAAAGACAGAGTCGATGATGTGCATATGATGGGCATTAACTTATATGCTAAAAATAATGAACAAAAATCGTTAACAGAGCTAAGACAAGATCTTCTTTTAACCTTATCTTCTTTGCATGTAAGTGCTCATCGTGGATACTACTTTATTGTGAATTCCAAAGGGGAGATTATCTATCCACAAGAAGAGTTGGGTGATCGTATCGGTCTTAAAAGCGCTGTAGCAGAAGCGATGCAAAATGGTGGGTATGCAACCAGTGAAGTAGGCAGACCAAGACGTGTGTATGTTAAAGCACTTTCGCCCTATGGTTGGAGTATTGGAGCGGCTGAATATCTTGACCTAGCTATGCTACGCTTAAAAAGAGAGATGATTACTTGGGCGGAATCTTTGCGCTATGCTGAGGGTGGCTATGTATGGATACACAATAGTTCTCACACCCTTTTAGCCCATCCTTTTCGTCCCGATAGTATTGGCAAAGACGATGTTTTATTGCAAGATATAAACGGACAATTTATTACTCAACTTTTTGTTGAGAAGGCCATGCATAGTGGTGAGTCATTGGGAAGTTTTGTTGAGTATTCCTGGCCAAAACCTTATGAAAATGAGCCTTCAAAAAAAATCTCTTATGTGGCTTTTTATAAGCCATGGAACTGGATTGTTGGTACGGGGATTTATGTGAGTGATGTTGAAAAAACCATCGCACTTAAAAAAGAAGAGATGAAAGCTAAAATGGATCGTTATATTTTAGGGGTAATTGTGATTGCTATTTTTTCAATGATGATAGTAGGATTTCTCTCTTTTTTAATTACGCAACAGATTAATACCGCTTTAGAATCGTATCGTTCACGGGTACACAATCAAACAGAGGCACTCAAAGAGTTTAACGCCACACTTCGCACCAAAATCAATCAAGCACTTGCAGAATCGAAGCAGAAAGATTTAGCATTGATGCATCAATCAAGACTGGCGCAAATGGGTGAGATGCTTAGTATTATCGCCCATCAATGGCGGCAGCCATTAAGTGAGGTTTCGGGTATCTTTATGGAACTTGAAACAGCGGCTAAATTTGGTAAGGCTAATAAAGCATTAATTATGCAAAGCGCCAAAGAGGGCGATACCCTGCTGTCATATATGTCTCGTACGATTGATGATTTCAGGAACTTTTTTAAACCGTCCAAAGAAAGAGTGAGCTTTAGTGTGCAAATGGCTTGCGAAGAGGCATTTACACTAGCGCGAGCTACGCTTAAAAACGCTCATATAAGTTTGCAGATAAAACAGCATAAAAGTGTTGAAGTGATGGGGTTTCCTAATGAATATGCCCAAGTGGTGCTCAATCTTCTTCTTAATGCAAAAGATGTGCTTATGGAGAGGCAAATACTATTGCCACAAATTTGGGTTGAAATCGGCATGAATGCGGAGGGCAAATCATTGGTGTGCATACGTGATAATGCGGGTGGCATTGAGGAGAGTTTGATGCAGAGTATTTTTGAGCCTTACGTTTCGACCAAAAAGGCTTCCAGTGGTACGGGGCTTGGATTGTATATGGCGAAGATGATTATTGAAGATAATATGAATGGCAAACTGTATGCATCGAATGAAAATTTAGGTGCACAATTTTGTATTGAGGTCTAGTAGAATGGAAAATGCGAAACTAGCTTTACTAAAACATATTAGCATTTTATATGTTGAAGATGATGAGGGGATTCGTAGTCGGATTGCTAAAACACTGCGTTACTATTTTAAAGAGGTTCATGAAGCGTGTAGTGGTGAAGAGGGTTTCAGTGTTTATGAACGCATAGCACCAGATATTGTACTGAGTGATATTCAAATGGCCAATGGGAGCGGGATAGACTTAGCTAAAAATATTAGGACCTTGGATAAACATACTCCTATTGTAATGCTCAGTGCGTATGGCAAGGAAGAGTATTTACTGGAGCTTATTAATATTCATATTAACTATTTTATCCTAAAACCCGCCAATGCGGATAGGCTTTTAGAAGGGCTCATGGAGGCATTGAATTTGAATGAAGGAGAGCGTATCGTTCTTTCTAAAACGTTACTTTTTGCACCCTTTGAGCGAAAACTTTATTATCAAGGTGAAATGATTGCTTTAAATAAGCGTGAAAAAGAGTTCTTATTGTTACTTTTTAGACAAAAAAGGCAAGTGACACCGTATGCTCTGATTGAAGATGTTGTTTGGGATGGAAAAGTGATGAGTATGGAGGCACTCAAAACGTTTGTAAAAGAGCTTCGCAAAAAAGTTCCTATTGAATTTTTAGAAAATATCTCTCAAGAAGGGTATCGGCTTATTTTTTAATCAGTCCATCTCTCATTTCCCCACTTTTTCCTCACCTGCATCTGTTAATATGAAAAATATCATTTTTAAAGGAGTCTTTCATGTTACGAAAACTTGTGGTTTTAGCGTGTGTAAGCGGTGCCTTGATGGCGGCAAATATCAAGATGGATCTTAATGCGGTCTATGGTGCTAACAATTTTCATACTAAAGGAGCAGAGCAGTTTGCGGCCTTAGTTGATGAATATACGAAGGGTACTGTTAAGATTACGGTGCATGCAGGGGGTTCTTTAATTAAGGGTAGTCCATTGCAAGCGGTCAAAGATGGAACTGTTGCGATGACGGATATGTTTATTCCTTTTACCGCTGGTGGAGGTAAAGTGTTTGGTATCTCGGCGTTACCATTTGTAGCAAGTTCATACGATGATGCGTATAAACTCTACAAAATTTCAAAGCCTGCGTATGAAAAAACAGCTGCAGCATGGAATCAAAAAATGCTTTATGCTGTATCGTGGCCACCAAGTGGATTATATACTAAAAAACCTATGGCTAGTAAGGTGGATTTTAGTGATTTAAAAACCAGAACTTACGATAAAAACTCGGCTGATTTTATCACGATGGTGGGAGGAAGTTCAGTGGCTCTTCCATGGGGTGAAGTCTATTCGGCTCTTAGTACTGGGATGGTAAATTCTGTTGTTACTTCTTCTGCTTCAGGAAAAGATGGAAAATTTTGGGAAGTTTTAAGTGACTTTACAAAAATTTCATATGCGTATCCTTTGCAAGCGGTGACTATCAATCTTGATTATTGGAAAAGCTTAGATAAAGCGCAACAGAGTGCTTTACTCAAAGCGGCTGAAAAAATCGAAGCATCTCAATGGGAAGCAAGTAAAAATGAAGACAAAGTAGCGCTTAAAATGCTCAGTGACAATGGTATGAAAATTACGGAAGCTACACCTGAACTTAAAAAAGAGCTTGATATCGTGGCTAAAAAAATGTTAGATGCTTATCTTGCAGATGCCGATGATAGTATTAAAAAAATCTTTGTAGAGTATAAAAAATAATGAAAGCTCGCTTTTTAACGCTATCTCAAAAGCTCTCCCTCGGGGGAGCTTTTATAGCGTCAGGACTATTGATTGCTTTAGTGTTACTCATTTTGCTTGAGATCATACTGCGTTATTTTTTTAATACGTCAACCATGCGAGCGGATGAGTATAGTGGTTATCTATATTTAGCCATTGTATGTTTTGGGTTTGGCTATACCTTTTTACACGATGGACACATACGCATTACTTTTTTAACCGCTAAAATCTCTTCCAAAAAATCCTCTTTGGTAGATATTTTTGCAGGTTCCATAACTTTGGTACTCCTAGGTTTCATCTTTTATCGAAGTGTTCTTTTAGTTTGGGATTCTTACCAAACGGGGGTGGTTTCCGAAGCGGTTTCGGCAACGCCTATTTTTATTCCTCAACTTGCACTTCCTATTGGCATTGCGCTTTTTATGATAAGCGTAATAGCGTTTTTAGTACAAAGGATGTTTCATGATAAGTGATCCACTGCTGTTAGCAGCTGTTTTAGTTGGCGTGATGTTTGTTTTTTTACTCTCTTCCATTTGGATTGGCGCATCGCTTTTTTTAACGGGCATTTTTGGAATGCTTATTTATGAGCATCATTTACCACCTGCTTTGAGTATTATCACCAAAATTGGCAATCTACTCTCTGGCTCGATTTACGATTCACTCAATTCATGGTCGCTTGCGGCATTGCCGATGTTTATCTTGATGGGTGAGATTTTACATTATTCGTCCATATCAACAAAGCTTTTCAATGGTTTAGTACCATGGTTAAGTCGTGTTCCAGGGCGACTGTTGCATATCAATGTGGCTGCATGTTCACTTTTTGCCGCCGTGTCAGGTTCTTCGGCAGCTACCACTGTTACGGTTGGAAAAATTACGCTTGAAGAGTTGCAAAAAAGAGGATATAGCAAATCTTTAGCGATTGGTTCGCTTGCGGGCAGTGGAACATTGGGCTTTTTAATACCGCCTAGTATTATTATGATTATTTACGGAGTATTAGCGGATGTTTCCATTGGTAAACTCTTTATCGCAGGTATTATCCCTGGTTTGATGCTTGCAACCGCTTATTCATTTTATATTATGTTCGTAGCAACACTCAATAAACGGGTTGTTCCTAGCCATAGAGAGTCTTTTAGTTGGACGCAACGCATGAACTCCTTAAAAGAGTTAACGCCTGTTTTGTTATTGATTACCGTGGTTATTGGCAGTATTTACAGTGGTATAGCAACACCAACGGAAGCCGCATCTTTGGGGGTTGTTTTTTCTATTATATTAGCCATTTATTTTAAAAGTTTTGATAAACATATTTTTAAAATGGCGCTTTTAAATACGATTAAAACAACGGTTATGATCAGTTTTATCATCGCTGGAGCGGGATTTTTATCACAAGTGGTTGGCTTTTTAGGGATCGCAAGAGCACTTAGCGAATACATCGCCTCCTTAGGTTTAAATCCCTTTATGCTAGTCATTGTTGTCTCATTGATGTATATCGTTTTGGGAATGATGTTAGATGGAATTTCGATGGTGGTTATGACGTTACCTATCGTCCTTCCTATTATGAGTGCGGCAGGATTTGATGCTTTGTGGTTTGGTATTTTTTTGGTTTTTATGGTTGAAATGTCACAAATCACACCACCCGTTGGCTTCTCACTTTTTGTCATTCAGAGTATTTCCAAAGAGAGTATTGGCTATATCATCAAAGCAACATTTCCATTTTTTGTTATTATGATTTTAATTACAGCTGTGGTAACATTATTCCCTGAAATTGTTTTCTACCTTCCCAATAGGATGATAAAATGAATATAAAATTAAATTGTGATGCGGGTGAGAGCTTTGGTTCATGGAAAATGGGGTTAGATGAACAGGTTCTTCCTTATGTAGATATGGCCAATTTTGCATGTGGCTTTCATGCGGGTGATCCTTTAATTATGGATACTTCGATTAAATTAGCGCTTAAACACAATATTATCATCGGTGCGCACCCTGCTTATCCTGATCTAGTAGGCTTTGGCAGGCGCAGTGTGGCGTGCTCCATGGACGAAATCGAGGCGATGGTGATTTATCAATGCGGTGCGTTAAAAGCATTTTGCGATGCTAATGGCGCGAAGCTGAGTTATGTAAAACCGCATGGCGCTTTGTACAATGATATGATGAAGGATGTGCGCATTTTCAAAGCCGTGGTACAAGCGGTGAGCCGTTTGGATAAGACGCTTAAAGTCATGGTACTCTCCATGGTGGATATTGCAGCCCATGAAGCCATCGCACGTGAATATGGTATTGGTTTATTGTATGAAGTTTTTGCAGATCGTGCTTATGATGATGCTGGCTTACTCGTGCCTCGTAGCCAGAAGGGTTCTGTGCTCCATGACATAGAAGCGGTTAAGGTGCGTTGGGCATTACTTAAAAATGAAGGTCTTTTGGAAACAATCTCTGGTAAAAAAATAGCGTTAAAAGTAGACTCACTCTGTGTGCATGGCGACAATGTAGAGGCAGTTTCGATGGTTAGAACACTAAGGGAGAGTCTTTGAATTTTACGTTTCAAGTGGCTTCGTTTAATACCTTCATGATCTATTTTGGCCATCGTATCGACCCTCAAGTCTCAAAAGAGGTACAAAAAGCTTATCGTGCCCTTAAAAATGCAAGGCTTATCGGGGTGTTGGAAATCATACCTTCGTATGCCTCATTAATGGTAAGTTATGATGTGCTTACCCAAAATTATGATTCGCTTTGTAAACGTGTGGAAGAGATTATCATGATGGCAAGACCTATTGATGAAGCCGAACAAAAGACTGTGAGTATTCCTTCTTATTACCACCCAGAAGTAGGGCTTGACCTTGAAACGGTTGCAGAAGAAAAAAACCTTTCGATTGATGCTATTATCGCCTTGCATGTCAACCAAAGTTATAATGTCTATGCCGTAGGTTTTGCTCCAGGATTTGCTTATTTAGGTGAATTAAACGAGGCTTTAGCTTCCCCAAGGCTTGCTAATCCTCGTAAATCTATTCCTAAAGGGAGTGTTTCCATCGCCGATAGGCAAACAGCGGTTTATCCGACACAAAGTCCAGGTGGGTGGAAGATTCTTGGGCGCACACCCATTGCCATGTTTGATACCGCTTATGAAGGACTTTCCCTCTTACATGTAGGGGATTTAGTGCGATTTGAAGCGATTAGTCGTGCTGAGTTTTTAAAGCTAGGTGGCATATTATGAATGGCTTAAAGATACTCAATGGTGGTCTTCAAAGCAGTATTCAAGATGCGGGTCGTATTGGTGTGAGTGATATTGGCTTAACACAAAGTGGTGCGATGGATGAGTTGGCTTTTGGCTATGTTCAAATGCTTCTTGGCAATGCTTTTAATACAGCTACTGTTGAAATTGCACTGGGAGGATTGAGCTTTGAGGTGAAAGGAAAAGTCTGTATCGCTTTAGGTGGTGCGGATATGGGTTGCACTATCAATGGTAAGCCTGTAAGTATGTGGGAAACATATAACTTAATAGAAGGCGATACCCTTAGTTTTGGCTTCGCAAGCCATGGACATTTTGCCTATATGGGTGTTGTGGGCGGCTTTCAGACTCCCAAATCCTATGGAAGCTTTTCAACTTCTATTAAAGAAAGTTTAGGTGGTGTTGAGGGGCGAAAGTTGATGGCTGGAGATTTCCTAGCATGTAAGCCTTCCCAATTGAAAGATAAGCGCTACTTGAAAAAAGAGTTCATTCCTAATTATGATGAAGAAGTACATTTGCGTTTGGTTTTAGGGTATCAGGAAGCACTGTTTGATGAAGTGCAAAAAGAGACTTTTTTTAATACAGTCTATACGTATAAAGGCGAAGGTGATAGGATGGGATATCGCTTAAGCGGAGAAAAAGTTGTTCCTAAAGTCAATGGTATTTTATCTGAGGCTATTTGTTATGGGGCTGTTCAAATTCCTATTCATGGCGAACCCATAGTGCTTTTAAAAGAGCGCCAAACGATCGGTGGTTATCCCAAAATAGGCTCAGTTATTTGTACGGATTGTTTTAAATTGGCTCAAGTCAAAGCTGGGGGTAAAGTACGTTTTAGAGTCATTTCGCAAGAAGAGGCTCAAGCTGAAGCTCAAGCCTTTTATCGTTTTTTTAGGTTCTAAAATTTTCTAAAACATTATTGAGTTTTTCAGTTAATTCGCTGAGATGTGAAGAAGCACTTTGCATCTCTTCCATACTCTTGGCATTACTGAGAGTGTACGCATTTATTTTTTCAATCTTTTGAACAATACCATCAATTTTCGCGCTGGTATCAGCATAATCTTTCACAGTGTGCTCACTTGAAGCAGTAGCATTATCCATTATATGTGTTGTTTCATTGATATTTTGTTCCACATCTGAAGCAATTTTAGTTAAATCTTCCATGCTTCTTGAGTTTGTATTCATATGTTCACTCGCGTCATTAATAGCTTGAACAATCACATTGATTGTTGCATTAATTTCAGTCAAACTTCGCTGTGTTCGTTCAGCTAAATTGCGCACTTCATCGGCAACAACGGCAAAGCCTCGTCCATGTTCTCCCGCACGAGCGGCTTCAATAGCTGCATTGAGTGCGAGAAGATTGGTTTGGTCAGCAATATCTGCGATTACCGTTAAGACACCTTTAACTTGGTCAGCATCTTGGCTGAGTTGTGCAATTTGGCGAGCCATTTCAATCTCTACTTGAGCTGTGTTATGAACTTGCTGTGCCATTTTGAGAATTTGGTCTTTGGCATTTGCAAGTTTTTCGTTAGCTTCTTCTATCTCTTTTTTAGAATGTTCTGCTTTTTCCAACGAATTTGTGAGTTCTTTTTTCATGTTTTGTGACATTGTGTTGGTTTCATTGACCAACTCAGATGTCCCGTGTACTCGTTTTCCCACTTGTATGGATGTTGCGCTTAACTCATTGGCTACGGTAGCGTTTTCACTGCTAGACGATTTTGCAAGAGCAACAGTTAGGCGTACTTTTTCAATAAATTGGTTAAATTCATGGGAGGTCTTCCCGATTTCGTCATTGCTTTTGATATCAATTTTTTTGGTCAAATCACCATCACCACTTGCAAGATTTTCTGCTTTGAGCTTTAATTCGTTTAAAGGATTCACAACAAATTTACGGATAATAATAGAGAGAATAATAAAAATACTGATACTGATAAACGCCATCAGCCCAATTTGTTGAACCATGCTACTTTGTGCCTCATTGACTGTTTTATCAACGAACTTTTTCTCAACGGCGATTAAAACTTCGCCAGCACGATTACCATCAAAAGATTTTAATTCGTAACGAACAACAAAGTAATTTGGCGTGTAAAATACTTTGTTTTGAGCTAATAGATCAAGGTCTTTTATCTCGTCAAAAAGTTTCATATCGGTAATGTCTTTTTTTTGTGATAAAGCCGTAGTTTTAGCTAATATAGCATTTTTCGCATTGGCACTTAAATTAAGATTTTTTTGGTCGGTTAAAAAGATAACACTAGCACCTAAATCATCTTTCGCATTTTTTACCACAGAGCCAAAAGATTGAATAAATTCGACTGAACCTAGATATACTCCTTCTTTGAGTACAGGTGCAACACCTCTTAATGACATACCTGCTACACCCATCTCAATTGCGGAGAGTGGTTCTTTTGTCTCTTTAACTTTGTTAATAGTATGTCTAAAAGAAGAGAGGTCATCACCAAATTTAGCTGGCATCCATGCACGTACAAAACTTTTAACATCTTTGGTGTGAATGTGGATTTGTACATTTTTGAAATCCGTTTTATCTTTATAGGTTTTTGAAAGTTCTGTTAAGCCTTTAAGAGCAATCGCTCTATCATTGTTAAGAAGCGAATCGATGACGTAAAAATTAGAAGCGATATTAATGGCGTTAGTAATAGCAATATCAAATTTTGATTCTAATTGATTTTTAATGTAGATGGAGAGTGTTTCTTGTTCTTTCGTATAAACATCATACTCAATGCTCTTAATATTATTATAGGTTGTAAGCAAAATGAGTACTAACCCAATAATGGCAGAGAGGATAAGGGGAGTATAAATTTTGCGCGCAATTGACGTGTTTTTCATATAAAACTCCTAAATTTTCTTTATACCTATTGTAGTGAATATTCCTTAAAAATAACCAATAAAAAATACTTTGTAATATAATTGTGACATTATGGGATATTCAAATATGAAACGCGTTATAATAATGAAGATATAATAAAAGGATGAGCGATGTTTACAGGGTTAATAAGAGAATTTGCGCAAGTGATACGGTATGAAAATAATCTCTTAACGCTCTCATCACATTATAAACCTGCTATGGGCGATAGTATAGCGATTAATGGGGTATGCCTCACGGTCGTGCATATTGCAGAGAATACTTTTAGTGTTGAACTCTCCTTGGAAACACGAAAACTTATTGCTATTGAAAATCTCAAAGGTCGTGTCCATATGGAGCCTGCATTAAGTCTTGGCGATAAGCTTGATGGACATATGGTACAAGGGCATGTTGACTGTATTGGTGAGATCATCAGTCTTAAACAGCAAGGCAATGGCTTAGATATCATTGTTAGGATACCTGAAGATTTTATTACATTTGTCATTCCGAAGGGAAGCATTGCCATTGATGGTGTGAGTTTGACAGTCAATGAAGTAGGGCAAAATGAGTTTCGTTTAACGATTATTCCTCACACGCTTGAACAGACATTGATTAAAGAGTATAACGTTGGTAGACGTCTTAATATTGAAACCGATATGTTTGCACGCTATATCTATCATATGTTTAAGAAAGATAAAGCGCTTGATTGGTCGAGTGTGGATAGAATTTTGGCGAGTTATTAGTGCAATACTGTTTTACAAATCGCTTTGGTGGTATCAGTAAAGCTCCTTATGAGAGTTTTAATTTGGGATTACATGTCAATGATGATGCTTCGCATGTGGCACACAATAGAATGCTTTTAAAAGCGCAATGCGATGTCTCGCACGTTATGTTTATGAATCAAGTCCATGGAGATAACGTTGTTGCTGTCTTAGGCCATGAGCCTGTTCCCACGTGTGATGCTATGGTAACGAATCAAAAAGGCATCGCATTAGCAGTGATGGTAGCTGATTGTATTCCCATTTTAATCTATGATCCAGTTCATGAAGCCATAGGCGTTGTGCATGCCGGTCGTGCAGGAAGTGCTTTGCATATTGGAATCCGTTGCCTTGAAGTGATGCATCGTGTGTATGGCTCTTGTGCAGAGGATATGAAAGTGTGGATGGGACCTTCCATTGGCTCTTGTTGCTATGAAGTAACTAAGGAGGTTACGGCAGGCTTAGAGACGTGTTTACAACACAGAGATGATCACCTATTTCTCGATTTATCAGCTTTCAATAGAGCTGATTTTTTAGCCTTTGGCGTGAAGCAAGAGAATATTGTGAGTTCAACTATCTGTACATGTTGTGATAGCAACTATTTTTCTTATCGACGTGATAAAATAACAGGACGATTTGTGGGAGTAATTTGGCTATGATGAATAAGGGTGTTTTACAGTACCAGCAAGCACAACATGATTCAAGGGGTATTGAAAAGGGGAAAATTATTGGAAAAATTATGCAAAAAGCAATGATTTTAGGAAATACTTTTTTTCAGAATAGAGATTTAGTGACCTCGCTATATGATATGCCCTATTGTGAAGAAAACGATGAGGTATTGATAAAAGCATTGTTTCATATGATGAAAGAGTGTTCGCGCAGTGAAAAGATAGCGTGTATGAGCAGTGGAAGTTAAGAGCCTGCGTTATAAGCAAGCTCTTAAAAAAGAATTAGCCACGGCAACCGCAACCTGTTCCACAAGAACCTTTGATAGCGCTAAGAGCAGCTTCGTAATTTGGCTCTTCGGTAATTTCAGGACAAATTTCTTTGTATGTTACTTTGCCTTCTTTATCTAAAACAAAAATCGCCCTTCCTGTTACACCAGCTAATGGGCCATCAGCGATTAAAACGCCGTATGCTTTTGCAAAATCTTTATTTCTAAAATCACTTCCTACTTGAAGGTTCTCAATACCTTCAGTGGTACAAAATCTACCCATTGCAAAAGGTAAATCCATTGATACGACAACGACTTCTGCTTTTTCAATTTTAGCTGCTTCAACGTTAAAGCGGCGAGTTTCTGCTGCACATACAGCCGTATCAAGAGAAGGAACAACGACAATGATTTGTGACTTGTCTCTTTTGCCACCCACTTCGATGGTGCTTAAATCTTTTGCTACAACGCTTACGATTGCAGGAGTATCACCTACGTTTACTTCTGTGCCTGATAGATTAACTAGATTGCCTTTTAACTTTGTTGTTGCCATTTTTTTTCCTTAGATAAAGATGAATTAATATCAAAATTATAGCTAATTGGGATAAATATTCTCTTAATTAAATAGATTACATCACATGGACTTGGTTACGCCCATTTTCTTTAGCTTTATAAAGTGCTTTATCAGCTCTTTCCATGATTTGATAGACATCGATATCATTAGGCTGAAGCGAAGCAATACCAATACTAACGGTTACTACGATAGACTCTGTAGGCGATTTTAAATAGGTAGTATGTTCAATTTTTGTGCGTATTTTTTCAGCTAAAGTATACGTTCCTTCAAGCGTGGTATTTTGAAGGCAAATTGAAAATTCTTCACCACCAATGCGTCCAAAAAGGTCACTTTCTCGCAGTATTTCCTGTGTTGTTTTACAAAAAAGCTTTAAAACTTCATCACCAATAGCATGACCATAAGTATCGTTCACTTTTTTAAAAAAATCAATATCTAAAGAAAGAAGAAAAAGTTCAGTTTTATTGCGTTTTGCTGCATAAAAATACGTAGTTGCTAACTCGATAAAATGTCTTCGGTTATCTATTTTTGTAAGCTCATCTGTGTGCGCAAGCTCTTTTAATTTACTGTTCAGAATAAGAAGCTGATGGGTTCTCTCTTCAACTTCTTTTTCAAGTGTGCTATTAAAGTTTTCCACCTCTTGTGTACGATGCAGGAGTCTTTGATTCAAATTTTTGATATGAACTAGGATAAAGAGAAGGGTGATAATGAATAAAATAATAAGAATAATAATAGAAGCATATTGTAACAAAAAAGCTTTGAGTGTAAATGTTGCTTCAGTATAAGGATAGATATGCATCGTTTGCAGTAAGGATGTGATAGGGGTGTAATCGTAGGGTGTATTCCAGTCAAAATGGTTTTGCTTAAAATTATTAAAAGCGGGGTTGATGAGGGCACTCAAAACGGCATTTGACAGCTTTTCATCAGTGTGTGCTAGTTTTGCTAAAGGCCATTCTGGATAAAGCGTTGAGCTTGTCTGCATAAGAAAATTTTTATATTTTTTCGCACCCATCACACGAAGCGAAGAGGGATGTAACTTACCACTATCAAGCCATTGCTCTAAGATGCCTGTACGCACAATACCTACATCGATGCTTCCTTCACGCAGAGCTTGTATAACGGCATTATGTGTGCCTAAAAAGGTGATTTTTTTAAAATCTTCTTTTTGGATAGCATTATCCAAAAGCGTTTTTAATCCTAACAGATAACCACCAAAAGAGCGTTCATCTACCGCTCCTAGAATTTTCCCTTTCAAAGAGGCATAATCAGTAATGGTTGTGTCATTGGATCTTGTGAGGATGACACTGCCAAATAATTGGTGATAAACTCCTAAATAATGATTGCCTAATGTTGCAATACGGCTCACGCCAAAATCATGTTCTAATTGAATATAGATCAAAGGATTTGTGATCACAAAATCAATAGCCTTACTTTCAACGCTTTGCATTATTTCATCAAAATTGAGCGGCACAATACTAAAGTGGTATTGCGGTAGCATTTTCGATAAATAATCAATGCTGTTTTCCCATGTTTGTTGAGTAATTTCTTCTCCGTTGTTGGTTAGTACTCCAATACGAATAACCTCTTTGGAAAGATTGAGTGGGTCAATAAAACTGTCCAAAGAATAATCATTGTTTAAAAGCCCACTAAGCCGATAAATATTAGCGATTGAGCCAAATCTTTCTTTATCAATTGTCCCAAATTGACCAGTATTGGTATACGCGAGTTTTTTTAAAGTAGTTCCCTCAAAGATAAGCGCTTCTAAACTCTTATTTTGGCTATTGTAATGCTCATGGAGGATATGCGCACTCTCTAGTATATGTGAAAAAGCCCATTCCCATCCTTTTTTACTGGCACGGTAAAAGCGTTCAACGCGATCAGGATGTTGGTTGATCTCTGCTTGAGAGGTAAAAAGAATGTCTCCATAAAAATCAAAACCATAATCCTTGGGATTAAAGAGTGCATGGGCGATATGTTGTTTATCCAAGATAAAAGGCTCATTGGAGCTATAACATGCCATAGCATCAGTTTTTTGTTCAATGAGGTCTTGAATATTAAAAGAGTGTTGTTGTGGCGTGATGTCTTTTTGTGTAATCCCTTGGCTCATCAACATAGCAGTCAATGAAACAGAATAAGCTTTATTTTGTGTTATCATCACTCGCTTACCTTTGAGCCCTTTGAGTGTTTTTATATCAGGATTGGTAGTTATTAGTACAGTAGGATCACTTTGAAAAAGAGCTAAGAGTAGCGCTAAGTTTTGCGGATGGTTTGTATCCATAATCAGTGAAGAGTTGCCTATGCCATAAGTACTTTTTTGGGCAATGACATCATCTACGAGATTAATATTGTGTGAAAATTCTTTGATGGTAACATCAAGATTTTCTGCTTGATAGTAACCATTATGAAGTGCTATATAAAAGCCAGCGGATTGAAATTGACTTAGCCATGAGAGCTGAAGAGAAACTTTTTCACGTATTTCGTTAGCGTGTAGGCAAGAAGTTACAAAAAGAAGAGTTACAATCCATAATAACTTCATGGTAGTCTCCTGATCCTTAGAACCATTTTAGCACATAAAGTCTATAATTTGAAATAAGTTTTAAGGAAAAATATGAAAATTTACTTTCTTTTAGTGCTGTGTGTGTTATTTTGGTCTGCAAATTTTGTCATTGGGCGTTTTGTTGCAGGCTCCATTATGCCTTTTGAATTGGCTTTTTTCAGATGGTTTGGTGTCTTTATCGTAACACTGCCTTTTTTATTCTTACATAGAAAGAAAATTTTTTTAGCAATACGAATGCATTTTGGGATACTTTTGATTTTAGCAACTCTTGGCATTGCAGGATTTAATACTTTTTTATACATTGGACTTCAAGACACAACAGCGACGAATGCTCTTTTAATTAACTCTAGTATTCCGATACTTATACTTTTTTTATCAGCGATTATTCTTAAAAAAAAGATTACACAAAGGCAAACATTTGGGATTCTTCTCTCTACGTTTGGGGTAATTTTTTTAGTGTTAAAAGGCGATATTCATACCCTTTTAACATTAAATTTTAATCAAGGTGATTTTTGGGTGATTGTATCTTCTGTATGCTGGGCAACTTATAGTGTTTTAATTAAATTTAAACCCTCTAGTTTAAGTAGTTTTGAATTTTTTATCGCTATCGTAGCGCTTGGAACATTGATATTATTGCCTTTTTACCTCTATCAAGGCTACTCGCTCAGTCGAGAGATTTCTATTTTGGCGCACTATTATTGGGCCATCGCTTATGTGGTTATTTTTACTTCTATCTTATCGTACTATTTATGGCATTTAGGTATCACACATATTGGTGCAGATAGAACAGGACAGTTTACACATTTAATGCCTGTTTTTGGAAGTTTTTTAGCGTATCTATTTTTAGGAGAGGTCTTAGAATTTTACCATTTGATAGGTGTTATATTGATAGGGTGGGGGATCTATTTATCACTATTTGCCAAACGTGTTAAGAGTTTTGGTGAAGGTTTGCCAATAAAAAAGCCTTGAGCATAATCAATTCCTAATTCACGAACACAAGCAAGTATCTCTTCTGAATGTACGTACTCTGCAATGGTACCTATGCCTAACTCTTTAGCGAAGGTTGTAATGGTTTTAACGATGATTTTCATCTCTTCATTTTTATCTAGATTTTTGATAAGGCTACCATCAATTTTGATAAAATCAACCCTTAATTCTGTAAGTCTTTCAAAATTGGAGTATCCCGCTCCAAAATCATCGATAGCAATTTTAGCGCCATATGCTTTCACTTGATCGATAAATTTGATGACAGTATCATAATTTTCAATACCATCACTCTCTAATATTTCAAAAATAACCCATGGACCGACGTTAAACTCTTCAAGTTTTTCAAGGATAAATGAGGTCGTGACGGGATTGGTCATATCGAGAAAAGAGAGGTTAATAGAAAAGCTCGAAGAAGATATTTGAAACGTTTCAAAGGCTTTTTGAATTAATGCCATGGAGAGTTTCGAATAGATCTTAGAATGTTTAGATACATGCAAGAATTCTAGTGGCATATAATAAGAACTATCCATTTTTTTGATGCGCATAAGTGTTTCGTATTTTTCAATTTGATTGGTTTTAAGATTTAAAATAGGTTGAAAAAAAGGCGTAACTAAATCTTTGGCAAGGGCATCTTTGAGAATATGATGCATTCGCATATTGTGTAAATATTCATCTTCTTTATGGCTTTGTTGATCATAGATAACGCATGAAAGGCGCTTGTTTTTCGCTTCTTTACAGGCAATCGAGGCATATTTAAGAAGATTTTGTTTCGCTTGGCTTGCACCAATACTTAACGTTGTATCTACATCAACATCTTGGCAAACAATGCGGTCAGTAGTGATTTTAGAAGAGAGTTTCTTGAGATATTTTTTAAGATTAAACTCGCTGAAAGGGACGGTGATTAAAATAGCATAAATATCTGCCTCAAATTTATACAATGTTGATTCAATGGGTGGTAAGTTTTGCAAAAGCCATTGCGCAATTACTTTTAAAAAGGCATCGCCAAATGCGTGTCCGTAAAAATTGTTGGTGTTTTGAAAAGAGTCGATATTGATAATAATGAGCGTTGCGGTCGTCGTTGTATTAAGCTTTTTTTTATCTCTAAGTAGCTTGAGACGATTGGGAAGCCCTGTATTAAGGTCTAAGTAAAGATTTTGCTTTAGCTCTTTTTTGATTTGAATAAGCTGATGGGTTAAGTTTGAGAGGTAATAAAATCCAAAAGAAAAAATGGTAATAAGGCAAAAGTACGATAGTGTAGTATCTTTGTACCAGATGCAAATCCCTAAAAAGATAGCTAAAAGGAGTACAATAGCTTTTATAATGCGATTTTTTTCTAGTCGCAACCTCAATTCCCAATCCTCAATCCAATCTCATACTATACTATAGTGCAAAAAAAAGACTGTATCACAAAGGGTTTAAAAAAGAAATAAATAGCAAGGGTATCCTTGCTATTTATTTAGAGCTTACCTTTTAGAGTGTGATTTTGAAACAACAACAAGCATTTTAAGGTTGATAACAATAAACCGAAAAATTTGCCATATAACACATTTGCGCATAAAAACAACACTCGGAAGTGGCTTAGGTGGATAGTAGGCTTGTTCGTATGGATTTCTATTGGTTTGCATATCAAAATTCCTTATTCTGGGATAATAAACCAAAACGGTTTCGCTTTGGCTTTGTATAAAAACATGTGGTGTAATATCTCTTTAATCCAATGTCCAGCAGTACCAATTTCACCTGTGGTATAGTTGATATCGCGGCCATATTCTGGGTACGTTTCATAATCAGGTACAACAGGATACATCGTAATAGATGCTGCCGCTCCTCCAAAAAGACCTTTCCCCGCACTTGCGACACACGCGGCACCCATATGTGCCATTGATGCTAGATGTGTTGGCTCATTAGCACCATTGATCATATCAACAATACTGAGCGCTACGGCTTTACCGATAATTCCTGATGGCATACCTGTTCGAGGAGGCGTTGGGAAGATATTGACACCTTTTGTACTGACCAGTGGTTTTGAAATAGCATGTGGAGGAGCAAACGCAATACCACAGGCAAAGAGGTTTTTATAGATAGGATTTTGATAGGTTTTTGGCCAATCATTAGCACTCCATTTTTCAAAAGGCTTGGCTGTATAATCAGCATCTACTTTTAAGAAGCCATTGGCTGCAAAGAGTTGTGAAGTAATATCTGTACCATCTTTTCCAAAAGCTTTAAGACCAACTCCCGCAAAAGGAGGAATAAGCATCGCAAAATCAAATTCTACACTTTTATCTTCACCTTCAAGTGTTTCATAATGAGCAATACCTTTTTCAATTTTATTAACATGCGCTCTTGTAATCCAGTGTAACTCTCGTTCTGTAAAAAGAGACTCTGCAAAGATTTTGCCATTGGTGATGTAGCCACCGCGTTTGATGTGCATACCGCCTACGCCAAAATCACCTAACTCATATTCGTTAGATATCCATGTTAATTCTGCTTTATCGCGAAGTCCAAGAGCACGTAATTCGTGGTCAATATTAAAGATATATTCAAAAGCAGCTCCTTGGCATGTGCACATACCATGTCCTGTCCCAATCAAGAAGCGTTGTGTTTCGCCTTTTTTCATCTTTTCAATAGCCACTTGAAAATGTTCATTAGCCTCTTGAGCGTGAGAATAGGTACAGACTGATTGGGTGAATTTATCAGGTCCTAAGCCTTCAGTGGCTGCAAAATTGAGCTTTGGCCCTGTAGCGTTGATGAGATAATCATACGCTACTTGTTCGTTTTGCCCCTCTTTACCTTGTCCTGTGTATTCGATTGTGACAAAACCATTGTTACTATTGGTATCACCCTCAGGATGAATGCTAATGGCCTTGGCTTGCTTAAAAGAGATGCCCAATTTATCATAGACAGGTTCTAATTCAAAAATGACATCTTCAGGACGCATTTGCCCAACCCCAACCCAGATATTTGAAGGTATCCAGTTCCATTTGCTATTTGGCGAAACAACAATGACTTCATGGTGTGAGCCAAGTTTTCGTTTCGCAAACATTGCAGCCGTATGACCAGAAATTCCAGCCCCCAAAACAACTACTCGTGCCATTTGCTTCCTTTTGATAATGAATAATAGATTTCATTCTATACTAAAGCAATCATAAAAATCAATAATTTTAATAATTATGACGAAAAATTAAGTTATATGTGTATAAAAGTGTCATCTATTTATCACACGTAAATACTCTTCTAAGGTCTATTATTAAAAAGTCACGATATAATTTTCGCTATTTATAATGAATGAAAGAGTGCGATGAAAAAAAAGCGTTGTGACCATTGTCATTTAGAATATGACACCTCATTTTTAATTGAAGATCGCAGTATGGCTCATCCTTATTATTTTTGTTGTAAAGGGTGTCAGGGAGTATTTCACCTTTTGCGCTCAGAAGGGCTCGATACGTTCTATGATAGAATGGGAGATGTTACTTTAACGCCTCCTACGGAGAGTTTGGATGATATTGCTCGATTTGATTTAGATGGGTTTGTCTCAAAGTATGTTAAGCAAAATAAAGAGGGGTTCAGTGAAATTTCATTGATTATTGAAGGGATACATTGTAGCGCTTGTGTGTGGCTCAATGAAAAAGTTCTTTCGAAAAAAGCAGGGATTGTTGAGGTCTCGATTAACTATTCAAATCACAAGGCGAAGATAGTTTGGGACACATCATGTATTAAGCTTTCAGAAATCATAGCAACCATTCGAAGTATCGGCTATAACGCTTATCCTTATGACCCAAGTTTGCAAGAAGAAAGAGCTAATGCAACTCGAAGGGATTATTATTCTAAGCTGTTAGTGGGTATTTTTACGACGATGAATGTGATGTGGATTGCTATTGCACAATATTCGGGTTATTTCACAGGAATGCAAAGCAATATTAAGAGTATTTTGAATTTTGCAGAGTTTGTGCTCGCTACACCTACACTTTTTTATACAGGCTCAGTCTATTTTAAAGGGGCTTATTACGGTATTAAAAATCGCTATGTTAATATGGATGTACTGGTTGCCACGGGAGCTAGTTTAACCTATATATTTTCCATTTATGCGATGTTTAGTAAAAATGCAGAAGTCTATTTTGATTCGGTTACAATGATTATTACGTTTGTATTTGCGGGTAAATATCTTGAGGTTTTAACGAAGAAAAAAGCCGTAGATACATTGGATGCTTTTGGTGGGTCTATGCCTTCCGAAGTTATTGTCATTGTAGGCGAAGAAAAAATTCTTACCAGTGTAGAATCTGTTGAAGTCGGCGAAATCATTGAGGTCAGAGCAGGTGATAAAGTCGTGATTGATGGAATTATTTTAAGTGGTGAAGGCTCTTTTGATCTTTCCAGTCTCACGGGTGAATCGATTCCTCAATTGCATGGAAAAGACGATAAAATCTTAAGTGGTTCTATTTGTTTAGATAGCGTGATTCGCTATAAAGCCACCCAGACATTTTCTTCATCAACACTCAGTAAAATTGTTTCTCTCTTAGAGGAAGCGATGACGAAAAAACCTCAAATTGAAAAACTTGCGAATAGTATTTCAGGGTATTTTTCGATGACAATTTTTTTGTTAGCGATCGCTACATTTGCAGGTTGGTATCACTATAGTGGTTCTTTTGAGCGAGCTCTTATTGTTTCTATCTCGGTTATTGTGGTCGCATGTCCGTGTGCACTAAGTCTTGCGACACCTGTAGCGACATTGGTTGGGCTTGGATTGGCTGCTAAAAAAGGAATATTTTTCAAAGAAGCAGGATTTCTAGAATCGATGGCAAAGTGTACCGTACTTGCTTTAGATAAAACGGGTACGATTACCAAAGGTACTCCTGAAGTTGTCGCACATCGTGTTTTAAAACCGTTTGACGATGCTTATATTTACGCTTTAGTTTCCCAGTCAACACATCCTATCAGCAAAGGGATTAAAGCTTTTTTAGAGCGTGAAGAAAAAGGGCTGTTTGGCAAGCGTCTTGAAAATATTAAAAGTGTTGAAGCTAAAGGGATGAAAGCTACATGTGAAGGTCATAGTATTGTCGGTGGGAATTCTCATATGCTAATTCAAGAAGGGATAGTCTTTGATATTCCGTTAGAATATATTTCATTAAGTCAATTTTTTGTAGCGGTAGATGGTGAGGTTGTTGCTCTTTTTGGTTTGGAAGATAGCCCAAAAGAGGGAGCAAAAGAGAGCATTGAGAAGCTCAAGCATTTGGGCCTTGAAATGGTCATGTTAACAGGCGATCATCTAAAAGCGGCTCAAGCAATTGCGGCTCAAGTAGGTCTTGTGAATGTACAGGCGGGATTATTGCCTGCACAAAAAGCGGCCTATATTGAAACTTTGCAACACGAAGGAAAAAATGTTGTGATGGTTGGAGATGGTATTAATGATGCGCTTGCACTTGCTAAAGCTCAGATTGCCATTAGTATGGGCAGTGGCGCCGATGTTGCTATTGAGGTGAGTGATGTGGTATTACGAAGTGATACGCTTGAATCATTGTATGAATCTTTTGTAATAGCTCGAAAAACATTGTATACGGTCAAAGAAAACCTGATTTTTTCATTGACGTACAATCTCATTACCATTCCATTGGCGATGAGTGGTTATGTGATTCCTTTAGTAGCGGCACTATCAATGTCGCTTAGTTCTATTATCGTAGTCACTAATTCTATGCGTATTACACTTTTAAAATTTGTAACGAAAAAGGGTTCATGATGGATGGTTGGGTTATTGCTATGATGTTGGGAGCTTCTACGCTACTTGGAGCTTTTGGCCTTTGGGCATTACTTTGGGGTGTGAGAAGTGGGCAATTTGATGATCAAAAAAAATTTATTGATGGTGCACAATTTGATAGTGAAGAGTCCTTGCAAGATGCTGTGAGAATGGAGAAGAAAAAAGCTGAGATTTTACGGCAAAAAGAAGAAACCAATCAAGGTTACAGACCTCCTGATTAGTAACAAATCACAGGAGATGAACTCCTGTGAAGGGCATAGCCCTATTTAAATGAAGAAATTGTTGCTGCTACTGCTTTTAAATCGTCGTCACTAAGACCACTTGCAATTGGCTTCATTACCCCTTTCATAGGGCCACCTTCACCATTTTTATAGCCTTGTACAGATGCAATAATTTTAGCTGCATCCCAACCTGCAATAACTTGAGATTTGTTTAAAGCTGTTTTTGCTGCTTTTTCTCCATGACAAGAAAAGCATTTAGCTTTATAGATTTCAGCGCCATCAGCTGCCATTAAAGTAGAGATCGCGGCGATTGCTAAAAGAGTCCAAATTTTTTTCATTATTACCCCTTGTTTTTTATTAAATTCGCGCCTATTATAACCAATGATACTTTAACAAGACTTAGTTTTTAAATGATATCTTGGATTAATATAGGACTTTTATAAAAATTTTGTATAATCTATCAAATTTTATTTTTTATTGAGGTTTAATGCAGTTTAAAATCTTTATTTCTTTATGGTTTAGTTTTGCAGCATTACATGCTAATGTCTATACCGTTTGCGAGGTTGAGCATTTTGATGTCAATAAAGCGAAAGAATCGATAGAAGCAATTTTATTGAGTGAACCAACAAATACAAAATGTCTCCTGCAACTTGCCAATATCTACCTCAAACAAGGGCGCATTGCCAAAGGATTTGAAATCCTGGTTGATGCGTATTCCATAGATCCGCACAATGTGCAACAAAGTGCTATAGCCAGTGTATTGCCTTTTGCACTTAAAGTAACCAATCTTCGCAAACAAGCCAGTGCAACCAATGATAAGGAATTGTGGAATAAATTGGGCGATGGCTACTACGAAATGGGTATCTTTAATGAGGCGGTGCAAATGTACCGCAATAGTATCAAAGTGGACACTGGGCAAGATGAAATTCGCCTAAAACTAGCAATCTCACTTCAAAAAAATTGTCAAACTTACAGTGCCCTAGAAGAACTTAAAACGATTCTTTCACGACAACCTTCTCATATTTATGCCAATTATTATTTAGGTAAAATTTTAACTTATGATGTGAAAAATTTTGAAGAAGCAAGGCGTTATTTTAAACATGCCAAAGAGGCGCTTATAGCGAAAAAAGATGAATTTTCCTACCTTGAATACACAAATCTTTTAAGCGATATTAGCAAAGAGTTGAAAGAATAAATGCAAAAGGCTATTTTTTTAGATCGTGATGGCGTCATTAATATTGATAAATCTTATGTTTCAGACAAAGAAAATTTTGAGTTTTGTGCAGGTGTATTTGAGGCATTAGAGCATTTCCAATCCAAAGGGTATTTACTGATCATTGTGACCAATCAATCAGGCATTGGCAGAGGGTACTATACACAAGAAGATTTTGAAAGTTTAACACAATGGATGAGAGAAGAGCTTTTGAAAAAAAAGGTACGCATCGATGCGGTTTATTTTTGTCCACACGCACCAGAAGCTCAATGTGCATGTCGTAAGCCAAAGAGTGGTATGTTTCATGAGGCTATTGAGGCATTTGATATTGATGTAAAAGCATCATGGATGATAGGGGATAAACCAACTGATATACAAGCGGCTCAAGGTGCGGGAATCACCAATACTATTTTGATTGGTCCCTCAATTTGCGATGGGGCTAAAACTAGCGTTAATTTTATTTTGGATACAATAGACCTTATTTAACATTAAGGTCATGTATGTTCTATACTACAACAGATTTTAACCACAAAAACATTTTAATAACAGGTGGAGCGGGCTTTATTGGAAGCAACTTAGCCTTTTATTTTCAGCAAAATTATCCTACAAGTCGCGTTGTTGTTTTTGATCGTTTCCGTAGTGACGCGACATTTTCGAATGGAAATTTGATGAGTTTTGGTCATTTTAAAAATCTTATTGGTTTTCATGGTGAAGTGATTAGTGGTGATATCAATGATATTT
>JAQUVE010000153.1 GCA_028693565.1 Sulfurospirillaceae bacterium | reverse complement strand
GTATAAAAGTGCCATCAGAAGATACTTTTGAGCAAATTGATAAAACGATAAATCCACTTTTAGCATGCGTCAAAAATATTCTTGATTTTTATTTTGGCGAAATTGATACAAAAACCATTAGTGCTTTTTATATGAAAAGTAATGATACGTTCAATGTGTCTAGCGCGTTAGAAATATTTAAAAATTTCAATTTAACGGCCTTTAATAAAAAAATCTCTGCAGACCTTATCCCAATACATTTTTTACCTAGTATTCTTATAGATAATGCAGGAAAATCTTTAGTTTATCTCAAAAAAACAAAAGATAAGGCAATCGTTTTCGATCCTATAAAGCAACAAAAACATGAGCTAGATTTTAAAGCTTTAAAAGCGTACAAAAATGCTCTTCTCATATTTAAAGACTCTAAGCATCTGCAATCTTTTGAAGACACTAATCCGAAAGCTTGGTTTTATGGCCCACTCAAAACACATTGGAAAACTTATGTTGAGATTGGAATATTAACCCTATTTATTAATATATTTGCACTCGCTATTCCATTGTTCGTGATGAATATTTACAATAGAGTAATTCCTAATCAGGCATTTGAGACGCTGTTTGTTTTAGCAAGCGGCACTGTTATTGTGCTATTTTTTGATATTGTTCTTAAACACTCTAGAAATCACATACTTGAACAAATGACCAAAAAAATTGGACTTTTTTGGGAAGAAGAATTAATGCGAAAAATGATGCTTGCCGAAACACAACATGATCACTTTTTAACAGGCAGTAAATCCAATCTTTTTAAAGAGCTTCAACAAATACGTGATTTTTTTACAAACAGATCTTTGATGCAAATTATAGATTTTCCATTTTTTATCATTGCGATGCTTGTTATTTATCTCATATCTCCTGTTGTTGCTATTGTTCCTTTCTTATTTTCAATAGTGATCATTGCGTTTAATTTTTTAATGCAACAACCCATTTCAAAACTAAGTAAAAACAACTCCCAAAATCTTCAATCTAAATATAGTTTTATTTTTGAATCCATACAAGGTACAGAGAGTATTAAACTAAACAATGCAACACCAACGAGAATGTTTTTATGGAGAAATATAGTTGCATTTACAGATGGGATTGGGATGAAAATGCAATCTTTGCATATATTTTCAATGAACTTATCACAATTAATTCTTCAATTAGTTACAATTATAGTCATTTGTATAGGCGTTTTTGAGATTGTAAGCCAAAATTTAAGTGTAGGTGGATTAATAGCTATTACAATGCTTTCAAGTCGGGCAATGGTTCCTATTGTTAGTCTTTCAGGAATACTGATTAGACTAAAGGAAATGGGTGAGTCTATTGATAGAATCAATGAATATATGTCGCTTCCAACGGAAGATAAAGTCACTACAGAAGCAGGCATTGGTAAAATTGATGGCAAAATAGAATTTAAGAATGTGACGTATAGATTTCGAGATAGTCAATATGCTTCAATCGATAATATTTCTTTCACTATCAATCCCGGCGAAAAGGTGGGTATTATTGGAAAAACGGGAGCAGGTAAAAGCACACTTTTAAAACTGCTTGTAGGTTTAATTTCACCAACAAAAGGATCAATTTATTTAGATAATCATGATATTACGACCATTCACCCCGTTGAGATTAGGCAAAACATTGGCGTAATGCCACAAGAGCCATTTTTATTTAGCGGAACACTTAAAGAAAATATTGAATTATTTCGCCCCATAAGTAAAAAGAAAATGATGGAACTTCTGGAGTTTACTGGTCTTGAAGAATTTATCAAAAAGTCAGGGAAGGGTAGTGGTTTGCAAATGGGAGAGCGAGGTTGCAACCTCTCCGTTGGGCAAAGGCACTTAGTATCGTTGGCTAGAGCTATTGCCAATGAGCCTTCAATGCTTATCTTAGATGAACCTACAACAGGTTTAGATATGGGGCTAGAAAAAACATTGATTGACCATCTCAAAACAAAAATAGGTTCTACTGAAACACTTATTGTCATTACTCATCGGCTTGCCGCGCTAGAGCTTGTTGATCGTATCATCGTCATGAATGATGGAAAAATTATTGCTGACGGACCTAAACACAAAATTCTCAGTGCATTAAAAAATCCAATGCGAGCTATGTCATGAGCCTTAGATATATAGAAGATGATCATTGGGACTATCGTTTAGTTGCATTTCCTATTGTTGCTTTCATAACGGTATTTTTAATTTGGTCATACTTCGCTGAGATAGATGAAAGTGTTAAAGGAACTGGAAAAGTAATCCCCTCTGGGCAAACCAGATTATTGCAGCACTTAGAGGGCGGCATTATTACTGATATACTTGTTGCTGAAGGTGATTCTGTTACAGAGGGGCAGGTTTTGTTTCGCATTCAAAATCAGTATTTTATTTCTGGACGAAAAGAAAACTTGATTAAGCTTATCTCTAATAAAGCAAAGCTTACAAGGATTACCGCATTGCTTCAAAAGAAAAATAATGTTGTTTTTACTCAAGAGATGATAGACGCTATCCCAAAAATTATTGAAAATGAAATTCAAATTTTTCATGGACAAAATAAAAAATATGATTCACAAATATCCATACTCAATGAACAACAATTACAAAAAAAAGCGCAATTAAAAGAGCTTGAAGTTCGACTGGATAACTTGTCTCTTGAATATAATCTTTCTTTAGAAAATATGAAGATTCAAGAGAGTCTCAATAAAAAAGGTGCTATTTCTAGAGAAAAATATATTCAGAATCTTTCTTCAAAACAAAAACTCTATACGCAAATGGAAGAGACACGTTACACAATTCCTGTCATTCGTAAAGAGATCGAAGAGTGGAATAAAAAAATAGAAAGTAAAATGTTTGAAATTAGAGCCGAACTTTTACAAGAGAGCAATGACGTTCAGGTTGAAATCAAAAAACTTGAAGAAGTTATTAAAGCAGATGTTGATAGAGATATTCGCATCGCAGTTACAAGTCCCACAAAGGGAATTGTCAATAAAATTTATTACAACACTATTGGAGGTATTGTTAAATCAGGTGATACGATTGCAGAGATATCTCCCTTGGATGATGAGTTGATGATAGATGCCAAAATAAAAACTGCCGATAGAGCATACATCCATCCTGGGCAAAACGTTTCTATTGAAATTACGGCATACGACTCTTCTAAATATGGACTTGTCAAAGGAAAATTGATTGGAATTTCACCCGATAGCGCATCTGATGAAAAAGGAAACAGTTTTTATACAATCAGAGTAAGAGCGAACGACTATAAATTTGATGAGCGTTCTCCTATACTCATTGGTATGACCGCTAATGTTAATATCTTAACAGGGAAAAGAACGGTTTTAGAATATTTAATCAAGCCTATGAAAGATATTAAATATAAAGCTCTTAAAGAACATTAAAGCTATCTGATAAGTGCAGCATACTATTAGAATATTGCACTTTCTACAGCTTTTTTTAATGATGCCTAGATTTTTTATCTCTAAATGTCTTTGGCAATAGTGTTACTTGAATACGTATAGCAAAAATGATTGTAAAAAAGTATTTTAAAGAGATACTAGAGGAATAAATATTGAAAATAAAACGTGTATAACGAACGATTTTCTAATATGAATAATAAACTACACTAAGCAGTAATATAGGACCTTTAAATTTTGATATAATAGAAATTGTATTGTACAAAAAGGCTCAAAAATTGCTTGAAAGAAGTGCACTAATAAATCTGTATTATCATTCATTGTAAATCATACTTATGGATTCTTTTAATGAAATATGTAAAAAGTCAATTGATTATTTATAGGATAATAAAAACAGGGGATATAATATGGCATTAGAATTAAATAATACAAATATTGAATATAAAAATAATAAAGTTATTATTAAAAGTATCCCTAAAGATGGAGATAATTTATCTGTATTTATTAGACCAGGTGATGAAGTTGTTTTTCAAATCCCAGGAGTTAATCAAGACTCTTTAGAGTATACATTAATAGGTGGCGATATCGTTGCATCTTTTCATGGGGGTGGTGCATTAACATTCGCATCACTAGGGTTGATGGGTTTTAGCAGCAATCCTCCACAATTTAACTTTGGTTCTGGGAAAATAGTTTCTGTAGATAATATTCTTTCCAAAATTGAAGAAGTCAATGAACTGCCGGTTGATTCAATTAACGCAAGTTTTAAAATGCGTGTTAACGATACCAATGAACAGACAGGCTTAACGCATAATAAAGCTGATGAAGTTCCTCCTCCCCCACCTATAATAATCGTCCCTCAATCTCAACCCTTTGTAGACGTTAATCAAAACAAAGAGATATTGACATCAACGTATGACGAAAATCGACAAAGCTATGAAAATGAAGTTACCATTGCCACTACTACTAATCCAATCATCAGCACCTATACCAAACCGTATAGTCACTATACACAACCCAATGATTTTAATGCATATAAGCCAGATGTTGAGATGATCCCCAAACCAGATGTTGAAATGATCCCCAAGCCAGATGTTGAAATGATGCCTAAAAATGACTTCACAGATTATTTCCCTGAAAATGATTTCACAGATTACTTTCCTGAAAATAATAATGAAGGAGCAGTCAATGATGCTGCAAAACCAGCTTTTTATTTTAAAGCTACAGCACATCAGGTACGCTACAGTGAAATTTTGAATGAAGATAATGTAGCGGAAATTTTAGGAGGCGGGGGAAGTATCAACGGCTATAAATTTGATTCAATAACCAATCAGTTTGAGCCTGAAACTATCGATATGAGCGCTAGAACAGAAAATATGGTTATTAAAGCAGAAAACACAACGTATTTTAGTAATCTTCCAGCAACAGTGACAGGGATACATTATTTAACTTTTAAAGATCTCGTTGCAGGGCAATCTGTAACCGTTGATGGATTAACATTAACTGCCAATGGTGCAATTAGCGCCGCAGATGTTGCTGCCGCATTTGATAATTTAGCAGCAAGCTCAGATGGAACAGGCATAATCGTGGCAAATGGGACATGGAGCGGAGCATTATCCGCAGGATGGTCTTCGAGTGCCGCATCGGATGCAACCGTAACATTTACAAGTAACATGGCAAATACGGATATATCTATTTTTAATGTTACATCTTCTGGTAATACAACCGCAGCTCCGGCAGATGTAAGTATCGTTTCGACTCAAGGAGATGGTACTCATACTGAAGAGCATATTCTGACGTTTCAAGATTTGATTGCAGGGCAATCTGTAACCGTTGA
>JAQUVE010000152.1 GCA_028693565.1 Sulfurospirillaceae bacterium | reverse complement strand
ATTTTTAAAACTTTGTAACGTTTTTTCAAAAAACTCAAAAGAGCTTATCGTATCTAAGTCACCAATATACGGACTTAAAATCACTTGATTATTATGATAAATAGCAATACTGTTTTTCTGTTGAGCCCCTATGGCCAAAATCTTTTGTCTCTGAGGACTTGCAAAGCGAATACTCTTTGGTGTTAACCCTCGTGATGCACGCATTAAAAGCATTTTATCACCAATCATTTGTAAAACACTATCATCACTAGCATTAATAATATTACGATTATAATCAAGATAGTACTCAACAACCGTATCAAGCTTGTCAACTAAATCCTGTGCATAAGTGATAATTGGTTCACCTGAAAGGTTGGCACTTGTTGCTACAATGGGAGACTTTAAATAGTCAAAAAGTCTAACATGCAAAGGTGTATAAGGTAAGAAAACGCCCAATCTGTCAATACGTGGTGCTATAGATGTGCTAATACGTGAAATACCTTGCTGTCGCTTGAGTAAAATAATAGGGCGTAGCTGTGAGCAAAGTTCTTTTTCTTCACTTGAACTTAACTGACATTCTTTCTTAACCTCTTCAAGTGAGCCAAACATAACGGCAAAGGGCTTACTAGGTCTTTGTTTTCGTCTGCGAAGCTCACTGATAGAAGTATCGTTACTGGCATCACATATAAGATGAAAACCACCCATCCCTTTCATCGCAACGATATGACCTTCATTGATATACTGTGCTAGTCCTTGAAGCGCTTTTTCATCCGTAGCGATAAGATCACCTTGCATATTTTTTAAATAAAGTGTTGGTCCACATACCTTGCAACTAATAGGTTGTGCATGATAGCGCCTATCTAAAGGATCAGAATATTCACTAGCACATGCATCACACATGAAAAATGGTTGCATTGATGTATTGGGTCTGTCATATGGGACAGTTTTAATGATTGAATAACGAGGACCGCAATGCGTGCAATTAATAAAAAAATAGTTAAAACGTCTATCTGAGGGTGATTTTAACTCTTCAAGACATGCTGGGCATAATGCCATATCAGGGGAAATTAGCGTGTATTTTGATTGTTTAGCATCACTTTGGCGTATCTCAAATTGTTGATAATAGAGTAATGACAGATCTATATCTCTCGTCATTAAATCAATGCGAGCTAAAGGAGGAAGCTCATGGTAGAGTGCTTTTTCAAACTGAATAAGGTTATCTTCAAAACCCTCAACATCGATTTCAACACCAATGGAGCTATTTAAAACATACCCTTTTAATTCAAAACGCAGACACAAGGTATAGACAAAAGGGCGAAAACCAACCCCTTGCACTATACCTTCAATACGATAATGATGCCTACTAAGTTTATTGGTCAATAGGCAATTCTTTATTAAAACAAATGGGGCTATTTGGCTTTATGTTCTTGCAAACGGCTTCTGAAAACCTACGATAACCAAACAAAGAACCACCTAATGCAATTTTTTCATTACTAATATTTTCCCTATAATAATCTGTCATATCAGAGAGAAAATAAGCTAAACTTTCCATGTAACCAAAGCTGAGCGTAGTATCATCTGTTCCTGCTAATTTAAAACTCATTCCACTACGAATCAATTTCATCACATTAAAATCAGAAATCAAAGCCTCTTCATTGATCAGATAATAATCTAGTCGTGGTCCTTTTTGTCCACCAAAATTTTCTGCATTTTCGATGAGCTTTTCAGCGGCACTGTCAAACTCAGTGCTAAAACCTAGGATCATTGAAACCATTTTCCAAAGTGAATAGATATTTTGTGGAAGATTTTTAGGAATGACTGTTTTGATAACACTTTCATAGATTTCTGGATACGTTATTTTATAATTCTCAACCAATCTTGCACCACTTTTGCTACTTTGTGTAACTAAATCAAAAAGTGCTTCAAACGAATCTGGTAAGTAGAAATTGACCAAATTAACCATGCCTTGTTCTTTTGAATAATGCATAAATTTATCATCATGAGAGCGGCTTAAATAAAAACAACTCACATGGGTATCAAATAATTTATGCTCTTGCATAATAGAAGCAAAAGAAGCATGTGCAGGCTCTTTAAACTTACCAAGACTCTCTTTCAGTGTAGGCGAAGCATAGCTAGTACCTTTTAGGATTAGAATTTCACCATTTTCCAAGACACTTACATCAAGAGGTTCCATAAAAGGCAATGTTCGGTTATAGTCAATACTATACGTATAAGGGATGTCATCACTTACTGTTTTAAAGAGAAAATGAACACCTCTTTTAAATAATTGCTCACACAAAAGATGAATTAATAAAT
This sequence comes from Sulfurospirillaceae bacterium, assembly GCA_028693565.1. Classification (GTDB taxonomy): domain Bacteria; phylum Campylobacterota; class Campylobacteria; order Campylobacterales; family Sulfurospirillaceae; genus Sulfurospirillum. Next base: position 2,971 of record JAQUVE010000152.1, on the reverse strand, counting down.
CATCCGCTAGACGCAAATGTACACGCTCAGTAGGCAAGATACCTTTTTCGGCATAAAATGCATTGACTTTGAGTCGGATAGAAGGTCTCTCTAGCGAAGCTAATACTTTCAGTTCATTTTCACGGATGACCACCATACGCTCAATAACAGACATATCAGTCGCTATCACCTCAAAATTTTCTTTAAACTCTTTCACCAAAGGGTTTTCAATAGCACCAAAAATATATGAACCACTCTGAGTTTTAATACGAATGGATTCATTCTTGGCAATCAATTCGGCTACGGTTTCATAGAGTTTTATAAATTCAGTTGAACTATGCGCTTCAATTAACGTTTTTTCTTCGTGCTTTAATAATAGATAGGTATGGTCATCTTTTGTACTGAAAGGATACGCATACATAGAAGATTTTTTATCTGCAAGTGCATCTAAAATACGGGGTAAAAACTCTATACTAAAAGGACAAAATGGAATGACCTCTGGACCAGTAGGCATCGTCTCAACGACGTTCACACTTGAGGATTTAAAAAAAATTGATAAAGGTAAATGTAATGCCAAATAATCAGCAAACTTACCTAACATATCTCCACTTTCCTCGACATAAAGCGTTACAATAGATGCTTCTCGTGTAATTTTATGTTTGATATCGAATAAAACAACAATATTCTTTAGTAAGTTTTCTAAAACACCATTTTGCGAAATATATTGAAATTCAAATGCTAGTATCATCTTTCCTCTTTGCATGACAAATCAGCAATTGTTTGAATATCCAAATCTCCGATTTGTTCATAGCAAAAGCCGAGTTCACCAAGATGTTTTAATAAAATTTTTTCCATAACAACACTGCCTTTTAAAACAGCTGGTGTCATTTTAAGTGTTGTATCATCCACAACTTCAGGGATAATACCTATAATTTTAGTAGGCGGACGATCTCCTACCATATCCATCATATTGAGTGTCTGAAGCATCTCTACTTCATGGACACTTCCTTGCCACGAAATCGTATTAGGTACATTTTCAAAATCAAAGAAATAAACATCACCAATCTCGCCGTCGTTTGCATCAACACAATCTAAAACAACAAGATGATCATATTCTACTATAATGGGGATTAATCTTTCCGCAAGTGTACCACCATCCATAAACGTAATGGTATGCTCTTGTGAAGAAAAAGCGTAGTTGTGTTCCATAAGGCGGCATAGATGAACTCCGACGCCTTCGTCGGAGAACATCACATTGCCAATGCCTAAAACAAGCACTTTCAAATCAATAACTCTTAGTGCTTAGTAGTCTTGTTATATCTGTAACCACTAATAATTGAATCCATAGAGCCTTCTCTACCCATAATAGAGTTAAAGATTGCCATATAGATATGTACAGGTATAAATAACATAATTCCCCACATTGTAATATGGTGAATTTCTCGTACCATAGCTAAGCCACCCATCATCGCTTCAATGGGGCGCATATAATCATAAAGAGCAGCGCCAATTCCACCAGCTTGATACATGTGAACATAAAGTATCAAACCTGTTAAGCTTACTAGAAAAACCATAGCATATAAACCAATATATGCCACAAACTGCAATGGATTATACGCACCTTTTAGTTCTGGATGCTTTCCAATAAATAAGTAATACTTGATTTGTTGGAACCAAACTTTTAGGCTTAAAATATCCATAAATGCTATTCGCTCTTTAGCACTCTGTCTGTCAATGACAAACAAATACGCTTTAAAAATCGTAACAGCAATCAATAAAAATCCAGCGATCTCATGCCACATTCTAAATTTTGCATTTAAAAAGACAACAGGCTCATCTGAGGCAGCAGGTACAATAAATACATACGCCAGATAAAAACCAGTTACAATTAATACAAAAATAGCAAGAGCTCTAAGCCAGTGCGTCCAACGCAACCCTGCAGAGAATTCAAATTCTGTATATCTTTTCATTCTAGACTCCCTTTTCGCTTTTAGCAAGACGCGCCGCTAAGATCCACCTTATAGCTACTCATCTCATTACCTTTAGTGTCCATGACATGTACAGCACATGCAAGGCACGGATCATATGAGTGGATAATTCTTACAATTTCAAGTGGTTGAGACAAATCAGTAATCTTCAAGCCAATCAGTGACTCTTCGTATGAACCTCTAACCCCTTTGGCATCTTTTGGACTTGCATTCCATGTGGTTGGAACAACTGCTTGATAATTTTGAATCACACCATTTTCGATTTTAACCCAGTGACTTAAAACACCTCTTGGAACATTACCAATATAGCGTCCTTGGTACTTTTTAGTTTTATCAATTTTGTAGCTAGTATACGTTGTATCATCAACTTTTAAATTATTAATTAAAGCAGTAAACGCTTCAACACCATAATCCGCAATTACTTTTGCTTCAAGCATACGACACGCTGTTCTACCAAGAGTTGATGCAACCGCTGTAATAGGAAGACCTGTATCTTTTAAGAATTTATTGACAACCGTTTGAACACGCTTGTTACCAAGTGCATAGTTAACAACGATATTAGCCAATGGTCCAACTTGAAGTGGTTTACCATCATAGCGTGGTGCTTTAACCCAAGTATACTTTCCTTTTTCATCAATAACTTTAGTCGGTGCAAGCACGCCTTTGTCATTGACAGTTTCAGCATCTTTAAATCCAGTATAGTTAGGCTCTTGACGACCTTCATATGGATGGTAAGCAGCATTATCTTTATACCATGAATGCGTTGCTTCTTCTGTAATTTTGCTTTCATCCAAAGGATGTACTTTAAATGGTTTGCCTGATACTAAATTAATAACATCTTCACCAAACATGACACCACTATTAAATAAAAACTCTTTAGAGCCACTTGCAGATTCCAAAAATCAACTCTTAATTTAAGGCTATTGGAAGTTTAAAAAAGGCTCATAAAAGCCGAGTTTCACGATGTTTTAGGTAAAATTAGTTATCAAAAAAACAAACCAAAA
>JAQUVE010000023.1 GCA_028693565.1 Sulfurospirillaceae bacterium | reverse complement strand
AGTACCTTTAGCAATAAGCTCTTGTTTAGATAAAAGGTCTAGGAAAAAATCTAATTCTGACTTTGCTATATTTGCTTGATTTGCCAAGATTTTGACTTTATCATTTCCTAGTACTAATTGGTCACTTGTGCTTAAAGCTGATAATAACATCCCAGCTTTACCTGCGATTGAAATATTTTCAAAAGATGCCGCATTGGTAACTGTTTGTAATTTATTGGCATGATGAATAATCCATGCACCTTCTACTTTATTATCTAAATTCATTTTTCACTCCTCATATAATTTCTCACAACTCCACAACTCTCTCAAATATCTCTTTTATCTCCATCTCGTGGCTTATCAAAAATATCTGTCGGTACTGTTCTTTTATGGTATGAAACACTTCTAAGATTTCCATTCTTCGGTTTTCGTCTTGGCTTCCGAATACTTCATCAAACGCTAAAAATCCTACGCTATTGGCACCGCTTAGTTCACTCAGGGTTTTAGAGATGGCGATGCGAAGCACTAGGTTGGCGAGGTCTTGTGTATATTTTGTAAAGGTAAAATTAGAGGGATGAGTACGGTGAAAAAGATCGCCCGTGTGGATGATGTAGTCAGGTTTTATTGCTTTAATTTGTTCAATGACTTGCATAAAAGCATCGTAAACGTCAGCCTCTCGCTGGTTGATACCTTGCTCATTGATAATATCTAAATCGTTAAAGCCTAAATGCGTGTCCGAAAAATGAATCAGTTTCACGGTGCTTCTTTATGATGATTTCATCCGATTATAGCAAAGATTATTACAAAATGGTAAAAATTTGTGATGAAAAAAGAGGGATTTGGGAGGTTTTGAAGAAAAAGAAACGCTCGAACCGAAAAATTAAAGCGTTTGCAAGAAAAGGTTGTTCAGCTCAACACAAAAAAGCATAGGTGCTTGTCCTAAGATTGGTTATAATTGTATTATAAATGGTTTCACATATAAACGGGGTATAATTTTATGAATCACAATGACAACGATACGCTAAACCTTATGGATAAATACCCTAAAAACAAAAAGACTACTCGCACTAAAAGCAAACAAAAAGCCGTTTCTACTTCAAACGCTATCCCAAAAAAACGTAAACAGTTTTCAAAAAAACGCTCAAAAATACCTTCTTCTTTTATAAAACTTGCGCTTGGATTAATTGCTTGTTTATTTGTCATTTTTGGGGCTCGATACGTTTACGATCATACTATCAACTACAATCCTCTTTTAGGCAAATGGCGTACACAAACAGTTATGGGCATTATGGAACTTTCATTTGACAAGAAAAGTATCTCTAGCTTTGGAGTGCAAAGAGCGGTTAGTTACGATGTTAAAGAAAATGAAGTAATCGTCATGGATGAAAACATCAAAGTAGGCGAGCGTTATCGTATTATCGATGACAATACTATCAGCGTGCAATCTGGTACCTCTAAAATGATATTTAAACGTGTTAAAGAAAAGTGGTTTAATTAAAAATTACCAGCTAAAAAAAAAGCTACTCTAGGAATTTTGTTGTCTAGAACCCCGTAAAATAGGGGGTTAAAAAGAAAGTGGCTCCGAATGCTGGATTCGAACCAGCGACCAAGTGATTAACAGTCACCTACTCTACCGCTGAGCTAATTCGGAACATTTGTTTATGAATGAGGTCGAAATTATAGTGAAAAATATCTTTGATGTCAAGGTTTTTTCAACATAAAATCAAATTTTAGTGATTATTCTATGCTTAAAGAAGATGCTAAATAATTTATACTGCAATCTTCAAGGAAAAGTAAGTCTAAAGATTGTAGGATTTATGATGTTTAAATTTCAAAGGAGTAAGTATGAACAAAAAAATTGCTGTTTTAGCCCTCGCTGGAACATTATGTGTTCCTATGTTTGCCGCAGAGTTTATCACCATCGGTACGGGTGGTGTTACGGGTACGTATTATCCAACAGGTGGTGCAATTTGCCAAATGGTCAACAAAAATAAGAAGGAGACCAATCTACGTTGTTCAGTCGAATCAACAGGTGGTTCTGTCTATAATGTCAATACTATTAAAGCTGGTGAACTTGATTTTGGTATCGCACAAAGCGACACAGCTTATCAAGCATTTAAAGGAGAGGGTAAATTCAAAGATGCAGCTGTTCCTGAGCTAAGAAGTGCTATCGCTATTTATCCAGAGCTTTTAGCCTTAGTTGTTAGTAAAAAATCTGGCATTAAAACTATCGCTGATCTTAAAGGTAAAAAAATCAATATGGACTCTCCTGGTTCAGGAACTGCTATGACAGCTGATGTTGTTATGGAAGCATTTGGTGTTAAGCGTTCAGACCTTGCATTAGCCAACGAGCTTAAAAACTCAGAAGGTCCAACAATGTTACAAGATGACCATATTGATGGTTATTTCTTTGTTGCAGGACATCCAACTGCAAATATCAAAGATGCAGCTAACTCAGTCGATATTAACCTAGTCCCTATCGAAGGAGCACCTATTGACGCCCTTATTAAAAAATACCCTTACTATGCCAAAGGTACTATTTCAGGTACTTTTTATAAAGGTGTAACCAATGACATCCCTAGTCTTGGCGTCAAAGCAGTTCTTGTAACGAGTTCAAAAGTCAAAGATGATGTCGTTTACCATGTTGTTAAAACAATATTAGACAATTTTGATAAATTTAAAGAGCTTCATCCTGCGTATAAAACAATTACAAAAGCTAGTTTACTTGAAGGCTTAAGTGTACCTCAACATCCAGGTGCTATTAAAGCATTTAAAGAAGCTGGTTTGCTCTAATTTCTTCTTGATGTGAGGAAAAATCCTCACATCATTATATTAATTCTATAGTTTAAAAGGTAAGTATTTTGAAGACATTAACAGAAAGATTGGATGATGAAAAGCTCATCAATGAGTTTGAAGGACAAAGAGATTTTGAAAAAAGTAGTTGGCATTATTGGTTTATAGCCGTCGTAGCATTTTCATGGTCTTTATATCAGCTTTATATCGTTTTAGAACCTGGAAATAGTGCACATATAAGAGCCATTCACTTGGCGTTTGCGGTAGTCTTAGGCTTTTCTATGTACGCTATGCGTAAAATTACAAAACTAAAATCTATCATTACATGGTATGATTTTTTAATTATGATAGTAGGCGTTACTGTTGTTCTTTATCAGTGGTATGCTTTCCGCGAACTTGCAGACCATGCTGGAAATTGGACACAAACAGATGTTATCGTGGGTATATTAACCATCTTAGTTGTACTTGAAGCATCACGTAGAGTTATGGGTTTGCCACTGATGGTTGTCGCCATTGTTTTTTTGTGTTACGATTATTTTGGTCCTTATCTTCCCGATGTCATTGCACACAAAGGCGCAAGCATCAATAAAATTGTTGGACAAATGGTACTTACTACTGAAGGTATCTTTGGTGTTCCTCTAGGCGTTAGTGCGAGTTTTGTTTTCCTTTTTGTTCTTTTTGGTGCGCTCCTTGAAAAAGCAGGTGCAGGTGAATATTTTATTAAGCTTGCTTATACGCTTCTTGGAAAATACGATGGTGGCCCAGCCAAAGCGGCTGTTGCGGCTTCTGGTATGATGGGTATGATCTCTGGTTCTTCTATTGCAAACTCTGTCACGGTTGGTACTTTTACCATTCCATTAATGAAACGCCTAGGCTTTAGCTCTCATAAAGCAGCAGCTGTTGAAACTGCCGCTTCGGTTAATGGTCAATTGATGCCACCGATTATGGGTGCAGCAGCATTTATCATGGCTGAATTTTTAGGACTTGATTATACCGATATCGTTTATGCTGCGTTTATTCCTGCATTTACGTGTTATATTGCTCTTTTTTATATTGTGCATTTGGAAGCTAAAAAAGCGGGACTCAAAGGTGAAGACCCTAAAGTGTTAGGCAAAGCATGGCCTATTTTTACTAAAGGCATTCACTATTTTATTCCTATTTTCTTTTTGATGTATAACCTAATTATTTTACGTCACTCAGCGCAAAGTTCAGCTTTTAGTGCCATTATTTTTATTATGCTCATTATGGTAACTCAAAAACCACTCAAAGCTTATCTTAACAAAGAAAAAGTAACTTCCGCTCTTGTACTTGAAGGCTTTGCCGACATTGGCAATGGAATGGTTGCTGGAGCAAAAAACATGGTTTCTATCGCAGTTGCTACAGCTGTTGCAGGTATCATTGTAGGCTCGGTTACCTTAACAGGCATTGGATTGATTTTAGCCGAAGTCATTGATCAACTTTCTGGAGGATATATCCTAGCTGTTTTATTTATGACGGCTTTTGTTTCGCTTATCTTAGGTATGGGTCTTCCTACAACAGCCAATTACATTGTTATGGCAGCTCTAACAGCACCTATCATCATGGACTTAGCAGGTAATAATGGCTATGTTATCCCATTGATTGCAGCACATATGTTTGTATTTTATTTTGGTATCTTAGCGGATGATACACCGCCTGTGGGTATGGCGGCTTATGCCTCAGCTGCTATTGCCAAGAGTGATCCTATTGTCACAGGTATCCAAGCATTTATTTACGATATACGTACAGGGCTACTTCCGTTTATGTTCTTTTTCAATAACGAACTTTTACTCATCGGTGGTGTGGACAGAGGTGATCCAAATGACCCAAGCAAATGGATATGGATTACTAATCCTTTTGAAATTGCGCTGATCTTTGGTGGTGCAGTTTTGGGTATGTTCGCTTTTACTTCAGCGACACAAAGCTTTGTATTGACACGTATTAATACTATCGAGCGCCTTATGTTAATTGCCGTTATACCATTTATGATGTTGCCAAAGCTAACAGCTGAAACATTAGACCTTCCAAGTTATTATTTATCATATGTGATTGGATTAATCATATACGCTATTGTTTACTTTGGTCAGCGTATCAAATATAAAAAACAACACGCTCTAGCATAATATTCAAAATAGGTGGTTTTTGGGCCACCTATTTTTCTTTTACATAAAAATCAACTCCTGCGACATTTTTAATACAAACCTTTTTTTCAATGACTAATTTTGACAATATCTTTTGGCTTTCATCACTAAAAGAAAATTTTATATCGTCAAAACTTTGTGGTCGCCTTTCAAAAAGTCCTAAAATTTCCTTTTCATTAAAATGATGTTGTAAAGGAGGATAATCTTTTTTATATGCTATATTTACATGTAAGTCTTTTAATACATCTGCGAGTTCAATTAACCTTTGTAAGCTTACCCCTTTTACAGAATAAGCAGGAGGACGATCGATTGTTCCAACGTCAATTCGATCAGGTTGTATCGTTTGTAATATGGCATTTAACGCTTCAAATTCCTCATAAGTATCATTAAGTCCTTCAACCACTAAAATTTCTAAAATCAATGATTTATTGAAACGCTGACGAAAAGTTTTCATCCCCTCTATGATAGCATCCAACGACAGTGTGTTATGAGGTCTATCGAGTTTTTTAAAACATATTGGAGTGGCACAGTCCAAAGAGAGTTTGACAATATCTACATGCATTAATATGGATTGAATATGCGTATTTGAAATCGTGGAACCATTAGATAGGATAAGAAGTTTAATGCCTGTATTGAGTGCTTGAATACCATTTATTAAAGACTCAAGCTCGGGGTATAACGTTGGTTCACCATTCGCTGTCAATGTGATGACATCAATTGAGTGATGCCTCTTTAAAGCCTCACTTAAAGCTTCTAATACCTCTGTATATGTAGGTGTATTTTTTGCATTGTCAACAGTTTTTGCCCCTTTAAGTTCACAATAAAGACAGTCAAAATTGCATTGCTTTTTATTAGGGCTAAGGTCAATACCTAATGACTGACCAAAACGTCGTGATGTTACAGGTCCAAATATGATGTGATTGATATGTTGCTCCTACGTGTAGAGAGTTGGCTAGAATATACCTAGCTAACTCCTTACTTTTTAGTGCGTGTTTGTACTTGTTTTATAAAATATTGTGCATTTTCAACAGGAATGTCAGGCAAAATCCCATGACCAAGGTTAAAAACATGGCGTTCATTTTTCATGACATGAATGATATGATCAATGCCTTCATCTATCGCATCTTTGTTGTACAATCGGGTTGGTTCCATATTGCCTTGCAATACATATTTATGCCCTAATTTTTCTTTGGCTAATTCCATAGGAGTCGACCAATCCACGCCAAAAACATCAAAATTGCCATCAATTTTATCTAAGTAACCACTAATACCTTTGGGAAAAAGTATAACCGGTACATCTGGAAATTTTGCTTTGAGGTAACTGCTAATTTCTTTCATATAAGACCAGCTAAATTCAAAATAAGCATTTTCTTCAAGTGCCGCTGCCCAAGAGTCAAAAATCATCACGACATTAGCACCACTTTGAATTTGGCGCTCCATATAAAGTTTTAACACTTCAGTCACTTTTTTTAAGAGTGCGTGCATAAATTGAGGATTGGAATATATCAGCTTTTTAACCAACGCATACGTTTTAGTGCCTTGCCCTTCTATCATGTAAGTCGCTAGTGTCCATGGAGCACCGCAAAAGCCAATCAATGCTTTATCTGCGGCTAACTTACCACGAATAAGCTTTATCGTTTCATAGACGTATTCCAAGCCTTCTACAGCTTTTTCAACACTAAGCTTATCGAGGTCTTGTTGGTTTTTAATAGGCTCTGAGAAAACAGGACCTTCCCCTTTTAAAAACTGAAGTCTCATGCCCATTTCCAAAGGAACAACCAAAATATCACTAAATAAAATTGCCGCATCAACACCTAAAATATCTACAGGCTGAAGTGTGACTTCACACGCTTTTTGCGGGTCTTTACACAACGAAAGAAAGTCCCCCGCTTCAGCCCTTACTCTCATATACTCAGGTAAATATCGCCCCGCCTGTCGCATCATCCATACCGGGGTATACGGTGTCGGTTTTCCCAAACATGCATCTACAAAAATCATTCGTGTTTTCCACCCTTATGTAATAAAAATAACCCTAAAGAGAGTGCTGTAATGGAAATAGCGAAATAAAACATCTCCTGAGCACCTTTGTATTCTGTATGCAATACTCTTTGAAAAAAGCTTACAACAAGAACCATCACGATGACTTTTGCGATTTTATCTTTCAGTTCGTCCAATGAGCTCACATATAAAATTTTATCTCCACCTGAGCCTTTAGCAACATCGATTTCAGAGATAAAGAGCTCATAAAGCCCAAATCCAAATATTAAGAGCACAACGGCAATCAAATACAGATCAATCGCTCCAATAATATCAGCTACTACATCAGCATGAAAATCTGTAGGGTGAATCCCCATAAAGAAGTATTGATAAGTTGCAATAACAACATGGTATAAATCTGCACTGGCTAAAAAGAAAAGTGCAAAGGCAGCTAAAATACTAAAAATAACGGCTAAAAGGACAATGAGCCTGCTGGTCCATAATCCTTTTTCAAAAAAATGTTCTAACATTCTTAGGCTTCCTGATTGATCCATTTAAGAGCAATACGTACCGCATTTGTTGCCGCACCTACTCTTATCTGGTCTGCAACGCACCAAAGATGAAGCACATTGTCACGGTTAATATCTTTACGAATTCTACCTACATACGTTTCATTGGTATCTGTTGAAATAATTGGCATTGGGTACTCTTTTTTAGCAGGGTTATCCAAAACAACGACATTTTCTGCATTTTTAAGTGCCTCGACTGCTCTTTCCACATTGACATCTTTTTCAAAATGAATCGTAATCGCCTCAGAGTGACTTCTCATAACAGGAACACGTACGCATGTGGCACTAATTTCCATGTTTTTGCCCAAGATTTTTTGGGTTTCATTAACCATCTTCATCTCTTCTTTAGTGTAATCATTCTCTAAAAAAACATCAATATGAGGAATGACGTTAAGTGCGATTTGATGTGCAAATGTTTTAGGTTCACATTGGTCAAGTTTAAAAGCAAAAAAGTCTTGCATCTGATTAACAAGTTCTTCCATACCACCTTTTCCTGCACCGCTCACCGCTTGGTATGTTGCTACATCCACACGGGTAATATTAAAAATATCATCCAGTGGTTTAAGTACTTGCACCATCTGGATCGTCGAACAGTTTGGATTGGCGATAATACCTCTGTTTTTCCATTCACTAATTGCCTCAGGGTTACATTCTGGTACCACCAATGGAACATCAGCATCCATTCTGAAATGGCTCGTATTATCGATAACAACAGCACCAGCTTCTGCAGCAAAGTGTGCAAAATGCGCAGAAATATCACCTCCAGCGCTAAAGAATGCAATCTCTACATCTTGCTCTTCAAACACTGTTTCTGTTAATTCGAGAACTTTATAGTTTTTACCCTTAAATTCAATATCAATTCCAGCACTTTTACTACTGGCTAACGGCACTAAATTATTGATTGGGAAATCAACTTCCTCAAGAACTCTAAAAAGTTCTTCACCTACGGCACCCGTAGCACCTACGATGGCTACATTGTACTTTCTCATACTTTTACCTTTGGTTTCATGATTAGACTTTTTTAATAACCTAACACGCATGTTAAGTTATCAAAAAAGTCTATTTAGTATTCAGGTGTATTTACTCAAGCGTGAAAACACCTGAACACTAAATCCAGCTTCGACTTTCTAAAAACAGATCTTCTTTACTAATAGCTTCCGCGTCACTTAAAATAACTGCACGTTCAACCACCGAGATTAACTCTCGGATATTTCCGGGCCAACGGTAAGTATTAAGCGATTCTATCGCTTCTTCTGAAAAATAGCGTTTTCCAAGTGCATATTTAGCACAAACTCGATCTAAAATAACTTCGCAAATTGGAAGAATTTCCTCTTTTCTTTGTCGTAAGGGCGCAATTTCAACAGGGATTGTATTGAGTCTATAATACAAATCCTCCCTAAATCGACCCTCTTGTATCATTTTTTTAATATCTGCATTCGTGGCTGATACAATGCGTACATCGATGGGAATCTCTTTCGTCCCACCTACTCGAACTAATGTTCGCTCTTGGATAGCTCGAAGAATTTTTGCTTGTAAAGCAACAGGCATCTCCCCTATCTCATCTAAAAAAAGTGTACCTCCATGAGCTACTTCAAAATACCCTTTTTTCTCACTTGTTGCATCCGTAAATGCACCCTTTTCATAACCAAATAGCTCACTTTCCAATAAATTTTCAGGAATAGCCGCCATATTGATTGCTACAAAAGGATTTTTAATACGTGGTGAGTTTTTATGAATATAATTTGCAAAAAGCTCTTTCCCCACACCACTCTCCCCTAAAAGCAAAACACTTACATCTGTTTTAGCTGCTTTGCGGGCAATATGTAACGCCTTTTCTAATTCTGGCGAAGTGGCTATAAAATCTCCACTTTGTTCTCTTGTGCTATCAACTTTATCAAAACCAATTTTGATTTTATCACGAACTTTTACGTGCCGCTTTATTGCTTCAACAAGCGTATCTATTTCAAAAGGTTTGGTTAAAAAATCTTTAACGCCCAAACGTACTGATTCAATAGCGCGATTGAGAGTTGCGTTGCCTGTAATTACAATAATATCGTATTTACCATCCAGTTTTCGGATAAACTCTATACCATCCATCCCTGGCATATTAATATCGGTCACAATTAAATCTACGCTATCATCTATTTTTTTTAATGCATCAATAGCACTTTTATACGTTGAAATAGTAAACTCTTGATACTCGCCTAGAGCGATCTCAAGAGATTTTCGCATATTTATGTCATCTTCAACAATCACAACGTGCATTTAACTACCTATTTATCGTTATCTTATGGCTCTTATAGTAGCAAAATCCTCTTTAAAATCTACTGTAAAGTAAATAGGCTCGATGATGACTTCCACCCTATCATTACTCACTCGTAAATTGCGTTCATCCCACGCAATAAAATGCGAATAAGACCCGTAGAAGCATGGCAAAAGTGTATCAAAGTGTTGTTGTAAGAGTTTGAGCGTGGAAGTGTTTTTTTCTTTTTTAAGAGGGATCGAACAGAAAAAGTCCATTTTTCTATCGTCTTGTACCATCACAGGTGAAATATTTTTTTCTTCAAACACCATCACGCTATTGACTGTAACCATTTTGTAGGAAAACCAAAAAGGCTCACTTGCAAAGAGTGATGGTGCTATCCATACTATAATTAATAGGAGAAGATTTCTATCCACCTACGTCCGCTCATGGTAAGTTCCATTCTAACACTGTACAAACCATCTTTAAAAGTGGCATCTGTTACAGCAGCATCTTTTACCACGCCATTGACTGAAGATACAATTCTTGAATCTTTTAAAGCGGCATCTTTAACAGTATCTGTTGAATTAATTTTAGCTCCATAGAGTTTCTCACCCAATTGGCGATAACCATCTGCAATCGCAGCTCTTTTAGCTAAAGCCATCGCTTGTGCAGGAGAAATGGTATGTTGTGGAGCAATACCTTCACCATATACTACAAATGTCTTTTCAGCACCGGTATCCATGTAGGCCAATTTTTGCTCTTCCAATACTCTTTTTGCTTCAGCACGACTAATTTTTTGTACATTGTCTCTTTGCTGATCTGGGTTTTCTACTTGTTTAGAAGAACACCCTGCAAGAAAAACAATACTAGCTAAAAGCGCTACAATCCCTTTATGCATAGCTACACCTTTTCTCAATATATTTTTTTAATCTTAAGCAATTATTATTCCATTACTCTTCAGGTGTCCCATTATCTTCTGACAGTAAAGAACTCTCTTCACTTTCGATTACTTCATCATCAGATTCTAAATCATCCTCATCTTTGCCTTCTTTTGGGCAACGCGCAATACTCGCAACGACATCACTTCCATCTACAGAAACGACTTTTACACCACTGGTATTGCGTCCTGCTTTGCGAATTGTTTCCATATCAACACGAATCATTTTTCCACTACTGGTAAGTGCCATCAGATCTTTATCTTCATCAACAATAACGACACCTACTAAATCGGCAGTTTTTGCTGTGAGTTTCATCGCTATAACACCTTTGCCACCACGGCCTTGTAACCTGTACTCTTCAGCCGTTGTTCGCTTGCCAATACCTTTTTCAGTCACGGTTAAAAGTTCTTCTTGGTCATTATAAATAACTGCCGCACCTACGACCTTGTCATTCTCTTCTTTAAAACGAATACCAGTCACACCACGTGCTGTTCGGCCTATCTCTCTTGCATCTTCAACGTTAAAGCGAATACACATACCTTTTTGCGTTACGATAAAAAGATTTTTCGTATCGTGTGTAACCACTTTTGCAGTGACCAATTCATCATCATCATCTAATGTAATAGCTCTAACACCAACGGAACGAATATTTTTAAATTCACTTAAATTAGTTCGTTTAATCACACCATTTTTGGTAAAGAATGCCAATGATTTGGTTTCATCAAAATCAGTTGTTGGAATAATCGCCATAATTTGCTCATCTGCTTGGAGCTGAACTAAATTGACAACGGCTTTACCTTTCGCTGTACGGCTTCCTTCTGGAATTCGATACACTTTTAACCAATAGAGTTGTCCTCGGTCGGTGACAAACATCAATGTATCATGGGTATCTGAAACAAAGAAATTTTCAATAAAATCGTCATCATATGTTGTTACAGCTATTTTGCCTTTTCCACCACGTTTTTGTTTCTCATACTGTTTCAGTGGTACTCGTTTAATATAACCTCGGTGTGTAATCGTTACAACCATTGGTTCATTAGCAATCAAATCTTCGACATCAATATCATCGTAATCATCAACAATTTCAGTAATGCGCTTAGATTTAAACTTCTCTTTTATCTCTAAAAGCTCTTTTTTGATTAACTCATTAAGCAATACTTCACTTTTCAAAATATCACTTAGGTATTGAATCTCTTTAAGAAGTTCCGCTAATTCGTTTTCAATTTTATCTCTTTCAAGTCCAGTAAGACGTTGAAGTCTCATATCCAAAATAGCACCTGCTTGAACTTCACTGAGATTAAACCTCTCAACCAAGCTATCTTTAGCGCTTTTAGTATCTGCACTACTTTTAATTAACGCAATAATCTCGTCGATATTATCGAGTGCAATTTTAAGGCCTTCTAAAATATGTGCTTTTGCTTTTGCTTTTTCCAAATCAAAAATTGTACGACGAATAATAACCGTTTTACGATGACGCAAGAACAGTTTGAGCAACTCTATCAACGTAAATATTTTTGGTTCTTTATTATGAATAGCCAGAAGAATAACGCCAAAAGTTACTTCAAGATTCGTTGATTTGTAAAGATTATTGAGTACAATCTCACTCATCGCTTCCCGTTTAAGCTCTATGACTAAGCGAATACCATCTCTATCACTCTCATCACGAATCTCACTAATACCCTCTATCATTTTGTCTTTAACAAGTGCCACGATTTGCTCAATCAAGCGTACTTTATTGACTTGATAAGGGAGCTCGTCAATCACGATAATATCTTTATTACTTTTTTTCTCTATATGAATTTTAGCACGTACCTTAACGCGTCCTCTACCTGTTCGATACGCTTCAAGAATACCTTTTTTACCAAAGATAATTCCGCTTGTAGGAAAATCAGGACCTTTGACAAATTCCATTACCTCTTCAAGTGTCGCTTCAGCGTTATCAATAAGAAGCAAAAGAGCATCTAAAAGCTCATCTAAACAGTGTGGAGGAATGTTCGTTGCCATACCAACTGCAATACCACTTGAACCGTTAAGTAGAAGATTAGGTACACGACTTGGTAATACATCTGGTTCAACCATACTATCATCATAGTTAGGCACAAAATCAACGGTGTCTTTATCTAAATCACGTAAAAGCTCTTCAGCCAATGGTGTCATTCTAGCTTCCGTGTAACGCATAGCCGCTGCATTATCCCCATCAATTGAACCAAAGTTACCTTGTCCATCGACCATTGGAATACGCATTGAAAACGGTTGAGCCATACGAACGAGTGCGTCATAAACAGCTGTATCACCATGTGGATGGTACTTACCAATAACATCACCCACGATACGAGCAGACTTCTTATAAGGACTACGAGAAGAGATAGCGAGGTCATTCATCGCATACAAAATTCTTCGGTGTACGGGCTTTAAACCATCTCTCGCATCAGGAAGTGCTCGCCCGATGATAACACTCATCGAGTAGTCAAGATAACTCGCTTTTATCGAATCTTCGATATTGATTGTTTTGATATCTTGGTTAGAGTCAAAAATATTATCCATCAATTAACCTTACCTATAATGATTTTTCTTTATTATACTTTGCTTTTGCTTTATCTTCTATAGGGGTCGGAGCTAAACTTTTAACTTTTTAAGATTTTACTAACACCCGCAACGCTCAGAGAAAGATACTTGGCAATGTCACTTTTGCTATGTCCCTCTTCATGCGCTCTTTTTATTGCCTTATTTCGGTCTAATTTTATCTCTACGTGTTGAAAATAATCTGCAATATGACGTAATATGACCGTTTGCATTTCACCGTCTTGTTTTCTATATCTCGTTTTATGAAATGTTTCAATTATCTCTGATTCTTTTTGACTCATGGCAATGCCTAACAATTCAAACAGCTCTTTTGTATGGTACTCTCTCAACACAAATGAATTTTGCAAAAAAGGTGGCACGGCATCTCTAAAGATACTGTATGTCGCACAGTACCGATATTCACCTACCGTATGCGTCATTTTTGCTTTGATAGGATTGAGTTCGATGTATTTGAACAAAGTTAAAAGGTATGTAAGATCTAATACATACCACGACTTATAGCGGTCTTGCCACAAATGACCAACTCGATTATGACGTTTATTGAAATACATTGCATATTGCGCATTGAGTTGTCGCATCCCTAAAGAGAGATTTTCACGTCTATTTTCGATTAACAGATGATAGTGATTATCCATCAAACAGAAAGCATGGATGTTGAACTTATACTCCCTAGCCACGCTGGACATCAACTCAATAAACTTTGCCTTATCCCTATCATCGACAAATACATTGCCTTTGGCAACTCCTCGGTTATACACATGGTGATAGCCTAAGCTCTCAATACGTAGTTTACGTGGCATAATCACCTCTTTTTACTGAAATTATACCACACATCAAGCAAAAGTTAAAAGTTTAGCTCCGACCCCTTTTGTTTAATTCTTTTGTTTAATTTATTCGACCCTTTTATTTATTAATATACAAAATAAAAGAGTTATCTCGAAGATATTTAAGATTTTTTAGCTAAGATTAAAATAATAGAGTGCATCATTAGCTCTATTATTTTTTTTTAATTCAAAGGAATTTTTGTGTTTGAACATACTAATAAAACCGTTCTTAAAGTCGTCATTATTTTGGCGATCATCGTAATGTTTATTGTTCTTTATATCACGGGCATCGCTTTTGTACTAGATAATTACACATCATATACTTTAATACTACACAAACTAGCAGCACTCTTGATAATTGGACTGTTAAGTATTCATGCATGGCTTCGAAGATGTACCATTAAAAAGCTTTTACAAGAATGTATTGCGATTGTTTTAAACAAACATATTCGCCATGAAGATAATATAGATTTTCTTGTCCAAAACACAAAAAATCAATCTTTCAAAGAACTGTGCTTATTGTTTAATTGCGATGTTGTCTTTCTCCAAAAAAAACTTCTGGAAAATTATGTTACGGTTGAAACTATTGACAGTACATTAAAAACAATTGCAAAATACAACGACAAAGACACCTATGAAATATTGTTGCTTATGATTAAATTGCATGTTGAAAAAAATAGTTCCTCGCCTGTCTATACCAATTCATGTGATTTAATTTAAATGATTGTGATTTTTAAAATAATACCAACAAAGCCAAAAAAGAGAAAAAATATAATAGCTTCTTAATTCCCTCTATCGATTTTTCTAATCGGAGAGATTGAATACTTCAAAGTGAATAAAAAAAGCCTATCATACTTTTAAGCTTATTTCGTTTGCGTCTTTAGTATCTCTGCACTAGATGATGATGAAACATCCTTGACTACAAAATATACAGAAGCTCCCATGAAAACAACACAAGCAAAAAGAATTGCTGAAACAAGATAGATGTTATATTTATTTTTATCTAGTCGCATAGTACCCCTCCATGATAAGATTTCCTATAAGCATGTTATATCTCTATTTCTGAATTTTATAACTGATAGTCTTTGTAGTTTGTTTCTTTAATCAATAGTCTAAAAAGAGGCTAGACTCAACTTTTAACTATGCTATGACCTTTAGTTTTCTTTTGCATCTGCTAGCACAAGGGCAAAAAGTACTTTAACACCATTTTTTTCAAGTACTTTTTGCGCTTCTTGAAGTGTAGTACCTGTTGTTACGATGTCGTCTATCAATACAACACTTATTCCCTCATTACATGTAGAGATGAAATCCCGTTTATGGCTTAGTCTAAAAGCCAATTTTTGTCCTGAATAAGTTTCATGATTTTGTGCTCGAAGAGAGCCATATAAAGGTTTTAGGATGCTTTTAAGCTCTTTTGCCAAAACCGCACTGTGCGCATATCCATGACGTACATGGTCATCGATAGGAATACCGTAAGCACCTTTGGGAAAATCAAATTGTTGCAAAAAAGGAAGCATAGAGTTTTTAGCAAGTTGCGCAAAAATCTTAGCACCAATGTAGGTGTGTTTAGTGTGAAGTAGATTGGCTATTTCGCTATATTGGTAAAAAGAATAGACTTTGAGCCCACTCTCCAAAATGCGTTTGGCAGGCGTTGGCTCTAAAAGGGTTGAGAGACACGTTTTACAAAGCGGTTGCCAACTCCATTGTAAACAAAGATGGCAACGCATACTAGTGGATTTAATCTAATTTCAAAATGGTTAAAAACGCCTCTTGCGGTAATTGTACTTTACCAATGGACTTCATGCGCTTTTTACCCTCTTTTTGTTTTTCTAAGAGTTTTCGTTTCCGTGTAATATCACCACCATAACACTTTGCCGTAACGTTTTTGCCCATAGATTTTACGGTTTCACGAGCGATGACTTTGGTCCCGATACTCGCTTGAATCGCCACTTCAAAAAGCTGCCGTGGAACAATCTCTTTCATCGCTTTAACAAAGTCTCTACCTCTGGTTTGCGCACTTACGCGAGGAACGATGATAGAAAGCGCATCCACAGGCTCACCAGCCACAAGAAGGTCAAGTTTAACCAAATCTCCTACTTGATACCCAATCGGTTCATAATCAAAACTGGCATAGCCTTTAGAGACGGATTTAAGTTTGTCATAAAAATCCATCACAATTTCATTAAGGGGGATTTCGTATTCGAGTAAAACGCGCTCAGGACTTAAATAATCCATCTTTTTTTGCGAACCACGTTTATTATTCATAAGAATGATAATATTGCCTAAAAATTCTGTCGGAGTCAAAACAGTCGCTTTAACATAAGGCTCTTGAATCTCTTCAAACTCATTGACAGGAGGTAATTGACTTGGATTTTGAATGTCTATTACTGCCCCTTTAGTCGTTGTCACTTTATAGGTAACCGTAGGTGCGGTGGCAATTAAATCTAAATCAAACTCTCTTTCCAAACGCTCTTTAATCACTTCCATATGTAACAGCCCTAAAAATCCAACCCTAAAACCAAAACCCAAAGCAGCAGAAGTCTCAGGCTCATACGAAATACTGGAATCATTGAGTTTGAGTTTATCAAGGGCATCACGTAACTCTTCAAATTTATCAGTCTCAATAGGATAAAGTCCAGCAAAAACAAATTGCTTGACCTCTTTAAATCCTGCAATAGCCTCTTTTGTTTTCATTCGATTATCAGTGATTGTATCGCCAACTTTGACATCACCTACGTTTTTAAGCCCTAAAACAACGATGCCTACTTCACCTGTTTTAATTTCAGCTGTTTTTTGAAGTACTAAAGGGTGTGGATACATAAGGTTTAATACTTCATGTTTTTTGCCTGTCCCCATGACATAAACTTCTTGCCCTTTTTTGATACTTCCATCATAAACTCTGACAAGAGCAAGTGCTCCTAAATAGTTATCAAACCAGCTATCATAAATCAAAGCTTTGGTTGGGGCATTGCTATCTCCCATGGGAGAAGGGATTTTATCAACGATGGTATCGAGTAATTCTCTTATACCAATACCACTTTTGGCACTCACATTTAAAGCATGGCTACAATCAAGTCCGATCGTATGCTCTATCTCATCTTTAACACGCTCAGGATCAGCGGCTGGAAGGTCTATTTTATTGATGACAGGGATAATTTCGAGGTTATTTTCAAGCGCGATATAGACATTGGCAATAGTTTGAGCTTCAACACCTTGAGAGGCATCTACGACAAGTAATGCACCATCACTCGAAGCTAAAGAGCGACTAACTTCGTAGGAAAAATCTACATGGCCTGGAGTATCAATAAGATTGAGGATATAAACTTGCCCCTCTTTTACGTAAGTAAGGCGCACACTTTGTGCTTTAATCGTAATACCACGTTCTTTTTCGATGTCCATGGTATCCATCATTTGCGTGGTCATTTCACGTGCACTTACTGCACCACACTCTTGAATAAGTCTATCTGCTAATGTGCTTTTCCCATGATCAATATGGGCAATTATTGAAAAATTTCTAATATTGTTTTGCATTAAATAAACAATCCATTAACACTTTCATTGTGATAAACACGCCTAATAACTTCCGAAAAAACAGGAGCAACACTCAAAACTTTAATTTTATCAACATTTTCTTTCAGAGGAATGGTATCTGAGACAACAAGCTCATCAAGATCTCCATTGGCTATTCGCTCATACGCTGGCCCACTTAAAACAGGATGTGTACAACACGCCATTACACTAGTCGCACCCTTTTTCTTTAGTACTTCAGCTGCTTTAACAATAGTACCTGCAGTATCAATCATATCATCCACTAAAATGACATCTTTACCAGAGACATCACCAATAATATTCATGACTTCAGATTCATTGGCTTTTTCGCGACGTTTATCAACGATGACCATATCAACACCTAAAAGTTTTGCAAAACTTCTAGCACGAGCAACTCCACCGATATCAGGACTTGCAATGATAGGGTTTTTAAGATTTTTTGCTTTGACGTAATCATTGAAAATGATAGAACCATATAGGTTATCCACAGGAATATCAAAAAAACCTTGAATTTGTCCTGCATGTAAATCGATCGTTACAACTCTATCAACACCCGCTGTTTGAATCATATTAGCAACCAATTTTGCTGTAATTGGAACCCTTGGAGCTGCTTTTCTATCTTGTCTTGCATAGCCAAAATAAGGCATAACAGCAGTAATTGTGCTTGCTGAACTTCGACGAAGCGCATCCGTTAAGATAAGAAGTTCCATTAGGTTTTTGTTTGCAGGCGCACAGGTTGATTGAATGATAAATACATCCTTACCACGCACGCTCTCGCTGATTTGTACACTAATTTCACCATCACTAAATGTTTTAATCTCTGCTGCTGAAAGCGGTAAGGAGAGATGTTTCGCGACCCTTTTAGCAAACTCTGGGTTTGCTGTTCCTGCAAAGACTTTATAGCCTCTCATAATCAATATCCTTTACATCAAAAAGTGATTTATTTTAGCTAAAAGGTACTTAAAATCTCTTTTTTGCTTCAACACTCAAAGCGCCATTAACATTCTCTTAACAAATTAATGTCATAATTTCAATTATATTTAACATAAGGATTCTCAATGAATAGCTTACGCCGTTTTATATCATTATGCATTACTTTTTCATTTTTAATAATGAGCTACACGGGAATTTTACTTTTTATATCACCTAAAGGACGTGTTGCTAATTGGACAAATTGGGAGCTTTTAGGTCTAGACAAAACACAATATACCAATTTACATGTCACCTTTATGGTACTTTTTTTGAGTGGAATGTTATTTCACTTATATTTAAACTGGGCACCTTTAATGTGTTATTTAAAAAATAGGGCTCGTCATTTTAGTTTATTGACAAAAGAATTTTTATTCGCCCTAAGTATCAATGTTCTTTTCATTGTAGGAACACTTTATTATTGGACACCTTTTGATCAATTTCTAGATTTTGAAGATGATGTTAAAGCAAGTTGGGAGCAAAAGGCCAATAAGGCACCTTATGGCCATGCAGAGCTTTCAAACATCAAAGATTTTTCAGAAAAAACTGGTACAAATGCTGAAGAAATTGTCGCACAATTCGTTACTAAAAAACTCAAAGGTGTGGATTTAGAAAAAAGTATAGCTCAAATTGCCAGAGAAAATGGTCGCTCTCCAGCACAACTCTTTGAAATGATAGATTTAACCAAAAAAAATAAAACTAATGTCACTACGAACACTAATATGGTTCCATTGAAAGAAGGCGGTGGTTATGGAAAGCTGACTTTAAATGCAGCATGTGAACAGTATCAATTTGATTGTCAAAAAACACAAATATACCTAAAAGAAAAAGGCTTTGAAGCTAAAGGGACAAATACACTTCGCGAAATAGCAGATGCGTTACATGTAAGTCCGATTGAGCTTTTAGATATGCTTCGTAAACCATAGAGTTTTACAAGGACTCTAAGCACCAAAGGTGCGCGGGCTTTCTGCCGAAGAAAACTCAGCGTTAGCGTCATTTTTGAAGCAAGACTTCAAAAATGTGTCAACCAAATAAAAAAGGATACGTTATGAAACATTATTTTCGTTATGTGGCACTGTTAAGTGTCGTGGCAAGTCTTTCCTTTGCAGCCGAGGCAATGCCAACCACAAGAGGACCTATGGGTTTTAATGTTTATGATACTAATAAAGATGGTGTCATTAGCGAAGAGGAGTTTTACGCGGTTAAGGCAGCTCGTATGCAAAGTAAAGCTGATGCTGGAATGCCTATGAGAAATGCTGGAAACTCCCCAGATTTTGCTTTTTTCGATACCAATAAAGATGGGAAAATCACACCTGAAGAGCTTCAAAAAGGGCAAGCTGCGCAGATGCAAAATCGCCCTCGTGGTGGAGGAATGGGAAAAGCCCAATAAGGATAATAGGGCGATTATTCGCCCTAACCTGCTCTACTTGAAATGAAAATACCAAGCACAACCAGTGCTAATCCCAAAATTTTATAAAAATTTACACTCTCTGCAAATAAAAAAACAGATAAGACAAATACAACAACAAAGGTTAGCCCCATAAACGGATAAGCATAACTTAACTCAAACTTTGTCATCGCTGCCATCCAGCACATAGAAGCTAAAAAAGCCGAAACAAACCCACTTAAAATAAAAGGATCTAAAAAAAGCTTTAGCAAAAAGATGATTTTAGCCAAACTCTCTTCTGGTAAATGACCAAATATAGGTATTCGCCATTTGATAATCAGTTGTCCATAGACAGTGAAAAAGATTGTTCCAAAAATATATAAATGAGCCATTAGTGTTTACTCCATTTTACGATAACATCACACACTTCTGCAATTTCTTGTTCACGTAAACCAAAATACATCGGCAAGCGCACTAAGCGTTCACTCTCTTTTGTTGTATAGTTATCTTCTTCAAAAAAGCGCCCAAATTTTAAACCAGCAGGAGCACTATGTAATGGAATATAATGAAATACAGCACCAATCGAGACTGCTTTAAAAGCGTCTAATAACTGTGTTCGCATATCCAAATCTTTCACTTTAAAATAAAACATATGGGCATTATGTACACACTCTTTTGGCATAATAGGAAGCTCTATCAAACCTTTTTTAGCAAGTGGAATTAATGTGTCATAATAACATTTCCAGCTTTTCATACGTGATTCTTGAATCACATCACTCATCTCAAGTTGACCCCATAAATAAGCTGCTTGTAACTCACAAGGCAAATAGCTACTTCCAATATCTACCCAACTGTATTTATCGACCATCCCTCTAAAAAACTGACTACGATTGGTTCCTTTTTCTCGGATAATTTCTGCTCTGTGCATAAAACGCTCATCATTGATGAGTAAAAGTCCACCTTCGCCGCCACTGGTGATATTTTTTGTTTCATGAAAGCTAAAAGCACCTAAATGGCCAATAGTTCCTAATGCCTTGCCTTTATACGTACTTGCAAAACCTTGTGCAGCATCTTCTACCACAAACAGATGATGTTTCTCAGCAATTGCCATAATCGTATCCATCTCACATGCAACACCTGCATAGTGTACGGGAACTATCGCTTTTGTTTTAGGGGTAATGGCACGCTCAATAAGTTTTTCATCGATATTGAGGGTATCGGGCCTTATATCAACAAAGACTATTGTCGCCCCTCGAAGGGCAAAAGCATCAGCCGTGCTCACAAACGTATAGCTTGGCATAATGACCTCATCACCTTCTTTGATTTCCAACAAAAGTGCTGCCATTTCAAGTGCGTGTGTACACGAAGGTGTTAATAACGTTTTTTTACATGGCAAGCGTTCTTCAAACCACTGTTGACATCGTTTACTAAAAGCACCATCGCCTGAAATTTTCAAGCTTTTCATCGCTTCTAATACATATTTTTCTTCACGCCCACTAAGAGGAGGTTTATTAAAATGGATCATATATTCCTACTTTTCATAAAATTTTTGGCATTTTCGCCTTCATTTAAAATCAAATCAACAATGCTCACCCCATGTTCAAAAGGAGGAAAAAGTTGGTGATATTCCGTATAACCACTGTAATCCATCCACTCAACCTCAATGCCAGCCTCTTTGAAAATCGATTCATCTAAATAATCACGTGCCGCAGGACCACTAAGGTATGTTGTTGCCCCTAAATTTTGGCATAAAGCTAACAATCTTTCACTTTTACCATCTGCTAATACAAATTCCCTCGAATCTCGAATAATCGTTTTAATCCCAACCATAGCACAAATCGCATCTATAAAATGTCGATTGATTTCACTAATACTCTCCTGTGTAGCACACATATATAAACTTTCAAACCGCTCTTTATAGGCTTTAAAATGAGGAGCTTTGGCATAATTTTGCGCAATACTTCGCCAATGATTGATATGCCACTTGGTATCGGTAATCTTTGTTTCATTGATTTTTTGGTGCAAACTCTCTTGGCGCACAGGAATGCTTAACCACTGCAAACCATTTTGGGTTTTGATTTTATTGCGATTACGCCAATCATTTTTAGTGTATTGCATATCGTCATACAACACAAACTCATCCACGCTGCCTATAATGTCAAAATACCCCTTCCAAGGGATATAATTGGACTGTAAAATAGCTATTTTTTTCATAAATTAATTGTTTCCTGAATGATATATAAAGGGCGATGTTTTACTTCATCGAAAATTTTGCCAATGTAAAGACCTGCGATACCAATAATCGCAAATAGTAAACCAAACATAAAAAACATAGAGACCATTAAACTCGTCCATCCTTCTGTTGGTGTGTGAAAAAAGAAATAACGCATCACTAACCAAAAAGCAAACAACATACTAATCGTTGAGATAGTAAATCCTAGTTCAATGGAGAGCCTAAGAGGTTTGTTAGAATGCGAAATAATTGAGTCAATCGCCAATTTAATAAGTTTTCGAAGGTTATAAGAAGACTGCCCATGAGCACGACTGGCATGTGCTATTTGTATCTCTGTTTTTTTAAAACCCACCATTCGAGCAAAGAGTAAAAAATCGCGACTATGTTCACGGTAACGATTAATCGCATCAACCACTTTTCGAGCATAAATACCAAAATTGGCAATGGTGTTATCATGTTTAGTTTCAGTAAAATATTCTAAGACTTTATTAAAAACTTTAGAGCCTAACTGCTTTAGAAAACTATCTTGCCTTTCAACGCGTCTTCCAAAAACGATATCGTAGCCCTCTTGCGCTTTTGTGTAAAGTTTGATGATTTCCTCGGGTTGGTCTTGAAGATCACAATCCATCACCACAACCCATTCACCTTTTGAATAATCAAGCCCAGCAGTGATTGCATAATGTTGACCAAAATTACGAGAAAGATTAATGCCTTTAACACGCTTATCTTTATAACAAATTGCCTCTATACTCTCCCAAGAATTTTGGGGACACGCATCATTAACAAAGATAATTTCAAACTGATCGGTAATCTTTGAAAGGGCATTGACTAAACGTTCATGCAACTCAAACAAACACGCTTTACAGCCGTATACGGGGGAAACAACGCTTATGTGAATAGGCTCCACTCTTAACCCTTTGATGTAAAATTACGGAGCCATAATTATACGCTTTTTCTTCCTAGGTTCAGCTTTAGTTTTTTTCACATAGAGTGGATTTTTTTCAAAGACCAAAATCGTATAATTACCAAAAGCGAATTGCTCTATGGGATCGGGCATATTCATCTTTTTCATACCATTGTAAAAATCATCAATATCTTCTCCATTGGCTAAGAAAAAAACTTTACCAGGGGTTGAATCTTTTTGATACCAACCATCGCTCGAGAGCCATGTCTCAGCACTTAATCCCTGGTCTGTAAATTTTATTGGTCGTATATCAACTTCACCATCGCTAAAAACCGTGTACATATGGGAATCCCAATACGTTGCATAACCAAAATGTAAATCATGATTTTTTAACTCTTCAACCAACGCAATACGCTGATCAACGATTTGGCGCCATCCTTGAGGAGAGACATAACTCCATGATGAACCAAGAGATAGAGCTAAACAGGCTAATAAAATCAATTTAGGAATCATTGGGAAGAAGCGCCACATAATGACATTACACAATAAAATCATCATTAAAAAAGGTGAAATATAACGAATATTATTACGTGCTGCCCACGCATGCTCGTGCAAAGAAGATGTAGAATAGAGCAACATAATAATGGCGAAACCAACATAAGAAAAAAGAACGGTCATACGTTCTGATGAACTCATCTGATAATAATATTTTTTAACATACAAAGCAGGGATAATTAAAACAATGGGGTAAAGAAAAAATTTCGCTAAAGAGATAACACCTGTAAATGAAGAGATCAAAACGTTATCACCCCATTCTGCACCAATAAAATTAATGAGCCCCAAGAAGGCATGGGCGATATGAACAGGGAGTGCCTCTAAGGGCATCAATACAGCTTGATTAGCGCCTCCTGAAAAATGCAAACTCTCCAATAATGCGTAATGCGCAATCGTAGCAAACCCCATCACACACATCGCACAAATAAAAATAATAACTTTCTTGACTGAGAGTAGCTTCATTACCGATTCATTAAACGTCTTAACACTATCTCTGGATAAATAAACCATCAATACAAGCGCTCCAAAAAAAGGCGCTACATAATAGACAAAAAATCGAATTGGGTTAGCTAAGACCAATAGATAAAGCAACACCATAAAAAGAAAAAAAGCTTTGATTTTGGTAGATTTTCGAATTACATGAGGACTAAGTTTTCGAAACATGTATAAAAAAGCTACCATGAAAATAAAATACCACGTATAAGCGGCTTCACCGTAGAGCTCACGCAAATACATAGGCGAGTAACCAATACAAACGACTACGCCACCCATCAATGCGGAAGCACGAGAGAGCATAAGTGCCCTAAAAAAATTGTAAATAAAAACAACCATAAACAGACTCACGATAAAAACAGTGAAAGCATGCGCAAAATAACCATTTTTACCTAAAAGCACCCATGGAATCACCAAAGCTTGTTTATAAAAAACCCATAAATCGTTATTGACATACCACCAATGGCTCGGAAAAAAACTTCCAGATAAGACAATTTCTTCGGCCAATATATTAGCGATTGCAGCATCTGAATTAAAAAAAGCACGATAGGTTTTAAAGATATAAAAACTAATCTCATACAATACAAAAGCCAATAAAAGCGCTGCTAAAAAAGCAGGTAAATGGGTTTTAATAAAATACAATTTTGTATTTTTAGATGGCGATGTGACTATTTTCTCTTTCATAGGCTTCATAACTACTCTTTATTGGATAAAAATTCTAATGCTTTTTTATAATAAGCCGAATTATGCAACCCAGCTTCTTTGAGTTCATTCACGTACGAAATAAGTCTCTGATCAATTTTACATACAATTTCTTCTAACGAATCACTCACTACAATGAGTTCTATATTTTGTACTGAAATTGTCTGATGCTCTATCATTGTTGTTTGGATAAAGTCCACTAACTTTTCCCAATATGATTTACCGTAAAGAAAGATACTAATTTTCGTGATTTTGCCTGTTTGTGTGAGTGTTAAAGCTTCAAATAGCTCATCTAATGTTCCAAATCCACCAGGAAAAATCACATAAGCAAGAGCATATTTTATCAACATCACTTTACGTACAAAAAAATAATCAAATGTTAATTGTTTGGTTGTATAAGGATTAATCTTTTGCTCATGGGGAAGATTGATATTAAGCCCAATAGATTCGCATTTATGTGAATCATAAGCACCCTTATTGGCCGCTTCCATAATGCCACGTGAACCACCTGTAATAATCGAGTAGCCTTTACTTCCAAGCATTTTAGCAAGGGTATAAGCTTCTTTGCAATAAAGATTATTCTCATCAAACCGTGCGCTTCCAAAAAAAGTGACACTTGGACCTAAATCTTCAAGTTCATCAAAACCTTTTGCAAAATCTGAAACAATATGAAAAAGGCTTGCTTCAGTTGAACTTTGTGTGTCTTTTATGTAATTATGATGCATACTATCTTAACTTTTCAAGTCGCTCTCGTTTGGTTCCAATTTCTCCTATTTGCACACCAAAGTTACCATCAACAATAACCACTTCACCCATAGCAATGACTTTATCGCCAACAAGTATTTCAAGAGGGTCATTGGCCAATTGGTCTAGTTCTATCACCGAGCCTATATCCATACTTAATACATCTTTGAGAAGCATTTTTTTTGAACCGATGCGCACACGAATGGGTAATTTAACATCTTTGATAAGTTCAATATTACTTATCTCTTCTGTACTCATTGCAGGTGTTGTTTTTTTAGATGGTTCACTTGATGGCTCACCTGAGAACGTATTTTCTGCTGGTTGAGAATCTCCATCGATAACACTGCTTAAACTATCACTTAAAGCAAAAGCTATCAT
>JAQUVE010000151.1 GCA_028693565.1 Sulfurospirillaceae bacterium | reverse complement strand
TCATCTCTTTTCACCATGCCTTTCGTGGTGGAGATATGATTATCAATAAGGTGATGGATGTCATTGCGGCCATGGGATTTAAAGATTTAACGCTGGCTTCAAGTTCTTTGGCTTCGGTACATGATCCATTAATTGAGCATATTAAAAATGGTGTAGTTACACAAATTTATACCTCAGGGTTACGTAGCAAACTTGGTGAAGCTATCTCAAAAGGACTTATGGAAAAACCAGTGCATATTCACTCGCATGGAGGACGTGTGCATTTACTTCAATCTGGTGAGCTGAAAATTGACGTTGCTTTTATTGGCGTGCCAGTGTGTGATCGTTTTGGTAATGCCAATGGATACGAAGGACGTTCAAAATGTGGCTCACTTGGTTATGCGATGTGTGATGCTGAGTATGCTAAATACGTTATTGTTCTTACTGAATCTCTTGAAGAGTACCCAAATGCGCCAGCAAGTATTTCTCAAGACCAAGTAGATTGTGTTGTTGTGGTGGATGAAGTGGGTGATCCTTCAAAAATTGGTGCGGGTGAGACGCGTATGACAACTAATCCGAAAGAGCTTCTATTGGCAAGTTTGACATCCAAAGTGATTGAATATTCAGGTCTTTTTAAAGAGGGCTTTAGTCTTCAAACAGGAACCGGTGGAGCATCTTTAGCTACAACGATGTTTTTAAGTGAAAAGATGGAAGAAAAGAAAATCACAGCAAGCTTTGGATTAGGAGGCATTACCGGTACGATGGTTTATATGTTGAAACGTGGTTTGATTAAAAAATTATTAGATGTTCAAAGTTTTGATGAATTTGCCGCAAAATCATTGGGCGAGAATAAAAACCATATTGAAATTAGTGCCAATGAATACGCCAATCCAAGCTCCAAGGGTGCTTCAATTAAACAGCTTGATGTCGTCGTTTTGAGTGCTTTGGAGGTGGATTTAGATTTTAATGTCAATGTCATCACAGGCTCAAAAGGTCTTTTACGTGGAGCATCAGGTGGCCATTGTGATACTGCAGCGGAAGCAAAATTAGCCATTATTGTTTCCCCGTTAACACGTGGACGTATACCAACAGTCACTAAAAGAGTTAATACGATAGTAACACCTGGTTCAAGCATTGATGTTGTGATTACGGATCAAGGCATTGCCGTCAATCCTAAAAATCCAGCCCTTAAAGAACGCTTGATGAAAGCAGGTATTGCAGTTGTCGATATGCAAACGCTTTATGAAAGAGCTATAAGACTATGTGGTGAGCCTAAAGAGATCGCTTATACGGATAAAGTGGTTGCGTTAATTCGTTACAGAGATGGCTCAGTGATCGATGTGGTAAGGCAGTTGGCTTAAGCTATGATATTAAGACCATCGACCCTTCACGAAATCCTTCAGGCAAAAGAAGAACGTGTTCAAAGACAGCATTATTTGCTTGAACGTTTTGCGGGTTCTTCTTTGATTTCTCTTAGTATTAATATGCCAGGAGCAGTTAAAGTGAACCCTGAAACATTGGCTATTTTTGATGTAGCAGAGGCGTATATCACCAAAGAGTGCAATCCTCGCTACAATGAAAAACGTATAAATTTTGCGGGAGTTGAGGCGTTTTTCGTGTGCCAGAAAGAGGCTATGGCTCTTAAACAGCTTACATGTAAGATAGAAATGGAGCATCCTTTGGGACGTTTTATGGATATTGATGTACTAACCCCAAGTAAAGAAGTACTTTCTCGAAGTGACTTGGGGTTTGCTAAACGTAAGTGTTACATTTGTGATAATGAAGCCTTTATGTGCGCTCGTGCTCAAGCGCATTCGCTTTTCGAACTGCAAGCGTATATTACAAGAAGTGTTAAAGAGCATGCTTTAATGGAGTATTTAACGCATTTAGCTAAAGTCGCTATGTGTAAAGAAGTTGAGTTAACGCCAAAGCCTGGTCTTGTCGATAGTGCCAATAGTGGAGCACACTATGATATGACTATCAACACCTTTTATCATAGTATTGATGCGATAGTGCCATTTGTGCGAAAATACTTTCATGGTGCGTATACGATACATTATCAAGAGCCACAACAAATTTTTTATGCTTTACGCCAAATAGGAATTGCTTGCGATAAGGCAATGTTTCATGCGACTAAAGGGATTAATACACACAAAGGGATGGTCTTTTGCTTAGCCGTAGTTTGCGGGGCATTAGGACTGATAAGAGCAAAAAAAGAGCCTTTCACCTGTGAGGCTTTACATGCAAGTATCAAAATGCTATGCACTTCTTTGGTGCAAAAGGACTTGATAGCCATAACCCCTGATACAGCGGGGGCTCGCTTTTTTTATGAAACAGGAAGTTTAGGTATTAGAGGTGAAGCACAAGAGGGTTTTCCTACACTTTTTGAAGTAAGTTTGCCTTTTTACAAAGAGCAGTTAAAACAGTGGAGTGAAGAAATAGCTTTGAAAAAAACGTTGCTTTTATTGATGTCCACACTAGAAGATAGTACGGTATGGTCTCGTGGTGGTAAGGATGGACTTAGTTATGTAAAAGAAAAAGCATCACAATGGCTTTTATATGTAGAGACATATCCTGATAGACTCGATGAGAGCCTTCGGCTTTTTGATGAAGATTTAATTGAAAAAAATCTATCTCCAGGCGGTAGTGCCGATATGCTTGCTCTCACATGGTTTGTATCGGAGTGTATGGAGTCGTAAAATCAAATAAGTCATTAAGCAAAATAGTGTTATGATATTTAAGCTTTGCTAATTTTAGTTTATGGAATTGCGCACATGGTTTTAATGATCGATAACTACGATAGCTTTACTTACAATATTGTTCAATACTGTTTGGAATTAGGAGCGGATTTAAAAATTATCCGCAATGATGAGTTGACTCTTGAGCAAATTGAAGCAATGCATCCTGAAAAAATTATTATTTCTCCAGGCCCAGCTACACCAAATGAGGCTGGAGTAAGTTTGGAAGTTATCAAGTATTTTGCAGGCAAAATTCCAATTTTGGGAATTTGTTTAGGACATCAAGCCATTGGTCAGGTGTTTGGAGGAAAGGTTGTTCGTGCAAAACGTATGATGCATGGTAAAACGTCTATCACCCAACAATTACACAATAGCTGTCTTTTCGAGGGACTGCCTGAAACATTTACAACTACACGTTATCATTCACTTATTGTTGAACAAGAAAATTTACCCGAAGAAATTATCCCGACTGCTTATAGTACGGATGACCATGAAATTATGGCATTGGAAATTAAAGGCAAGCAAATCTATGGTGTACAATTTCACCCCGAATCAATACTGAGTGAACACGGGTATACTATTTTAAATAATTTTTTAAAACTATGAGAGAGCCACTCTATCTATTTTTGATTTTATGTGTGAGTACAT
The DNA here is from genome assembly GCA_028693565.1 of Sulfurospirillaceae bacterium. Lineage (GTDB taxonomy): Bacteria > Campylobacterota > Campylobacteria > Campylobacterales > Sulfurospirillaceae > Sulfurospirillum. Next base: position 2,027 of record JAQUVE010000151.1, on the reverse strand, counting down.
TTTTGCTCATGTGTGGTGTTCATACGATTTCTATTAGCTATGATGAAGCCAATATATTTTTTAATGGTAGCAATGCAGTCCATTATATTGCGCTTTACTCAACAAAAATTTTTGGACAAAATGACCTAGCATTGCGAGCTCCATTTATAGTGTTGCATTTATTATCAATTATCATACTTTATAAAATAGGAAAATTGATTTTAAAAAGACGTTTAGATAGGATACTATCCGTTGCTATTTATGCCCTTTTGCCAGGGGTAAATAGTGTTGCACTCTTTGTTAATAGTGGCTCTCTTGTCATATTTTTTACCCTTTTATTTGTCTATTTGTATATGCGTGAATTTAAAATAAGTGCCTATCTTGTCTTAATTGTTTCACTTTTCATCGATAACTCTTTTGCCATACTCTATGTAGCACTCTTCTTCTATGCATTGTTTAATCATAAAAAAGAGATGTTAGCTTTAACATTTATCTTATTTAGCTGCTCAATGTATCTCTATGGATATGATACAGGGGGTAAACCAAAAGGCTACTTTTTAGATACTGTGGGTGTCTATGCTATTATTTTTTCACCTTTTTTATTTTTATATTTTGTGTATGCGCTTTATCGAATTTTAATCAAGGAAGAAAAAAATATTTTATGGTATATATCTTTTTTCTCGTTGCTTTTTTCATTAATGCTTTCTTTGCGACAAAAACTTCTCTTAGAAGACTTTGCACCTTTTGTGGTTTTAGCAATTCCCTTGATGATTAAAGTCTTTTTCAACAGTTACCGTGTGCGACTTCCGCAGTTTCGCAAATACCATAATTTTTTCTTTTCTTTTGTCATTATTACGCTTCTATGCAATACGGGACTTAGTTTTTTAAACCAACCTCTTTATACTTTGATGCGTAATCCTTCAAAGCATTTTGCCATCAAGTATCATATTGCCAAGGAATTAGCAGAAGAATTAAAAAAACGTGGTATTTCTAAAGTGAACGTGAAAGATGATAAAATGGCATTAAGACTTAAATTCTATGGGATTGAAAGCGATGATAGCTATCGTTTAATCAATCATAAAGAAGTGGATGGGTATCAAGAGAAGATTGATATTATCTATTATGGCGTAAAGGTTGAAACGTTTTATTTATACCATATATCTTAAAAAGGGATACGATGAAAAAAGCATTTACGATGCTTGAACTTGTTTTTGTCATTGTTATCATAGGCGTTTTGTCCTATTTTGTAACTGCAAGTTTTGAACGCAGTAGCTTACGCGAAGCTGCGGATCAAGTTATAGGACATATACGTTATACCCAACATTTAGCCATGAGTGATGATAAGTTTATACCAACAGTTAGTATGTCAAAATATACCAATCTTGCACGAAAAAATAAAGAGCCACAGTATTACTATAAAGGACGATGGCAGTTGAATTTTTTTAATGTGGCTGTTGAAACCCCCGCAAATTCATTTACCGCTTACGTTGTATTTTCAGATTCTCCAAACACTGTAGCTGGTACTGCTAATTATGATGGCAATCCAAATCAATCCGGAACTTTTAATGAAGTTGCAAGGAATCCGCAAGATCCAACAAAATATCTTATAGGTGCGAACCATGCTTCTTTTACTCTAGGAGATGAACATATTTCCAAAGAGATGAATTTAAACACAAAATATGGTGTACAACTTGTAAGTTTCTTGGGTAGCTGTAATGGTGCACATAGAATTGCTTTTGATTATATTGGACGTCCTATAGGAGGAGATTTAGCAACGAGTCCAGCTGTATATGAAATAGGGCGGCTATTAACGACACCATGCCAAATAGTTCTATGTGCTAATAACCCATGTGATGATCAAAATATAACAATTGCTATTGAGCCAGAAACAGGCTATACACATATTCAATAATCCTTTTCGCATCTTAACCTTATTTTAAGGAAGCTAGGTATATAATTTCGTCCTCGTTTGAGAGAACGGGTTAAAGAAAGAGTCCCAAAGTTGGGGAGAAACTCACGTTCATTACCATAATTACAAATGTTAAATT